>DASSBZ010000066.1:0-14183 GCA_035698205.1 Gemmatimonadaceae bacterium | reverse complement strand
CAGTCGCGCCGCCATCTCGAGGTAGTCGGCGGCCTCGTCGAGCGCCATCTCGCGAATGCGCGCCAGGAACTGCTCGGCGATGCGGGCGATCGGGATGTCGTAGATGTCGATCTGCTCGTCGCGGAGGAGCGTGAGCAGCAGGTCGAGCGGTCCGGAAAACTCCTGCAGTTCGACGACGAAGGGGGCTCCCGTCCCGGCGTCGGCGGACGCGACGGCTACGCCCACGGCAACCGCAGCAGGTACGGCGCGACCGCCTGGTCGGCGAGCCCGTACAGCGCGAACATCGGCGACATCCAGACGCGAAGAATCGGCGACCCGATGGTCAGCAACACGATGAGAATCGGCAGGCCATAGAAGCCGATCCGCTGATATTGCATGGCCCAGGCCGGCGGGAGCAGGTACTTCATGACGTGCGAGCCGTCGAGCGGCGGAATCGGCAGCAAGTTGAAGAAGATCAGGACGAGATTGAAGAGGATCCCGTAGTCGAGCATGATCTGCAGGATCCCGAACGTGCCGGCGGCCGCCGGGATCGCGCGGCCGAGCATGCCGAGCAGGATGATCGCGATGGTGCAGGCGACGGCAATGACGGCATTGACGGCCACGCCCGCCAGCGAGACGATGATGTCGCCGCGCTTGAAGTTCCGGTAGTTGCGCGGATTCACCGGCACCGGCTTGGCGCCGCCGAAGATGAACGAGCCGATGACGAAGGTGAGGATCGGCAGCAGCACGGTCATGAACGGATCGATGTGCTTGACGGGATTCCACGTCAGGCGACCGAGCTGGTAGGCCGTCGAATCGCCCTGCTTGAGGGCCGCATAGCCGTGGGCGTACTCATGCGCGACCATCGAGAACAGCAGGACAGGCGCGATGAGCATGAACTGCTGGAGCTTGTCCAAATGCGGCGATGTAGGGGTTGGCGCGGAGGGTGGTACCGGTCCGTCCGGCACCGGCGCAAAGCTAGCCAGTCGCGAGGGGCAAGTCAAAGCGCGAGAGCGGCCAAATGGCTGCAGCATCTTGACATGGGCGCCTGCCGTGGGTAGCCTTCGTGGCTGCGATTCTGACTTGATCCGCCAATTGGAGACCGTTTCCGTGCCGAATATCGCGTCCGCGAAGAAGAACATGCGGAAGTCCCGCTCCGCCACCGTCCGTAATCGCGCGCAGCGCTCGACACTTCGTACCGCGCTCAAGAAGGGCAAGGCCGCTGGTGCCTCGGAGGCGGAGTTGCGCCAGGCCGTGAGCCTGCTCGATCGTGCCGCGCGCAAGGGGCTGATTCACCGCAACAATGCGGCGCGCCAGAAGAGCCGCATGGCGAAGGCGGCCGCGAAGCAGGGCTGAGCCACCGCTCGCTGATCGACGCCACGAGGGCCGGATCGTTCACACGATCCGGCCCTCTCTGGCTTTCCTGACCGACACGGCGCGGACGCAATCCACTCCGCGGCCCATGTCTCGACGGGGTTACATCGCCGCCAGCTCGCCCCCGCACCGCTCGCAGTACCACTCCGTGGGATAGTTCATCGTCCCGCACTCCTGGCACTTGAGCGTCTTGATCTGCTCGGTGGGCATATCCTTGAGGAACGCCGGAATGCTGCCGGGGGTCAGCGTCGATTGCGGCAACGCCGCATCCTCGGAGATCGGCGGACGCGAGAGGATCGGAGTGGGCGCGCGATTCGGCGCGCCGAGCGACTCCGCGGAGGCTGCGCCACCATGCGCGTTCGAACCGGCACCGTTGGTCGCGGCGGCGTCGGACGCCTGACGCTCCTCGGCGCGCGGCGACGTCGCCTCGGGCGCGGGTGCGCTCGCCGGCGGATTGTGGACGACCGACTGCAGGAAGGCCAGTTCGTCGAAGGCGGCCGTGGACGCCGCCGGCTCCGCGCCGTCGCGCGCCTCCGCGGGGGCCAGCGACTCGATGGGCACGATCGTGTCGTCGTTCTCGACCGCGGGGGCCATGGCCTGCGGTGGCGGAGCGACCACGGCGCCCGGGCGCGCGACGGCGAGAATCTGCTGTACGCGGGTGAGTTCGCCGGCCACGGCCTCGCGATCGGACACGAGGGTGGCGATTGCCTCGTCGCACCTCGCGACGACATCGCGTGCATGATCCTCGGTAAACTCGCCGACCAGGGCGCGCAATTCGGCCTCCGCGCGCTCATCCTTGCGCGTCGACTCGTCCGTGAACAGGGCGGCGATCCTGGAGGCGAGCGACGCCGCCGAGTTCTCGAGGTCCCCGGCGCGACTCGAGAGCTGCTCCGTGACACGCTGAAGCCGTTCGCGGTAGTCCGCGGAGACCCGATCGAACACGTGTGGTGGGGTCGAGTCGCGGCGCGCCTCGAGCTGGGAGAGCCAGCCCTCGTAGCGGGCACGCTCCTCCATGAACGCGGTGAGCTGTTCCATCGAGTTTTCCGTCATCCTTCGGTCCTCGCGCCGCCCCCCGCGGGACGGTCTGGATACACATCGTCCGGCATCGCCTTCCGCCGGGCTTCCATCAGTGCCGCCACATCGGCGGCGGCAAGTGGCCGCACTTCCCCAAGTTGACGCGCGGCGAGCAGAATCGTCGCAGCGTGCTCGAGACTCTCCATGCGCTGGTGCGCGTCGCGCAGCGTGCGCCCGGCGGTCACCGCGCCATGATGGGCCATGAGAAACGCATCGTGCCGATCGAGAAACGGGTCGAACCGTTCAGCCAGCGCCGCCGTACCCGGCATCGCGTACGGCACCAGCGGTACCCACCCCACCTGCCAGACCAGCTCCGGCAGCACCGGGCCGATCCCTTCCCCCACCATCGCGAATGCCGTGGCGTGCGGCGGGTGTGCATGCACCACCGCGTTGACGTCCGCGCGACGACGGTAGATCCGCAGGTGCACGGCCAGTTCGCTCGTAGGTGGACGCTCACCCGAGGCCACCTCGCCATCGAGCGTCACCTCCACCAGGTCTTCCTCACGAACGTCCACCTTGGACATGCCCGCCGGCGTGACGAGCAGGCGTCCGCTGTCCAGCCTGACCGACACGTTGCCATCGGGGCCGGCGATGAGCCCGCGCTCGTACAGGCGCCTGCACACCGTGACGACATGCCGCCGCGGCGCGAGCAGCTCGCTCACCCCGCGCTCACTCCGCAACCTGATGGACGATTCGACCGCCCACAATGGTACACATGGCACGACCGTACAGTTGCTGGCCGGCATAGGGTGTGTTCCGCCCCTTTGTCCGCAACGCGGCCGGGTCGACGGTCCACGCACGATCGGGATCGAACACGGTCACGTCCGCCACCGCGCCGCGGCGCAAGGAACCGCCGGGCACGCCAAACACGCGAGCCGGTGCGACCGCCATGCGTTCGACCAGCGTGGGCACATCGATGATGCCCGGTCGCACGAGCCAGGTCGTGACGACGGCGAGCGCGGTCTCGAGGCCGATGATCCCGTTGGGCGCGTCGGCGAATTCGCGTTCCTTCTCGTCGTAGTGATGTGGGGCGTGATCGGTGGCGACGAGATCGATGGTCCCATCCTTCACCGCCTCCTGCAGCGCCGCCACGTCGGCGGCGGTACGCAACGGCGGGTTCATCTTGGCATTGGTGTCGTAGCCCTCCACCCGATCCTCGGTGAGCGACAGGTGGTGCGGGCACACCTCGGCGGTGACGCGGATGCCGCGATCCTTGCCCCAGCGGATGAGCTCCACCGAACCGCGGGTGCTCATGTGGCAGAGGTGCACATGTCCGCCGGTGCGACGCGCGAGCAGGATGTCGCGGATCGCCATGATCTCCTCGGCCTCGGCGGGAATGCCCTTGAGCCCCAGTCGCGCGCTGACGATCCCCTCGTTCATGGCACCACCGTCGGCGAGCGTCGGCTCCTCGCAGTGATCGGCAACGGGCACCTCGAAGGTGCGCGCGTACTCCAGCGCGGTGCGCATGAGGTGGGCGCTCACCACCGGACGACCGTCATCGCTGACGGCGACCGCGCCGGCGCCGATCATCTCGCCGAACTCCGCGAGCGCTTCGCCGCGCTGCCCGAGGGAGATGGCGCCGATGGGGTGCACGCGGGCGCCGCCGGCGGCGAGCCCCTGGCGCAGCACGAAACCCACCGCCGCCTGGTTGTCGGTCACGGGCTGCGTGTTGGGCATGGCGCAGACGGCCGTGAACCCGCCGGCCGCCGCGGCACGGGCACCCGTGGCGATCGTCTCCACGTCCTCGCGCCCCGGCTCGCGCAGGTGGCAGTGCACGTCGATGAAGCCGGGGGCCACCACCAGCCCCGCGCACTCGACGACGGTCACGTCGTCACCGGGCACGGCGCCTAACGAGGCGCCGGCGTGGTCGACGCGGCCGTCGACCAGCATCACGTCACCCAGGGCATCGAGCCCCTGCGACGGGTCGACCACGCGGCCGCCGCGCAGCAGGATGCGACCGCTGGCACGGCGGACGGCCATCTCGCCGGCCTCCGCTGCGCCGGGCGTGCGGGTGGGGCTCATCGCGCGCCCCGCGCGGTGCCGTCGGCCGCAGGCGCGGGGGGACTTCCCGCCCCTGGCGACCGTTCGGGTGTCTTCGGCTCGGCGCGCATCCCCGCCAGCAGGTAGAGCACCGCCATCCGGACGGCCACGCCGTTGGTCACCTGCTCGAGGATCACGCTGTGCGGACCGTCGGCCACATCGGAATCGATCTCCACGCCGCGATTCATCGGCCCTGGATGGAGGATCAGCACATCGCGCGGAGCGCGTTCGAGGCGCTGTCGGGTCACGCCGAACACGCGGTTGTACTCGCGCAGGCTGGGGATGTAGCCATGGGTCATGCGTTCGAGCTGCAGGCGAAGAATGTTGAGGGCCTCGGCCCATTCGATGGCGTCCTCGATCCGGTCGAATACCTCGACCCCGAGATCGCCGATGGCATTGGGGAGCAGCGATCGCGGACCGCACACGCCCACCTTGGCGCCGAGCCGCGTAAGGCCCCACAGGTTGGAGCGGGCCACGCGTGAATGCAGGACGTCGCCGCAGATGCAGATGCGGCGCCCCTCGAGCGAGCCGAGATGGTCGCGCAGGGTGAGCAGGTCGAGCAGCCCCTGTGTGGGATGCTCGTGCGTGCCATCGCCGGCGTTGATCACGTTCGACTCGATGCGCTCACCGAGAAAGCGCGCCGCGCCCGACGCGGAGTGCCGGATCACCACCATGTTGATCCGCATCGCCTCGAGGTTGCGGGCGGTGTCGACCAGCGTCTCGCCCTTCGACACGCTCGATCCGGTGGAGGCGACATTCACGGTGTCGGCGCTGAGCCGCTTCTCCGCGAACTCGAACGAGATGCGCGTACGCGTCGACGCCTCGAAAAAGAGGTTGACGATCGTCATGCCGCGCAACGCCGGCACCTTCTTGATCGGACGCTCGCTCACTTCCTTGAATGCGTCCGCCGTGTCGAGGAGCAGGAGGATCTGTTCGGCGGTGAGATGTTCCAGCCCGAGCAGGTCCTTCCCGAGTGGCTGGCTCACGCCGGCTCCTCGCGCGGGGCGACCACCACCCCTTCGTCACCGTCGAGCGATTCGACGAGCACGTCGACCCGATCGGCATCGGCCACGTCGATTCGCTTGCCCACGACGTCGGCATGGATCGGGAGCTCCCGTCCGCCGCGATCGACGAGCACCGCCAGGGCGATGCGCGACGGCCGGCCGAAGTCCGCAAGCTCATCGAGCGCGGCGCGCACGGTGCGACCGGTGTAGAGCACGTCGTCGACGATGACCACGCGCTTGCCATCGATGGCGAACGGGATGTGCGTGGGTCCCACGACCGGGCGCGGACCCACGGTCTGCAGGTCGTCGCGATAAAGCGTGATGTCCAGTGCGCCGCGCGGGAGCTCCGTTCCCTCGCGCTCGGCGATGAGCGCCGCCAGCCGCTCGCTCAACTGGACCCCCCGGCGCTGGATTCCGACGAGCACGAGGTCATCGGTGCCGGCGAACAGTTCCACGATTTCGTCGGCCATCCGTCGCAGCGTACGGGCAACGGCTCGCTTGTCCAGAACGGTTTTCGGCTTCGAGGGCATGGCGGCCAAATTTGCGCCCCGCTCACGCCAAATAGAAGCCGTCCGGCAGCGTCACTCGACGGCGGTCGGGTGGGACATGGGTCGCTGGAAGTCGTCGGCCGCATAGCCGTCGAGCGGCACGGCACGCCGCCGCGCGAACGCCGCGGGCTCGACGATCCGCGCATCCGCCTCGGGCACGAGGTGCAGGGCAAACTCGCCCGCATCGGACGCGACGAACGGGGCGATGGCGTCGTCGCGCGCGATGGCTCGCACCACTTCCATGTCGGCGAACGGTGCAATCGCGGGGGCGAGGGCAATCGTCGGACGCCGGCGCATGCGCCCGCCGTGGCGCATCCGTTTCACGATCAGGTGCGTCGTGCGCAGCAGCATCACCAGCCCCGCGTACGCCGCGACATCGGCAACGTTGAGCACCAGTACACCCGCCGGCATGCGCAGCGCGATGAAATCCACAACCCCTTCGGGGGAGAGGACCAGGCTCGCGAAGTTGCCGAGCGCGCCGCCGGCAATGAGCCCGAGCGCCACCGGCGCATGCCGGTCGATATGCGCCAGTTCGCGGCCGACCGGGACGATCAGCGCGATTGCCGCGAGCGTGAGGGCCAGGTTCCACTGGAAGGTGTACGGCCCCATCCAGAGGCCGAACGCGGCGGCATCGTTATGGACGACGCCGAATCGCAGCAGCGACGCGACCCCATGGTCGATGCCGCCGAGCCATCGGGCCGCAACTTCCTTGGTGATGAAATCCCCCGAGGCGACGAGGAGCGCGATTCGGGCGAGCACCTGATAGGAGGGAGTTGGCGGCACGTCCTGTCGGGTCAGGGTGAACGCAACTGAAACGGGCGAAAATGGCGGCGCGACGGAGCGAACGAGCCCGCTCTCGGGGGAAGAGGAGCAGAACACGTCCGCCCGCCCGCCGCACCGGCTATCGGGCACCTCCCGTGCCACGGATCAGTTCGTGGAAACCGTTGTCTGCACATGACTTGGAATGATGCTCAACTCCGCGCGTTGCGCGCGCTCGACACTGAGGCGTCCGAGCCCCGCATCACGCGGGAGGTCCGATCCGTTACCCTGCGGGAGTCGCGCCAGGTGGTGGAGGCATCAATGAAAGACCTGACCCCGGGGACCCCGGGGATCTTGGGGGAGAGTCGAAGAGGGTGTCGGCGATCGCGGCGATCTCCTCGGCCTCCTCCCACGCCGCGCGCAACGCGGTGAGCTCGCCCTCCATCGATCGGCGCTCGGCGTCCTCGTTGGCGGCCATCTCCAGCGCGAGACGATCGACGAGCGGCACGCGCAGCAACAGCGACGACGGCTCGCTGCCAATCCCGCCCCGCGCCCAGAACGAACGGTTCGTCACCTGCAACGCCAGGCGCTCGGAAAGCGATCCGCCCCCCCATCCCGCGGGCGCGCACTCGAACGCGGCGGGCAGCCTCCCCCATCTCGTGCGCATGGCGAGGGCGGAGATGCGCGAGAAGTAGGCCTCGGGATTCTCGGCGTCGTCGAGCTTTGCGGCCGCCGCATCCACCTCGGCGGCGCTCCCGCCATGGGCATTGAGCGCCGCCAGCACGCGTGCGGCGGAATGAAGCGCGCTGTCGCCGCTGAGCAGCGCCACGCCGTCGTCGTGGCGCACGCGGAGCCGCCAGGGGGAACCGGCCTCCGGGCGCATGAGCGCGGCGTGCGCGAGGTGCCCATGGCGCAGCAGCACGCGCGCGCCCGAGTCGGAGGTGGCGATGGTGACGATGGCATTTCGATGGCGGCGCAGCCGGAGCCGGACCAGCGCCTCATCGTCGAGAAAGTCGGGGCGTTGGCGCGGCGCCACCCTGCCGATCGCGTCGCGCACGACTCGCGTGCCCGCGCGCACCATCACATCGCCGAGACGCCGCGCCAGACCATGCCGGGAGAGCAGGGTGTTCCCGTAGCGCCAGGCGGCGATCTCCGGTCGGAGGGCGTCGCCGATGCGCACGAGATCCACGTTGCGGATGGTGGCGAGGCCGATGTTTCCGGTGGATACACGCAGCCGCGTGCCGCGGAACAGGCGCTCGCACTCTTCGATGGCCTCCCATCGCTCTTCCAGCGGAGTGAGGTTCCAGCGACCGCAGTGCGGGCAGATCACCCAGAGCCGGCCGAGGCGCTCGTCGAAGGCGAGCCGTCGACCCGTCGGGCACGACGCCACGAGGTCGTTGCGACCCAGAGCGTCGTTGCAGAAGAGGCATGCAGTGTACATGGCGCTCCGCGGCTGGACCGGCGGCGACGCGCTCCCGGCCGCCGGTTACCGGAAGCATAAGAGCACGCCCCCGGAAGCATAGCGCCGGGGGCGTGCGGGACGATCACGGATGGGGTGGGATTCGAACCCACGATACGCTTTTGACGTATACACCGTTTCCAGCGGTGCGCCTTCGACCACTCGGCCACCCATCCCGGAGATGCGCGGTCCGGGCGCGACTCCACACACCCGGGCGATCCAGCGGACAGGGTGGGATTCGAACCCACGATACCGTTGCCGGTATGCCGGTTTTCGAGACCGGTGCCTTCAACCACTCGGCCACCTGTCCTCGCTGACAACGAGAGGATCGCCCTGCCGTTCCGTGCTGCGTGACGGCCCAGCCGTTACTGACTTTCCGGGCCGGGCTCGGGCACGTTTCGGCGATCGCGAGGGAGCGGGGAATATGGCCAGACGAGGCGTGCGGTGGAACCCCTCACGCCTGTGTTCGCGATTCGCGTCGCTCGGCAAAGAATGCGCGCAGCAGCTCGCCGCACTGCGGCTCCAGCACACCGGCCACGACTTCGGGGCGGTGATTGAGCCGGGGATGGCGCAGCAGGTCGCCGACCGACCCGGCCATGCCGGCCTTTGCATCCCACGCGCCGAATACGACGGCCGCCACGCGCGCGAGCACCAGCGCGCCGGCGCACATCGCACACGGTTCAAGCGTGACGTACAGGGTGCAGCGCTCGAGCCGCCAGTCGCCGAGTCGCACCGCCGCCTCGCGCAACGCCAGCAACTCCGCGTGCGCCGTGGGATCGCCGTCACGAACCGTCCGGTTGCCGGCGGCGGCGAGCACCACGCCGTCGCGCACCACGACCGCGCCCACCGGTACGTCACCCTCGAGCGCGGCCGCGCGCGCGGCGTCCAGCGCCATCGACATCCACGCCTCACGCGACCGCGGCAGCGAATTCTCCGCCGCCGTCGACACGCTCGCGTCAGGCACCGACACCGGCGGGACCCTGCACGTCGACGCGCTGTGCCGGCGCGCCGGCGCCGGTATGATCGAATGCGATCGTGCCCTCCGGCGAAAGCCGCACGACGATCGTGTCCCCGTCCTCGAACCGCCCTTCGAGCACCGCCAGCGCGAGCGGGTTCTGCAGCAGGCGCTGGATGGCGCGCTTGAGCGGACGCGCGCCAAATGCCGGATCGTACCCCTCATGCGCCAGATGATGCTGCGCGTCGGGGGTGATCTCCAGCGTCAGCTTCCGGTCGGCGAGCAACGCGCGCAGCTTCGCCAGCTGGATCTCGACAATGCGCTCGATCTCGGCCTCACCCAGCGGATGAAAGATGATGATGTCATCCACGCGATTGAGGAACTCGGGCTTGAACTGCTGGCGCAACGCCGACTGCACATGCGACTCCACCGCCGACCAGTCGCCGCCCGAGTGCTCGAGAATCCACTGGCTGCCGACGTTGGAGGTCATGATGATGACCGTATTGCGGAAGTCGACGGTCCGCCCCTGCGAATCCGTGAGCCTGCCGTCGTCGAGAATCTGCAGCAGGATGTTGAAGACGTCGGGGTGCGCCTTCTCGATTTCATCGAAGAGCACCACCGCGTATGGCCGCCTGCGAATGGCCTCGGTGAGTTGCCCGCCCTCCTCGAAGCCGACGTAGCCGGGGGGCGCGCCGATCAACCGCGCGACGGCGTGCTTCTCCATGTACTCCGACATGTCGATGCGCGCCATCGCGTGCTCGTCATCGAACAGGAACTCGGCGAGCGCGCGTGCGGTCTCGGTCTTCCCCACCCCGGTGGGGCCGAGGAAGATGAACGACCCGATCGGCCGATTCGGGTCCTGGAGCCCGGCGCGCGAACGTCGCACGGCGTTGGCCACGGCCCGCACCGCCTCGTCCTGTCCGATGACGCGCCGGGCGAGCTCATCTTCGAGCTTCGTGAGGCGTTCACGTTCGCTCTCGAGCATGCGCGTCACTGGGATACCGGTCCAGCGGGCCACGATCTCGGCCACGTCGTCGGCCGTGACCTCCTCCTTGAGGAAGCGCGGCTTCCCCTCCTGCGTGGTGAGCGACGCTTCCACCTCGCGCATCTTCGCCTCGAGCTGGGGGATGGTGCCGTAGCTGATTTCCGCGGCGCGCCCCAGGTCGCCGGCCCGCGTGGCCTGTTCGGCCTCCGTGCGCGCCACGTCGATCTGCTGCTTGAGCGTGCCCACCGAGCCTAACGTGTCCTTCTCCTGCTGCCACTGGGCCTTCATGCCGGCGGATTGCTCCTTGAGCTCGGCCAGCTCGCGCTCGAGCACCTGCCGCCGTTCCACCGACTCGCGATCGGTCTCCTTCTGCAGCGCCTGCCGCTCGATCTCGAGCTGCACCACACGCCGCTCCACTTCGTCGATCTCCTGCGGCAGCGAGTCGATCTCGATGCGCAGGCGCGACGCCGCTTCGTCGACGAGGTCGATGGCCTTGTCGGGGAGGAAGCGATCTCCGATGTAGCGATTGGAGAGCGTGGCCGCGGCGATGATCGCGCCGTCGGTGATGCGCACACCGTGGTGGGCCTCGTAGCGCTCCTTGAGCCCGCGCAGGATGGCAATGGTGCTCTCCACCGACGGCTCACCCACGTATACCGGCTGGAAGCGACGTTCCAGCGCCGCATCCTTTTCGATGTGCGTCCGGTATTCATCGAGTGTGGTGGCGCCGATCACGCGCAGCTCCCCGCGCGCGAGCATCGGCTTGAGCATGTTGCCGGCATCCATCGCGCCCTCGGCCTTGCCGGCGCCCACCAGGGTGTGGAGTTCATCGATGAAGACGATGAACAGCCCCTGGGATTCCGTGATCTCCTTGAGCACCGCCTTGAGGCGTTCCTCGAACTCGCCACGAAACTTCGCGCCGGCGATCAACGCACCCAGGTCGAGCGCGATCAACCGCTTGTTCTTGAGACCCTCGGGGACGTCGCCGCTGACGATGCGCTGGGCGAGGCCCTCGGCGATGGCCGTCTTGCCGACACCCGGCTCACCGATGATGACCGGATTGTTCTTCGTGCGTCGCGAGAGGATCTGCATGACGCGGCGGATCTCCTCGTCGCGCCCGATGACCGGGTCCAGCTTGCCGAGCCGCGCGACCTCGGTGAGGTCGCGCGTGAAACGCTGCAAGGCCTGATACTGGTTTTCCGGCGTCTGGTCGGTCACGCGGTGCGAACCCCGTACGGCGGTGAGCGCCTCGAGCAGCGCCGCACGTGTTGCGCCGAGCGGCGTGAGCAACGCCTTGCTCTCGCTCCCCTTCGTGTCGGCCAGCGCGAGCAGGAGGTGCTCGGTGGACACGAAGTCGTCGCTCAGCCCCCGCGCCTCCTCGTCGGCTCGATCGAGCACGCCATTGAGTTCGCGCGAGAGCGACGGCTGCGCTGCCTGCCCGTCACCGGACTGGCGCGGGTATCGCGCGAGTTCGCGCTCCACCTGCTCGCGCAGTGCGGCAACGCTGACGCCGAGCTTCTGGAGCACGGGGACCACGATGCCCTCGGCCTGCGCGAGCAGTGCGCCGAGCAGGTGAAGGTCGTAGACGAGCGGATTGCCGGCGCGGCGCGCCATGGAAAGCGCTTCGTTGAGCGCTTCCGCGGACTTGACGGTCAGGCGATCGGGATTGATCATCGCGAGTCGGCGGGAGAATCGGGAACGGGGCGATCGGGGCGCTTGCCGGGGGGCGTGTCGAACGATAGCCTCTGGCGCATGACAGGCATGAACATGAGGCGTGCCACCGCGCTGCTCGCGGCCGGCCTGATCAGCGCGTGCGGCGGCACGCTGGCTGCGGGCGTTTCGGAGCAGGAATATGTGGAGGTGATGGCGGCCCTGCGACTGGTGCAGGAGAACCAGTCGCTGGCCCCCGCGCAGCGCGCGGTGCGTCGCGATTCGATCCTGCTCGCGGCGGGGGTGAGCGCGGAGGATATGGAGGAGGCGGCGCGTGCCCTGGCGCGCGATCCGCAGCGGGCGTGGGCGGCGTGGCAGGCGATCGATCGGCGGGCCACCGGCGCGGATTCCGCCGATGCCGACACCGCCCGCACGCGGCGCTGACGGCGCGGGGCGGAGCTACTTGGTCACCAGCATCCGCTTGGCGGCGATGAGGCGACCGTTGACCTCGAGTTGATAGATGTACACACCCGACGCGACCTGACGGCCGCGCCGATCCGTGCCATCCCAATATGCCGTGTAATCTCCACACGGCAGCTCGACCTTCTCGAGCTTTCGCCCTCCTGGCACACTGGAGGAGCCGCCCTGAACCACCGGAACGGCAACGACCTGTGCCAGGATATTCAGAATCCGCAGGGTGACGAGATAGGTGCGTGACGCATCCGTGCACGATTCCGTTCCAATGGAGAACGGGATGGTCGTTTCAGGATTGAAGGGGTTCGGAAAGTTCTGCCGAAGCGCCCCCTGACTACTCCTCTCTCGGTCCTGGTTCTGTTGTGATCCCTGCGCTTCCAGGGATCGTGGCATGAGCGCGATCAGGACAAGCACATACAGCAGTGCCGCCCATCGGTGCGTCATCCGACATCTCCGATCTGACTAGGTAGATACGAGGCGCAAACTCCTGATTGGATTCCTGGTTGACAGAGCCGTCCTGGCGCGAAACTACGAAGCGCGCACGGCGCTGTCAATGATGCCGAACCCGCCGTCCCGTCTGCACTTACTGTGACGCGCCGGGTCGTCATACACGACCTCCGGGCGGCCGTTCCGTCACGTGACGTGGCGCGTTGAGGTCCGGCAATGGAGTGCGGTGTGCACGTGACAGGCCACAACCGTCTCCACCGTTGGGTGCCTCCAGAGGGATTGAACTCAGTCGTGAGGGGAAGCTGCCGGCACGGGCGCACCCCACGTCGCGCGCTCCCAGACCTCGAAAGCGCCCAGGGGGCGACCGTCGTCGAGATGCTCCGAGATGAACTCCCGCAGCAGTCGCGCGTGCGCGCGGCGCTCCTCCGGGGTAAGGTCGGTGGCTGTCGAGCGGCCCTCCCGCCAGGCGTGGAGCGTCTCACGCGCGCTCGCCGGCAGCGCTCGCGCGGCGGACGCCGAACCGCAGTCGGCGCAGAGCGCCCCACCGGAACGCCGGTCGAAGCGGACCGTCAACGTCCGGGGGATGGAGGCATGGCAGACGGCACACACATCGAGCGCCGGCGCGAATCCGAGTCGCGCCACGAGCGCCCATGCCCCCGCCAGTGCCGCCACGCGCGACGCGTCACCCTCGCAGTCGCCGATCGCATCGAGCGTCGCGGTGAGCGTCTCATAGAGCGCCTCGTGCGTGTCGTCGCGCGCGAAGCGCAGCACGAGCTCGGCGATCATCGTCGCCGCGGTGAACCGGTCGAGGTCCGCCGCCATCGCCACACGCGAACGCGTGACGTCGAACGACGACAGCGTCTGCAGCTCCCGGCCCGGACGCACGTCGATGTGCGCCACGCCCTCCGCGAACAGGTCGAGCGCGCTGCCGAATCGCTTGCGGGAGCGACGGGCCCCGCGCGCGATCACCGACTGCACGCCGGCCTCGCGCGTTGCCAGTCGCAGGATCCGCGACGTCTCGAGGTAGTCGAATGCGTGCAGCACGACCGCATCGGTGGCCAGCAGGGGCATGTCCGGGAAAGCTAGAGCGCGCGGAGCACGACAAATGCCGAGGGTGCGGCAGGACCGCCTGCGGCGGGCTCTCGCGGGCGATACCGAGGGCCCGGCAGGACGCCTGCGGCGGGCACTCGCCGGCGATGCCCAGGGCCCCGGCAGGACCGCCTGCGGCGGGCTCTCGCGGAGGGGCGCGGAGGGCACACAGAGGTTCGCGGAGGACCGCTCGACGCAGCATGCCCTCGGCGACAAGCGCAGGCAGTTCAGCTGTTACAAAACAAACAACTTGACCCGGCCTGCGCGCGACGTCTCCTGTCACACCGAACGCCCTGCCTCCGCGGACCTCAGCGTCCTCTTTGTGGCGGCTAAAAAGTGGCAGCCGCGC
>DASSBZ010000065.1:0-2949 GCA_035698205.1 Gemmatimonadaceae bacterium | reverse complement strand
CGGGATCGACCGAGTCAGCGAATCCGGCCGAGATGATCTCGGCCTGAAGGGGACCCGTGACAAACGCGGCGAAGAGCCCGGCGAGCAAGAACGCTCCGAGCGCGCTGATCACCATACGCCGCCGCGGAGTCCTCCAGTTGGCGACGAGGGCGCCGAGCAGGAGCACCATGGTGATCGTGGGCATGATCTCCCAGAAGGCACCGCTGTCGTAGCCGTACGCGCCGGAGTACATCGAGAGCGAGCGTGGGGGTGCTGTGGTGACCGTGCCGACGATGACCGCGACAGCGAAGAGCTGCGCGCCCGCCTGGAGGAGCGCACTGATCGTGGCCACGACCATCGCGAGGTTCGGCCAGAGGTGAGTTCTCAAAGTGTTGCAGCGTCAGGGTGAGGGTGCTGGAGCCGCATAACGTTTGGTTGTGCTGCAGACGCTCCAATAAACCGCAGTCGTGGGGAGGCCGCTAGACCCTCCCATGCCCTGACCTTATTCAGGCAGTGAAACCCGTCGTCAGTAGTCGCGCAGCGCTTCGGTTGGCTCCACGGCAAGCGCACGCCGCGTTGGAACAACGCACGCGAGCATGCACACGGCCATCATGACCACCGTGTAGCCGCCAAGGAACATGAGCTGGCTGGCGCTGGGCAGACCGTTGTCCATACCTCCGAGCAGCACCCACACCAGCAGGGTGCCGGCGAGCAACCCCATTCCGAGCTGTCGCAGCGGCTGCGCGAACACCGCCCGGACGATACGCGGAGCGGTCGCCCCCAGCGCGACGCGCACGCCGATCTCGCGCGTCCGGCGTGATACGGCGAACGACATGACGGCATAGATCGCGACGAGAGACAGCACGAGCACGATCGCACTGACGATGGTCGTCATCTTCACCCAGAACTCGTAGAACGCGACCGCCGGATTCACGACGTCCCGCAGCGGCATCACTTCGGCCAACCGCAACGTCACGTCCACGTCCGTCGCCATGGCGCGGAGACGCGGGGCGTACGCGTGGGGATCTCCGCGCACGTGTATGGCGACATTCAGCGGATACGTGCCCATGCGGATGAGCGGGTGATAGATCCCCGCGGGCCCCCATCCGGAGTTCGTTCCCATGTCTGGTGCGACGCCGATGATCTCGTACCACGGCAGCGTGTCGCGCGAACCACGCCACGGGTATCGAATGCGCCGCCCGATCGGATTCCCGCCGCCCATCACCCGGTCGACGAACGCCTTGTTCACCACGGCGACGCGTGCATCCGGAGTCGCTTCGCTGCGGTTGAACCAGCGGCCGGACACCATGGAGACCCCGAAAACGTCGAGGAACTCGGGGTCGACCCTCGTTGAAGCCACGACGTGGCCACGCTCATCGTGGGGCGCGACGGCACCCTCATCGACTTCGACCTGATTGTTCGGGTGATATTGCCTCGGGAGCAGCTCGGCGAAAACGACTCCGGCCACCGCTGGATCCGCCTCGAGTCGCTGCTCGAGCTTCTGCGCCGCCGCCAGATAGCGCGCCTCGAACGCGGCGACACTGGTATCGGCGCCGGCCACCGGTGAGAAGCGCTCCATCTCGATGCGAGCGGAGAGGTACTGATCCACCGGGAACGGGAGCGGCTGCGTCTCGATCCGCACGGCGTCCTTGCGGACGAAGAATGTGGCGACCGGGAACCCCATCGTCACGGCGACCTGCGCGACAATCACGACGGTCCACAGCCCGCTGAACTGCGCGCCACCGCCGCCGGCCGTCGCGCGCTTGAGACGATCGCCAAGGTTGCGTGTGACCTTGAGTCCCGGGAGCACACCGGAAATGGCGGCAGCCAGAATGGTCAGCAGTGCCGTATAAACGAAGGTCAACGGCGACAGGCTGCCATCCACCCAGAATGGGAGGTTGCCGCTGCCGTCGGTGAGCTCCCCTCGCATCAGCTCGAGTCCCCATCGCACGCCCCACCCGGCCGCGGCCAGCCCCACGACGGCCGCCACGGTTCCCAGCACCAGCGCTTCCGCGAAGAGCTGCATGACGATGCGCTTTCTGCTGGCGCCGAGCGCCGAGCGCACCACGATCTCCGTCTCGCGCGTGGCGGCGCGCGCGAACATGAGCAACCCGACATTGGCGCACACGAGCACGAGCAGCATGATGACGAACACGTTCCCCACCAGCAGCGAAATCGACTCCGCCGGCCCGCCGAATGCCCGCACCGATTCGGCGAAGGTGAACAGCTGCGGCCGGAGGTGTTCGTGCGTGCGCGGGAAATCGGTGGCGGCGATCCTCCCGAGGCCTGCAAGCTCGGTTCGTGCCCGCTCGAGCGTCGCGCCCGGCGCAAGCCGGCCGAAGATCCGGATTGTCATTCCCTCGCGTCGCTCGATTCCCGAGACGTCGATCCTGAGTGGGACCCACAGCTCCTGCGTGCGCGGGAACGCAAATCCTTGCGGCATGACGCCGACGATTGTCGCGGGAACGCCCGTGATCCGGACCACACGTCCGATGACGCCGGAATCGCCCTGAAAGCGGGTCTGCCACACGTCGAATCCGATCACGGCGACCGGCGGCGCCCCCGGGTTCTCGTCCGATTCCACCAGTGTGCGTCCGAGCACCGGTGGCACACGCAGGACCCGGAATGCCGATGCGGTCACCTCGGCGCTGGTAACGGGTTCGGCCAGGCCCTCGGTGATCATGAGGTTGCGGGTGACCGTGCGGTAGGCGGCAAGGTCGTCGACCGAGTGAAGCGCGCCGCGCCACGTGACAAAATCGTGCGTGGCCCGGTGTTCCGGAGCGCTCCTGACCGCGTCCCAGTTCTGGAGCACGACAATCCGATCGCTTTGCGGCAGCGGGATCGCGGGGAACACGAGCTGACGGATCGCCTCGAAGGTGCCGGCGCCCACCCAGATCGCGAATGCCATGGAGAGGCCGCCCACGATGGTGAGCACGGGGTATCGAAGCAGCATGCGACTCCCCAGCTTCA
>DASSBZ010000064.1:0-6028 GCA_035698205.1 Gemmatimonadaceae bacterium | reverse complement strand
GATGGCCACGTACACGGTGTGCGCCTCGTGCCGCGACGCGATAACCCGCGCCACGTACGCATTCTCCGGCACACCGGGGAACCGCTCCACCATGCGCCAGTTCGCGCCGCCGTCCTCGCTCACCTGCACGATGCCGTCATCCGTCCCCACATACAGCAGGTTCTCCTGCACGGGCGACTCGGCGATGGTGCTGATGTTGGAATAGAGCGCTGTCGAGGCGTTCTTCGCCACCGCGTCGGGGCCCCATACCTTCCCCATCACCGGCAGCGCATTGCGATCCACCTGCCGCGTGAGATCGGCGCTGACCTTGCGCCAGCTGTTCCCGCGATCGTCGCTCCGGTAGAGGAACTGCGACGCCATGTACAGTCGCGTGTGTTCGTGCGGGCTGATGATGATCGGCGTGTCCCAGTTCCAGCGCAGCGGCGGGTCGTCCTCGGCGGCGGGCGGCTGGATGCCGACGCGCTCGCCGGTGCGCCGGTCGTAGCGCACGATGCCGCCATGCTGGCTCTCGGCGTAGATGATGTCCGGATCCTCGGGATCCGGGCGCGACACGAAGCCGTCGCCCCCCTGCGTCACGAACCAGTCGGCGTTGGTGATGCCATGGGTCGACCGCGTCCGCGACGGGCCGCCTAACGAGAAATTGTCCTGCGTGCCACCGTAGACATTGTAGAACGGCGCGTCGTAGTCGACATCGATGTCATAGAACTGCGTGATCGGGAGGTTGGCGAAGAACCGCCACGTCCGTCCACGATCCCACGTCTCATACAGCCCGCCGTCATTTGCCTCCAGATAGTGATCCGTGAAGCGCGGGTCGGCCCAGAACCAGTGGTTGTCGACGTGCTTGTTGCTGTCGCCAAGGTTGGCGAGGGTGCGACCGCCGTCATCGGAGACGCGGCTGTTGGTGTTCATGATGTAGATGCGATCCACGTCCACCGGGTCGGCGAAGATCGTGGAGTAGTACATCGCCGTGGCGTCGAACGGGTTCCGGCGCTGCCACGACACCCCGTTGTCGACGGAGCGGAAGATGCCGCCGGCGTTGTTCGCCGCCTCCACCGTGGCGTACAGATAGTCGGGGTTCACCGGCGAGATCGCTAGGCCGATGCGCCCCAGCTGGCCGCCCGGCAGGCCGGTCGTGATGCGTGTCCAGCTCTCGCCGCCATCGGTGGTGCGATGGATGCCGCTCTCGGGACCGCCATCGATCAGTGTATAGAAGCGGCGTTCGCGCTGATACGTCGCCGCCACGAGCACGTCGGGGTTGCGCGGGTCCATCACCACGTCGGTCACGCCGGTGTGCTCACCGATCTCGAGTACGTTCGCCCAGGTGGCGCCGCCGTCGGTGGACTTGTACAGCCCGCGCTCGCCCCCCGAGTTCCAGAGCGGCCCCTGCGCCGCCACGTACACCACGCTGCTGTTGCGCGGATCGATGAGGATTCGGGCGATGTGCTGCGTGCCCTCGAGCCCCATCTTCTTCCAGCTTCGTCCCGCGTCGAGCGACTTGTACACGCCATCGCCGTAGCTCACGCTGCGCTGGCTGTTGTTCTCCCCCGTCCCCACCCACACCACGTCGGGATCGTTCGGGTCGAGCGTCACCGCGCCGATCGAGTACGAACCCTGGTCATCGAAGATCGGCTCCCACGTGGCGCCGCCGCTGATGGTCTTCCAGACTCCCCCCGACGATGACGCCACATAGATGATGGCGGGGTTCTCCGGGTGCACCGCGAAGCTGGAAATCCGCCCCGAGGTGAGCGCGGGCCCGATCTCACGCGCGCGCAGGCCGGCGATGGTGCGCGCGGTGATGGCGTCGGACTGCGCCGTGTCGGCGCGCTGGGCGCCGGCCGAGGGAGCGGAGGCGAACACCAGCGCGAGCGCGCACAGCATGGAGCGAACAGGGAAGGTCATCGTGTTTCTCCAGTACATACGGAAGGGCGAGAGCGACATACAAACGGGCGAGAGCGAGGGGCGGCAGAGCTGCACGACGTCGCCGACGGCCATTTCAGGGGTCGACGCCGAATTGAATGACTGCAATCGATACGGATGAGCGGCCCCGAGCGATGACTCAACGGCCGGGAGTCAGTAGCGACGCGGGCACGCCGGTACCCACGAACTCGGGCTCGTCGACCGCATCGAGATGGGCCGCGCGCATGATCCGACGGCCATCGGGACCGAGCAGGAAGGCGACGAACCTCGCCGCAAGGTCGGGGTGCGGCGCGGCAATGGGAATCGACAACCCGTAGCTGATCGGGGCGCCGATGATCTCGATGGTATCGCCCGACGAGGCGCCCGCGACGTGCAACCGGGCCACTCCATACGACACGGAGTCGGCGATGTCGCTCAAGTCTATAGCCGCGGGAAGCCGGACGAAGCGCAGGTCGCTGCCCTGCGCCACCGACTCGTACTCCCACACGTAATCGAGCTCCCCAGTCTCGACCAGCACGAGCAGATCCTCCGCCTTGGGGCGGATGTTGCGAGGGGGAATTGCGTCCAGGAGTCGCGCCATGAGTCCCGGCTCCCCATAGAACCGCTCGGCGAGCTGGAAGACGAGCACGGTGCGATAGCCGGCGGGATCGATGTCCGGGGAGGCGCGCCCGACTTCGACTCCCGGTCGCGTCACTACGCGGAACCAGTTGTCGGCGGTGATCTCGTCGGCGAACCGCGACCGGTCCGTGTAGGCCAGCACCATCCGGTTGCGCGCGAAGCGGGCGAACCAGGAGACGTGCTCCGGCGTGAGGATCTTGGGAAAGATCTCGTCGTCTGCCAACGCGAGTACGTCGGGGATCCGCCCCAGTTCGGTGAGCTTGCGCGCCGACTCGAGACTCCCCGCCTGCTCCTGCTCATATGGAACACCTGTGCGCGCGCTGAAGCTGTCGAGCGCGGCCCGCAACGGGCGGGCGAGGCTGCCGGCGTTGAACACCACGAGTGGTCCCGCCTCGCCAGTGCGATCGCCGGCGCAGGAAGCGGACAGCGCGACCAGCAGTGCGAGCAGGCCGGCGGCCGGTGGAAGCGACAAGCGCGTCATGTAAGGGTTTCTCGCGGGAGATCGGTCATCGACCGGCCCCCAATGTGCCACTCGGATCAACCAGCCGGAACCGTCGGCGCGAGAGCCCGTCACCGCGGGGGGTCCTGACCCTCCGCGCACGCTGGTCCGCTGCGACGCGGGAGGCGCGGCCCCCGGCGGCTGCATCACGGTCCGGCGTGACCGCCCTAGCTTTCAAGGGCTCGTTCGCCGCCCGTGGTTACCCACCCGACCTCATTCCGGAGTGCGCCGTGCCCGTTTCGACCGACCTCGATCTGCTCTGCATCAACACCATCCGCACCCTGTCGATGGACGGTGTGCAGGCGGCCGAGTCGGGGCACCCTGGCACCCCCATGGCGCTGGCGCCGCTGGCGTACGTGCTCTACACGCGGCACATGAAGCACAATCCGTCGGACCCGAACTGGCCCGATCGCGACCGGTTCGTGCTGTCGTGCGGACACGCGTCCATGTTGCTCTACAGCACGCTGTACCTCATGGGGTACGGCCTCACGCTCGACGATCTCCGGAACTTCCGGCAGTGGCAGAGCCGCACACCGGGTCACCCCGAGCACGGGCACACGCCGGGGGTGGAGACCACCACCGGACCGCTCGGCCAGGGCTTCTCCAATGCGGTCGGCATGGCGATGGCGGAGGCACACCTCGCGGCGACGTTCAATCGTGAGGGGCATCCGGTCGTCGATCACTGGACGTACATGATCTGTTCCGATGGTGACCTGATGGAGGGGATCTCGCACGAGGCGGCCTCGTTCGCGGGGCACTATCGGCTGGGTCGCCTGATCGCCTTCTACGACGACAACCGCATCACCATCGACGGCAGCACCGACCTCGCCTTCACCGATGATACGGGGCGCCGGTTCGAGGCCTATGGCTGGCACGTGCAGCATGTATCCGATGTGAACGACCTCGACGCGCTCGATGCCGCCATCGCCGCGGCGAAGGCCGACACGCACCGCCCGTCGATGATCATCTGCCGGACGCACATCGGGTACGGCAGCCCGAACCGGCAGGACACGGCAAAGGCGCATGGCGAGGCGCTCGGCGAGGAGGAGGTCAAGCTGACGAAGCAGGCCTACGACTGGCCGAGCATGGAGCCGTTCTTCGTCCCCGACGACGCGCTGGAGCACTGTCGCTCGATCGGGGCGATGGGTGCGGCGGCGCAGGACGAGTGGCGGAAGCGGCTGATCGAGTTCACGAAGGCACAGCCGGAGCTGGCGAAGGAGTTCGGGCGGCGCATGCAGGGCGACCTGCCCACCGGGTGGGAGAAGCTCATTCCCGTGTTCAACGCCGAGAATGGCGCGGTTGCCACGCGCGCGGCGTCGGGCGCGGTGCTCGGCGCCCTGGTGGAGAAGATCCCCGAACTGGTCGGTGGCTCGGCCGACCTCACGCCGTCGAATAACACGAAGGCAAAGGCATTCGTGGAGTTCGCACCCGGTAGCTACGACGGACGTTACGTGCACTATGGGGTGCGCGAGCACGGGATGGCGGGGATCATGAACGGATTGGCGCTGCACGGCGGCATCGTGCCGTACGCCGGCACGTTCCTGATCTTCTCCGATTACATGCGGCCGTCGGTGCGCCTGGCGGCGCTGATGGGGCAGCATGTGATCTACGTCTACACGCACGACTCGGTGGGGTTGGGCGAGGATGGCCCCACGCACCAGCCGGTGGAGCAGCTCTCGTCGCTGCGGGCGATCCCCGGACTCACGGTCGTCCGCCCCGGCGACGCGAACGAGACGGGTGAGGCGTGGCGGCTGGCGCTCAAGCATCGGCACGGGCCGGTGGCACTCGCGCTGACGCGACAGAAGCTGCCGTTCATCGACCGTTCCGAGTTTGCCGGCGCCGACGGCGTTGCGCGCGGCGGGTACGTGCTGACGAAGGACGGCGACGCGGCGCCCGAGGTGGTGATCATCGCCACGGGGTCAGAGGTTTCGCTGGCCGTCGGTGCACACAAGGAGCTGGCCAGGGCCGGCATCCGCGCGAGGGTGGTCAGCATGCCGAGCCAGGAGGTGTTCGCCG
Source organism: Gemmatimonadaceae bacterium (assembly GCA_035698205.1). Lineage (GTDB taxonomy): Bacteria > Gemmatimonadota > Gemmatimonadetes > Gemmatimonadales > Gemmatimonadaceae > DASSBZ01. Next base: position 978 of record DASSBZ010000064.1, on the reverse strand, counting down.
CGCAGGATGAGGGGTACCGCGACTCGGTGCTGCCGCCGGGCGTGCCGCGGGTGGCCGTGGAGGCGGGACACCCGATGTCCTGGTACCGGTGGGTGGGTGACACCGGCACGGTGATCGGCATCGATCACTACGGGGCATCGGCGCCGTACAAGACCGTCTTCGAGGCGTTCGGGTTCACGGTCGCGCACGTGACGGCGGCGGCCCACGCGCTGGTTGGTCGTTAGGCGGTCCGGTTTCGTCCCTTCCCCGTACGAGGTTACGCCATGACCATGCGTGAGCGCCAGCTTGCGACGGCCGTGCTCGTGGCGCTCGCCGCCGCGCAAGGTTGCGCGGACGACGGCGCGCCGGCGCGTTCCGCCCTTCCCCCTGCGACCATGGATTCGATTGCCGAATCGTATGTGAAGCTCGTGCTTGCGCTGGGCAATCACGATGCCGATTACGTGGATGCCTATTACGGACCTCCGGAGTGGCGCACGGAAGCAGCCGCCGACACGACCCCGCTGGACGCCATCGGCGCTCGTGCCGACTCGCTGCTGGCGCGGCTCGGGGCGGGCACCGACAGCGACAGCGGCGCGGGAGCAACCACCGATTCCGCAAGTATCGACGCACTGCGCGAGATCTACCTGCGCAAGCAGTTGGGGGCGTTGCGCTCGCGGGTGGGGATGCTGCAGGGCACCGTGCTGACATTCGATGATGAGTCGCGTGCGCTGTACGATGCCGTCGCGCCGCACCACGACTCGGCGCACTTCGATTCCATCATTGCGCGGCTCGACTCGCTGCTCCCCGGGAGTGGCCCGGTGGCCCCGCGCTATACGGAGTGGCGCCGTGGCTTCGCGATCCCGGCGGCGCGGCGCGACTCCGTGTTCGCTGCGGCAATCGCCGCCTGCAAGGGGCGCACGGCCGCGCACCTCACGCTGCCGCCAGGCGAGCGGTTCGAGCTCGAATACGTCACCGACAAGCCATGGAGCGGGTACAACT
>DASSBZ010000063.1:0-14655 GCA_035698205.1 Gemmatimonadaceae bacterium | reverse complement strand
CCGCGTGCTCGACGAGGCGGCCGTGGCGGCGATGACCCGTGCCGACTGGCCGGGCAATGTACGCGAGCTGCGCAACACGATCGAGCGGCTGCTCATCCTGGCCTCGGGGCCAAGGATCACGGCCGCCGACGTGGAGCGCATGTCGGGTGCGCGCACGGGGCAAAACGCCTCGCTGGGCGAACTGGGCGACTGCACCACGTTCGAGGAATTCAAGCTCGCCGCCGAGCGCGCCTTCCTGTTGCTCAAGCTTCGCGAGTACGATTGGAACGTATCGGAAACGGCGCGCGGACTCGATATGCCGCGCTCCAACCTCTACAAGAAGATCGAACGTCACGGACTCACGCGCGAACACGCCTAGAGGTCCCCATGGCAGATCAGCCGAACTGGGACGCACAGCTTTCGAAGATCGACAAGGTGCTGGAGCGCACTTCCGACGAGGCGCTCCTCCCCACACCGCCAGCGGCGGCCGGCTCACCGGAGGTGGCGGCGCGCGCCGCCGAACAGAAGACCACCTCCACGTGGGGGGTGATGACGCGTGTGGTGCTGGCCGTTGCGCTCGGCGTGGGGATGATCTTCTGGCCGTACTCGGCGCGGTGCGGCGTCGGCCTGGCCGCGTACCTGGCGGCGGTCGGGGTTCTCGTCGGCGCCGGGGTATGGACGTCGATCTGGACGTGGCGGCACCGCTCGGCGCGGGCGCACCTGCTCTCGTTGCTTCTCATTGTCTGGGGGGGCGTACTGGGCGCCGCCGAGGTGCTGCCGCGCGTGGGATACGCCACGCCGACGCCCTCGCACCCGGCGGTCTGGTCGTGCGAGTGACGCCGGGCTGACGCGCCGGCACCAGCCTCGCGCGGGTGCGATCGGCCGGCTCGGCGACTAGCCTTCGCCGGACCCGGGGGCGCGCCGCGCACGCGTGCGAGCCCCCGGGTGACGATTCCTCCCTCACACGCATCTCGGAATGACCGATTTCCAGAATTTCGTCGCCGGACAGTGGACGGCGCCGCTCACCGGTGACTGGTTCGAGAACCGCAACCCCGCCGATACCCGCGACCTGATCGGTCGCTTCCCGCGCTCCGGCGCCGAAGACGTGGCGCGCGCCGTTGCCTCGGCGCAGCGCGGCTTCGAGCTCTGGCGCCGCACCCCGGCGCCGGCACGCGGCGACGTGCTGCGACGGGCCGGCGACCTGCTCGTGCAGCGCAAGGAGGAGATCGCCGACCTCATGACGCGCGAGATGGGCAAGCCACTCACCGAAACGCGTGGCGACGTGCAGGAGGGGATCGACACGGCCTACTATGCGGCCACGGAAGGGCGCCGCCTGTTCGGGCACACCGTGCCGAGCGAGTTGCGCAACAAGTGGGCGATGAGCTTCCGGCGACCGATCGGTGTGGCGGGGATCATCACGCCGTTCAACTTCCCGCTGGCGATCCCCACCTGGAAGCTCTTTCCGGCGCTGCTGTGCGGAAATGCCTGCGTGTTCAAGCCCGCCGAGGACGTGCCGCACACCGGTCACGTGTTCGTGGAGATCCTGCTCGAAGCCGGTGTTCCCCCCGAGGTGATCCAGCTCGTCCACGGCGACGGTGCCACGGGTGCGGCGATCGTCGAGCATCCGGGGGTCTCACTGGTTTCGTTCACGGGCTCCACCGATACGGGGAGCCGGGTGGGCGAGGTGTGCGGGCGGATGCACAAGCGGCTGTCGCTGGAGATGGGCGGCAAGAACGCGCAGATCGTGCTCGACGACGCGGATCTCGATCTCGCGCTCGAGGGCGTGCTGTGGGGCGCCTTCGGCACCACGGGGCAGCGCTGCACGGCGACGAGCCGGCTGATCGTACAGCGCGGCGTGCACGATCGCTTCGTGGGCATGCTGGCGGATCGCGCGCGCTCCCTTCGACTCGGCGACGGCAGGCAGGACGGCACCGACGTGGGCCCGCTGATTCATGCGGATTCGCGCGAGAAGGTCGAGCGCTACATCGGCATCGGACGCGAGGAAGGAGTCGAGCTGGTGCTCGGCGGGAAGCGTCCGGAGGCCGCATCGCTCGCCAACGGTTTCTACTTCGAACCGACGATCTTCACCGGCGTCCGGGCCGGATCGCGGCTCGAGCAGGAGGAGATTTTCGGCCCCGTGCTCTCGGTGATCCAGGTTGCATCGGCCGACGAGGCGTTCGCCGTGAACAATGACGTCCGCTACGGATTGTCGTCCGCGGTGTATACCCGGGATGTGAACGTGGCGTACCGGGCGTTGCAGGAGCTGGACAATGGCATTACGTACATCAATGCGCCGACGATCGGTGCCGAGGCGCACCTGCCGTTCGGCGGCGTCAAGCAGACCGGCAACGGACACCGTGAAGGTGGATGGGAAGTCTACGAGTTCTACTCGGAGACGAAGGTGGGATACGTGGACTACTCGGGAGCGTTGCAGCGGGCGCAGATCGACAACTACGACGCGCCGACGGTATAGCGCAGGGGCACGGGGACGCCCGGCAGGCCGTGACGAGACGATGCCGTCTTGCCCGACCCCCGTGCCGCCGCTTACTTCCCAAGGAGTGATGTTGCGAGAAGACGCGATGCCGAAACAGCTCGAGGAGTACGAAGCATGACCGGGCCGGCGATCCCTCCCACGCCCGGCGTGCGAGCCGACATCACGGCGGAGAATCGCGCGGTTGCGCTTCGCCGTGTGAATCGGCGCGGCAGGCGGATGTGGACGTTCGCCTTCGAATGGATCAAGTCGTTCGTGATCGCGATCGCGCTCTTTCTCGTCGTGCGCGCGTGCCTCGTGGAGGCATTCAAGATTCCGAGCGGCAGCATGGAACGCACGTTGCTTGTCGGCGACTTCCTGCTGGTCAACAAGCTTGCCTACGGCGCCGAGGTGCCGTTCATCGGCGCGCATCTTCCGCCGGTGCGCGACCTGCAGCGCGGCGACGTTGTGGTATTCCAGTGGCCGGTGGATCGCACAAAGAATTTCGTGAAGCGGGTGGTGGGGCTGCCGGGGGACACGCTGGCGATGCGCAGCGGGGTACTCGTGCTCAACGGCCGCCTGCAGGATGAGGCATACGTATCGCACACCGATCCCGGCGCCGATCCGGCCGACCAGGATTTTCGATGGCAGCGCAAGTTCCTGGTGCCCACGGTGGAGGCGGCGGTCGGTGCGCATCCGTCACGAAACAACTGGGGGCCGCTGGTCGTCCCTGACGGGAATTTCTTCGTGCTTGGCGACAACCGCGACAACTCGCTCGACAGTCGCTACTGGGGGTTCGTGCCGGATTCGCTGCTTCGCGGGCGCCCGATGTTCGTGTACTTCAGCTACGTGCCGGACTCGGCGAGCACCGTCGACTGGCTGACCCACATTCGCTGGACTCGACTTGGCGACCGGATTCGATGACCGCGATGAGGCGGACGCGCAACGCGCGTCTGCCGCGGGCGGGGCCCGCGCAACGCCCCGCATCCCGCGCGTGAGCGCGGGCGGACGGGCAGCCGTGCGGGCGTTGAAGAAGTCGGGACTCGACGAAGGATCCCTGGACCAGTACCTCCGTGACATCAGCGTCTACCCGCTGATCAACCGCGAGGAGGAGGTCGCGCTGGCACAGCGCATCCGCGTGGATGACCAGGAGGCGCTCGACAAGCTGGTTCGATCCAACCTCCGGTTCGTCGTCTCGGTTGCCAAGAAGTACCAGAACCAGGGCGTATCGCTCTCCGACCTGATCAACGAGGGCAACCTCGGGCTGATCCGCGCCGCCCGGAAGTTCGACGAGACGAAGGGGATCAAGTTCATCTCCTACGCCGTGTGGTGGATCCGGCAGGCCATCCTGCAGGCGCTGGCGGAGCAGTCGCGCATTGTGCGTGTGCCGCTCAACCGTGCCGGGACGCTGCACCGTATCGGCAAGCGCGCCAACGCGCTGCTTCAGGAACTCGGGCGCGAGGCCACGCACGCCGAGATTGCCGACGGCATGGACATCACGGAGGAAGAGGTCGCGAAGACGATGTCCATCTCGCAGACCCACCTCTCGCTCGATGCGCCGCTCTCCCCCGGTGAAGACAACAAGCTGCTCGATTATCTCGCCGACAACGTCAACCCCGCTCCCGACGACCAGACGTTCGAGAAGGCGCTGACCGAGGCCATCGAGGAGTCGCTGTCGAGCCTCAAGGAGCGCGAAGCGAAGATCCTCCGGCTCTACTTCGGCCTGGACGGCGCCGAGCCGATGACGCTGGAGCAGATCGGCGCGCTGCTGGGGATCACGCGGGAGCGCGTTCGCCAGATCAAGGAGAAGGCGCTGTCGCGGCTTCGGCACGTTTCGCGTGCCCGGGCGCTGGAGAGCTTTCTCGGGAACTGAACGCACGACCGGCGCGTTTAGCGGTATGTCCAGCCAGGGAACTCCGTCGGATTTCGTCGACGAGCGCGTCGAGTCATCCAGGCCGCTCGGTGTGCCTGCCGCCGGCCGCGCCGTTCGCGTGATCTCCCGCGCCCTCACGCTGCGCTGCCCCAACTGCGGGCGCGGGCCGGTGATGCGACACTGGTTCAGGATGCGCGAGCGATGCGGGCACTGCGGCCTGCGCATCGAGCGCGGCGAGGAGGACTACTTCATCGGCTCGATGATGTTCAACCTCGTGCTTGCCGAGGGCGTGTTCGTGGTCCTGTTCATCGGCACGCTGTTCGTCACGTGGCCGGACGTGCCATGGGACACGGTGGAGTGGGTCGCGCCGCTGCTGGCCCTGCTCGCGCCGCTGCTGTTCTTCCCCTTCTCCAAGCTGGTCTGGCTCGGCTTTGACATCATGCTGCGCCCCGTGACCGAGGACGAACTCGACGAGGGCTGACCCGCCCCGGCGTTTTGGCAGGGCGTTCGCGGTGGTCATTCGCGGTGGTTAGACTTGGGCCGAACCGGTTTCCCAGCGGAGGAACAGTGGCCCAATCCAGTTCGTTCGATGTCACCACGGGAGTCGACCTGCAGGAAGTCGACAACGCCGTGAACCAGGCGCAGAAGGAAGTCGCGCAGCGTTACGACTTCAAGGGCGCGAAGACCAGTATCGAGTTCCAGCGCGGGGAGGGGAAGCTCGTGCTGCTCGCGGACAGCGACATGCGGATGAACGCGCTGTTCGACGTCGTGCAGGCAAAGCTGATCAAGCGCGGCGTGCCGGTGAAGAACCTGGATATCGGTGACACCAAGCCCGCCGGCGGCGACACCCTGCGCCGGGAGATCGCGCTCAAGATGGCGCTCGACAGCGACACCGCGAAGAAGGTCGCGGCCGCGATCAAGGAGGCGAAGCTCAAGAAGGTGCAGGCCTCCATCCAGGGCGACCAGGTGCGCGTCACCTCCCCCAGCAAGGACGACCTGCAGGAGGCCATGGCGCTGCTGCGCGGCCAGGACTTCGGCGTGGAGCTGAAGTTCGGGAACTACCGGTAGGAGGCCGTCTGCCGGCCCGGCCACCGACTCGTCCCTAGTCCACCCCGGCCATGAGCCGCTTCACCCCGGGGCTCACCACGATCGCGATCAACCCCGCGGCGCCGGCGAACATGGCCACCATGGAGAACAGCGTGGAGTACGGCAGGTTCTCGATCCGCGCCGCCACGAGTCCGGCGATCAGGTTGCCGAGCGCCGAGGCGATGAACCACACGCCCATCATCTGACCGAGCCGGCCGGCGGGCGCGAGCTTCGTCATCGACGAGAGCCCCACCGGCGAGAGCGCGAGCTCGCCGCAGGTGAACAGGAAGTACGTCACGACCAGCCACGCCATCGACACCTGGCTCGTCGGCGAAGCGTTTGCGGCGCCCCAGGCCAGCACGAACATTCCGGCGGCCATCCCCAACAGACCCAGCCCGAACTTGAGCGGGGTCGACGGGTTCTTGTCGCGATGCGCCAGCCAGGTCCACAGGCTGCCGAACACCGGCGCCAGGACAATGATGAAGAACGGGTTCACGTTCTGCAGCCACCCGGTCGGCATCTCCCAGCCGAACACCACGCGGTCGGTGAGATCCTGGGCGAACAGGTTCAGCGACGATCCAGCCTGCTCGAACCCCGACCAGAAGGTGGCGGCCAGCAGGAACAGCCAGAAGATCACCATCAGCCGCTTCCGCTCGGTGGTCACCGCCTTGCTCCCGCTCGCGAGAAACGTGAGGCACAGGAGGATGAATGCGCCAAGCGTGATTGCGATGGCCCATTGCGCGCCGCCCTCGCCCATCACGACCGCGAGCACGAGGAACAGCGCCAGCAGCCCCGACGCGAACTTGTAGTTGAAGATCAGCACCGCGAAGAAGAGGATGGACAGCAGCAGGATGCCGTAGCCGATCCAGGTCACGAACGTGATCATGCTGAGCGCGCCCGTGATCACGATGAACGCCGCGAATGCCGCGATCGCGGCGACGATGGTGACGCTGAGCCTGAAGTACAGCTTGCGACGATCCATCGCCTTCTCGGTGATGTCCTGCTTGTACAGCCCCGCCTCACCGAGGTACTTGTCACCCATGCGGTACTGGATCAGCCCAAGGATCATGCCGAATCCCGCCGCTGAGAATCCCCAGTGCCAGTTGACCAGTTCGCCCAGCGTGCTGCAGATGAACGGGCCAAGCATCGCGCCGATGTTGATCCCCATGTAGAACACGGAGAAGGCGGAGTCGCGCCGCGCGCCCCAGAGCTTGCTCTCGTGCGGCGTCGCGCCCGCGCTCAGCTTGGGGTACAGGTCGCCGACCATGGTGCTCACGTTCGGCTTGAGCAGCCCCGTGCCGATCACGATGAACAGGAGCCCGAGGAAGAACGACGGCACCTGCGGCGCACCAACGAGCGGGGCGGCGAGGGTGAAGTGGCCGAGCGCGATGATGCAGCCGCCCACGAACACGGCTCGTCGCTGCCCCCAGATGTTATCGGCGAGCCAGCCGCCGGGGAGCGTGAGGAGGTACACCATGGACGTGTAGAGTCCGTAGATGGCCCCCGACATTCCCTCGCCGAACCCGAGCCCCGGGTTGGCCTGGTCGACTGCGGCGGTCATGAAGAGCACCAGCAGCGCACGCATGCCGTAGAAGCTGAAGCGCTCCCACATCTCGGTGAAGAAGAGCGTGGAGAGCCCTCGCGGGTGACCGAAGAACGTCGCCCCGGATGCCGTGTTGCCGTCGGTTGCTGTCGCCACAGTGCATAGCCTCGCTGAGGGGAGTCGAAACGTCGTCGCAATAATGCGACGCAACGACGAGTTCGGCGAGGGGCAGGGACGAATCGGTGTGTGAGCGCCTCCTCAGGCGCTGGCCTGCCCCCGCGCGCCACTCATGATGGGGCGATCAGCCATCCGGCGTGACCACTGCGCCGCGAGCGCCGAGAAGGCGGTTCCCACCCCCCGCACGCGGCGCTGGAGATCGAGGAGTCCGATCGAATGCACGCTGTCGCCCGACGCCGCCGTGCCGCGCCACGTGGTCCGGTCCACGAGCGCGTGCCACGTGAAGCCGGTCACCGGGATCCCCACGCGACGAAGCGACAGCACGTCGTCCCACTGCGATCCCAGCCAGCGCACGGCACGCTCCGGCCCCTCGTATGAGGCGCCATAGCACAGCGGCACTCCATAACGATGATGCAGCGAGGCGGCCAGCTTGTGCAGTCCATGCCCGCGACGGGCCAGCGTGACGCGTCCGGTGGAGGCCAGCCGTCGCTCGCAGCGCGGATCGTAGCGGGTGCCGATCCAGCGCCGGCGGCGGGCCCTGCGCTCGCGGAAGAACGTGAGGTCGTTCGACGTCACCCCGTGCCCGTTCAGCCACGTTGCCATGCCAGGTTCCAGCTCGGCGCCGAGCGTGAGGTCCAAGGCGAGCCGCTTGAAGCTGTTCCAGCGCGCGGCGTCCACGCTCGCGTCGCGCCCCGCCGGGTGGATGTGCGTCAGCGATTCATGCTGGACGATGATCGCGTCCGGCCGCTCCGATTCGATGGCCTCGATGGCCAGTTCGTGCGCCATGCAGAGATTGCGCATGGCACGTACGAAGGCCGCCTCGCTGCGCAGGCACTCGTTCCACCGGCCGAGCAGGGCCGACTGGCTCGCGGTGGTGAAGATCTCGTAAATGGGCGTGAAGTGCCGGATCCACGTATAGCGCCTGGCAAAGGCGCGGGCGTATTGCGCGAACAGCACCGGGAATGCGTCGTCCTGGAAACCGCCCAGCCACGATGGCACGCCGAAGTGGCACAGGTCGGCGATGATGGTGATGCGCAGGTCGCGCAGCTTCCGCAGCGGCTCGTCGCACACGTCCCAGTCGAGGCGATCGGGGGCGACATGCACGCGATAGTACGCGGGGCCATAACGCATGGCGCGCACGCCGAGTGCGTGGGCGTGGGCGAAGTCGCCCTCCCAGCGCGCATAGTGCCCGCTGCGATCCATCTCGTCGATTCGGCGGCCGCTGGCAAGCGTGGGGCAACTGTTGTCGACACCGGCGGCGAACAGGAACGGCGACTGGGGCATGCGTGGGGGAAGCGGTGGCAACCGACGCACCGGAGCGTGCACGATGTTGCCGGGAAGACGACGCTCCCCGCACGCGGTAAAACACGTGTCGGCAATCGGAAAGAATGTCCGTACGTCTGCGGCACACGGCCGCGCGAGGCAGGGTTTGCGTCGATGGCGCGCAGAACCGTGACATCGTCGCATACCGTTGAGCGCCCCACGTCGCCCGGCTACTTTTCCGCGGTGATTGCCACCTGCCTTGCCGGGCGCCCTGCGCCGGCCCCCGCCCAGTGAAGGTTGCCCTCGTTACCCTCGGCTGCGACAAGAACACGGTCGACAGCGAGCGCTACCTCGGCGAACTTGTGCAGCACGGCGCCACGCCGGTCTCGGCGCTCGACGAGGCGGACGTGATTCTCGTCAATACGTGCGGCTTCATCGACGCCGCCAAGCGCGAGTCGATCGATGCCATTGTCGAAGCCGGCCGCCAGAAGGTCCACGGGGCCTGCCGCGCCGTCGTGGCCGTGGGCTGCATGGTGCAGCGGCATCGCGACGAGCTGCGCGAAGCGCTGCCGGAGGTGGACTTCTTCCTCGGCACCTCGGATGTGGATCGCCTGATCCCGGAGCTCGATGCCCGCGGGCTGCTGGACGATCCGGCGCGCGATCACCCCGGCGTGCGCGTGTTTGCGGGCGACACACCACATGTGCGCTATCTCAAGATCAGCGAAGGGTGTGACCACGGCTGCGCCTTCTGCGCCATTCCGCTCATGCGGGGGCGGCACCGTTCGTTCGAACTCGATGCGCTGGTGCGCGAGGCGCAGGTGCTGGAGCTCCAGGGCGCACGCGAGCTCAACCTCGTTGCCCAGGACCTTGCGCACTACGGGCGCGATCGGCGCGATGGCAACGGGCTGCCGGAGCTCGTGTCGGCGCTGCTCGAAAACACCGATGTGCCGTGGATCCGGCTGCTGTATCTGTACTCGGCGGGGCTCACCCCGGCCCTGCTCGAACTGATGGCGGCGCGCCCGCGATTGCTGCCGTACCTCGACATGCCCATGCAGCATGCGTCCGATAGCGTGCTCGCACGCATGCGACGTCCGGAGCGCCAGCGTACCCAGCGTGAGCGGATCGCCCGCATTCGCGGCATCGTTCCCGATGTCACCATCCGGACCACCTGCATCGTTGGCTTCCCCGGCGAGACGGACGATGACTTCGAACAGTTGCTGGGCTTTCTCGAGGAGATCCGGTTCGATCGGGTGGGCGCGTTCACCTACTCGGCGCAGGAAGGGACGCGTGCCTGGGAGATGCCGGACGACGTGCCGGAGGCGCTCAAGCGTGAACGGCTCGAGCGGTTGAATGCACTGCAGCGCATCATCACATCCGAGCAGTACGAGCGACACGTCGGGCGGACTGCCACCCTGCTGGTGGATTCGGAACCCGACGCCGACGGACTGGCGGTGGCGCGTGCACCGTGGCAGGCGGATGATATCGACGGAATCACCCGCGTGGCGGGGGAGGTCCGCGCCGGCGACATGATAGACGCTCGCATCGATGACGTGGTGGACGACCATGACTTCGCCGCCACGTTCGTGGCGCCGCGGCTTCAGTGGCGGGGTGCGACGCCTCGTGCCGGCCGTGCACTCCCCCTGGCGGCCGCACCCGTCGGCAGCTTCGGGCGATGACCCTTCCGCCCGGACACCTCGCCATCGAGGTGCGCGCGTGCTACGATCCGCGAGGACAGTGGCGCGTCGGATCGCTCGTTGGCGCCCGGTCAGATGTCTTCACTGGCACTACCCGCACCCGCGCACCATGAAGTCGAATATCCGCGTCGGTCTCATCGGGCTGGGGGCGATTGCGCAACTGGCGCATCTGCCCGTGCTCTCGCGCATCCGCGGCATGCAGTTGGTGGCGCTGTGCGACAATGATGGTGCCAAGGCCCGCGCGCTGGCCGACCGGTTCGGGGTGTCGAGCGTGTTCACCGATATCGAGGACCTGCTCGACCACGGCGACGTGGATGCGGTCATCGTCGCGACGCCGAATCACCTGCACGAACCGCACGTGCTGGCGACGCTGGCCGCCGGCAAGCACGTGCTGTGCGAGCGGCCGCTGTCGGTCTCCACCCGCGGGATCGAACGGATTCTCGCCGCCGCCGACCGCACCGACGGCAAAGTGTTCGTGGCCAACAACCATCGCTTCCGGAACGACGTGCAGGCCCTCGATCGGTTCCTGCGCAACGGTGAACTCGGCAAGCTGACCGGGGGGCGTGCCGGCGTACTCCAGCACCGCGGGCAGCGCGAGGGGTGGCGGACGCGCCGCGCCGAGTCGGGGGGCGGCGCCTTCCTGGAGCTGGGGCTTCCCATGGTGGATCTCGCGCTCTGGCTGGCTGATTTTCCCGCCCCGCAGCGCGTGACCGCACACTTCGATCGCCCCCGCGGTGGCGGCGGCGCCGTGGAGGAGTCGGCGCTGGTGATGCTGGAGTGCGCACAGGGGATCGTCTTCGCCTTCGATGTCTCGTGGGCGTACGTGGGCGAGCAGGAGCGCTGGTGGTTCGAGGTCATCTCGTCGCGCGGCAGTGCGCGGCTGGCACCGCTGCGCGTGGTCAAGGAGTTGAACGGCAAACCGGTCGACGTCTCGCCCACCGGGGCCAGCGCCCGCGAAGGTGCGTTCAGCCAGTCGTATCGTGCGGAACTCACGCACTTCGCCGCCGTGTTGCGCGGAGAGGGCGAGTACGAGGCGCCGACCGACCAGGTCACGGTGCTCCGGGTCCTCGAGGCAGTACACCGCTCGGCCGAGGAACGCACCGAGATCGTGCTGTGATGCCCCAGGACGCCGCGGCGCCCGCGGGCGCGAACGTGCCGCAGCCGGGTGATTCGCTCGTCGTGTACCTCCTGACCATGGGGCGCGGCGACGCCGTATGGGAGAAGTTCGGCCACAACGGGATCCTCGTCGTCGACATGGCGCGCCACGAGGAAGTCGTCTTCAACTACGGCATGTTCTCGTTCGACCAGCCGGGCTTTCTCGGGCGATTCCTCACCGGGGAAACGCAGTACTGGGTGGAGGGGCACACCCTGCGATCCACGCTCGAGGCGTATCGATCGCTGAACCGGTCAGTCACCGCACAACGGCTCGATCTCTCGCCCGCGCAGCGTGCGGAGATGATGGCGTTCCTCCAGCGCAATGTGCTGCCCGAGAACAAGTACTACCGGTACGATTATTATCTGGACAACTGCTCCACCCGGGTGCGCGACGCGATCGACCACGTCACGGGGGGCGCGCTGCGCGCCGCCACCGCTGATTCGCTGGCGGGCGGTACGACGTTCCGTTCGCACACGGCGCGACTGCTCTCGGACGCGCCGGCCGAATACGCGGGGATCATGATCGCCCTCGGCGAGCCCGCCGATGTACCGATCACGCGCTGGCAGGAGATGTTCCTGCCGGAGCAGCTCATGCTGCGGGTGCGCGGCGTGCAGGTCGCCGGCGCCGACGGCGCCACGCACCCGCTCGTGCGCGACGAGCGCACGCTGGTGACGTCGTCACGCCCCCCGGAGCCGGATGCCGTTCCGGATCACCGGCTGCCGAACCTGGCCGTGGGGGCGGGGCTGGCGCTGCTCTTCGTCGCGTTCGGCCATGCGGTTCGAGATCGCGTGCCGACGTCGCGCGCACTCCTCACGGGACTCGGCGTGGTCTGGTCACTGGTGAGCGGCGTGGTGGGGACGGTGCTCCTGCTCGCGTGGACCGCGACGCGACACTCGTTCTGGTATCGCAACGAGAACCTGCTGCAGTTCAATCCGCTCAGCCTTGCGCTCGTCGTGCTGATCCCGTTGGCGATGCTGCGTGGACGCGCCACGCGAGCGACCGGCATCGTGGCCGGTGTGGTGGCATCGCTCTCGGTGCTCGGGCTGGTCATGCAGGTGCTGCCGGCGTTCTCGCAGGTGAATGGCGAGGTGATCGCGCTGGCGCTGCCGGTACATCTGGCCGTCGTGGCCGCGCTGCACGCCGCCGGACGTGGCGCGCGGCGCGGCGCATGAGGGCAGGGCTGGACACATCGGTCGGTATCGATACGGGCGGCACGTTCACCGACCTCGTCGCGGTGGATGCGTCCGGGGGGGTGACCTCGGGCAAGGTCCTGAGCACACCGGGCGACCAGAGCGAGGCGGTCGCGAACGTGCTGGGCCATGCCGGTCCGCCGGGGGCGCAGACCGCGCGCATCGTGCACGGGACCACGGTGGTCACCAATACGCTGCTCGAGCGCAACGGCGCGCGTGTGGTGCTGTGCGCCACCGAGGGTGCGACGGACCTCCTGCTGCTGCGTCGGCAGGAACGCGCAAGCCTGTACGACCTCACGCTGCATCACCCGGCGCCGCTCGTGGCGGACGGCGACGTGGTGCCCGTCGCGGAGCGGCGCGAACCCGGCGTTGTGCGGATCACGCTGACGGCTGACGCCATCGCGCGCGCGTGCGATGCAGTGGTTCGCCTCTCCCCCGACACGGTGGCAATCGCGCTGCTGCATGGCTACGACGATGACACGCACGAACGCGCGCTGGCAGCCTCGTTGCGCAAGCGGCTCCCCGGCGTTGAAATAGTCGGCGCCTCCGAAATATTGCCGGAGATCCGGGAGTACGAGCGGACGGCCACCGCCGCCTGCGAGGCGTATGTACGCCCGCGTGCGGCGCGGTATCTCGATCGCCTCGCCGGGCGGCTGACGGGCGCCGGCTTTCCGTTGCCCGACGTTATGTCGTCGAGCGGAGGAACGCTCTCGCTCAACAGCGCCGCCCGTTCCACGGCGGCGCTCGCGCTGTCCGGGCCGGCCGGCGGCGTCACGGGCGCCGGCTTCATCGCTCGACAGCTCGGCGTCTCGCGCGCGCTCACCGTCGACATCGGCGGAACCTCGGCCGACGTGGGACTCGTGCTCGACGGCGAGCCGCTCATCGAGAGCGGCGGGCAGGTTGCCGGCGTCCCGATCGCATTGCCGCGCGTGCTCGTCGAGACCGTATCGGCCGGCGGGGGGAGTATTGCCTGGGTGGACGACGGCGGCGCGCTGCGTGTGGGGCCGCACAGCGCCGGTGCGGTGCCTGGCCCGGTGGCATTTGCACGAGGTGGCACGCTTCCCACCGTGACGGATGCGCAGGTGGTGCTCGGTCGCATCGGTTCAGCGCGCATCGCGGGTGGTGTCGCCATCGATGCGGCGGCCGCCAGTGCGGCGGTAGCGACGCTGGCCGAACCGCTGGGTGCCGCGGTGGAGCGCGTTGCCGAGGCGATCATCGGCACCGCCGACGCGGCCATGGCCCGGGCGCTGCGCCGGGTCAGTGTGGAGCGCGGGATCGATCCGCGCAGCTGCGCGCTCATCGCATTCGGCGGTGGCGGTCCGCTCCACGCATGTGGCCTCGCCGACGGACTCGGTATCACGCGCGTGATCGTGCCGCCGCTGGCCGGCGTGCTGAGTGCGTTCGGACTGGCCATCGCGCCGGAACGCCGCGTCGCCCTCGCCAGCCTGCTTCGCCCTGCCGCCGGTGTGAACGCAACCGAGCTCGATGCCGTACGCGAGCGCTTGCTCGCGACGGTTGGCGGCGCCTCGAGCGACGAGGACACGGTAGCGGGCATGATCATCCGCGCTCGTTATGCGGGGCAGGGGCATGACCTCGACGTACCCGTCAATGCCGGCGACGATGGTGCCACGGTCGCGCGCGCGTTCGCCCATGCGCACCGCGCCCGTTACGGGTTCGTGCTCGACCGGCCCGTGGAGTTCGTGAGCGTGCGCGCGATGTCGTCGCGTCGCGCGCACGCGGCGCACCTCCGGCGGCGCGGCGGGGCAGGCAGCTGGCGCGACGACGTGCGGGTGGACGATGGTGGCGCGTGCGAAGCCCGCGTCGCAGGCGCCGCGAGCGTCGTGCTCGACGACGCCACGATGTTCGTCGCGCGCGATTGGACGGCGCGTGCGCTGCCCTCCGGCGGCTGGATGCTGGAGCGCGACGCATGAGCGACTTCGATCCGCTTGCACTCACCGTCTTCTCGCATCTGGTGGCGGCGATCGCCGAGGAGATGGGAACGGTGCTCGAACGCGGCGCGCTGTCGCCGAACATTCGCGAGCGTCGCGATGCCTCGGCGGCCATCTTCGACGCGCGCGGACGACTGATTGCCCAGGCAGCGCACATCCCCGTGCATCTGGGCGCGATGCCCGAGTCCGTACGCGCGGTGCGCGAGCGGAATCCGGAGCCCGGCGACGTGTTCCTGCTCAACGATCCCTTCGCCGGCGGGTCGCACCTCCCCGAC
>DASSBZ010000062.1:0-19292 GCA_035698205.1 Gemmatimonadaceae bacterium | reverse complement strand
TCGTGTGTCGCGGCGAACAGCGCCGCATTTCCCGCCGATGGGTCCCGATGAAAAGCCGATGGCAGATGCCCGACCCACGCACGCGCGAACCCTTCGCGCGTGAGCACACGGACCAGCACGTCGGGATCGGGGTGCGGCAGGTGGCGCCACGGGTACGCCCCGATGAACGTATTCACGTCGGTCCGACCGGAAGTCGCGGTCGATTCATGCGTGGCCGATGGCGCGGTCACCGAGTCACCGCCGTACCGATCGCGAGCGGCGGAAAGACCCCTGCGGGAAAGATCCGCTCGGCGTTGCGCCAGCGTATCGCGTCGATGTCCTCCGGTGCGAGTTTCAGCTCGTCCAGCGCCCACAGCTTCGCGAGGCCGGTCTCGAGCGTGATGTCGGCGCCCCAGAGCATGCGCGATGCCCCGACCGCCGCGATGACGTCGTCGAGCATGCCACGATCGATGCCGCTGCCCGAGAGGTCCACCACCACGTTAGGCACGTCACGCAACGCGGCACAGCTGTGCGCCCAGTCGCCCCCGCCGCCGATGTGCGCGAGGATGAACGTCGTATCCGGGTGGCGCGCCGCCAGCCGGACGAGGTCGGAGCCGTCGCTGATGTCCTGCGAGGGCCAGTGGCGCCGGCGGTGCTGCCAGATGTGGTGCAGCACGGGCATGTGGCGGCGCCCTGCCTCGGCGGCGAGATCGTCGAGCAGTGCATCATCGGCGCGGCGCGCCGCCGCAAGCTTGAGTCCGATGGCGCCCGCGGCGGCGCCACGCTCGAGTTCATCAAGCGCGCCTGCGCCTTCATTGGGATTCACGTGCACGTACGATCGCACGAGATCGGCATGTTCGCGCTCGAAGGCGAACATGGCATCGTTCCCGGCGCGCACATCGTCGGGGGACGCGAAATAGATGGGGGACGTGCGCCCCCAACTGCCGAGCACCGAGCCGACATGTACCGTGATCCCGATGCGTCGACCGGCCTCGAGTCGCGCGGCGTTCAGTTCCCGCCAGTGCGCCCTGCCGCACCCATCGTGGTAGAAGTGGGCGTGCACATCGATGAGCGGCGCGCCGCCGGCGAGCGGCTCCGGCCCATGGCTCACGCCTCGGCTTCCTCGACCATCGTGACGAAGGCGCGGCTCGCCGCCGATTCGATCTCGGCGATGGTCTCCTCCTCGTGCGCCAGCGACGGGAAGTTGTACGGACCGCGTTTGAACAGCACGCCTTCATCGAGCGCCAACTCGAGGAATCGCGATTCGCGCTCGGCGCTGCCGAAGCGGAGGAACCACATGGGCGGAATACCGGCAACCTCGACGCCGGTCACGCCGGCGGCATCGATGGCCCGGGCGATCGCGCGCCGGGTGTCATCGCCCGACTTCCACAAGAACTCGCTCACGTCTGCACGCTCGAACCAGTCGAGCACCGCACCCACCGCTGCGAGTCCGATGGTGTCGGCGGAGAGCGTGGACGAGATCCAGGTGCGCGTCGCCGCCTGCATCACGTCGGCGCGTCCCGCCACGGCGCTGATCGGCACGCCGTTCGACATCGCCTTGCCGAGTGTGCAGAGATCGGGCTCCACCTTGGCGTACTCCTGGTAGCCGCCGAGTCGCAGGCGGAACCCCGTCTTGATCTCGTCGAAGATGAGCACCGCGCCGAGCTTCGTGCACAGCTCGCGCGCGGCGGCAATCCATTCGGTGGAGGGCAGCCGTTCCACGACCGGCTCGATGATGATCGCCGCCAGGTCGCCGCCCGCACGATCGCAAGCCGCCGTGAGGGCGGACACGTCGTCGAACGGCACGGCGGTATAAAGGGCCGACACCGCCGCGGGCACACCGGCCGCGGAAGTGCACCAGTCCGACCAGCCGAAGTAGCCACTCCCGACCACGTGCGACCGGCCGGTGTACGTGCGCGCGATGCGCACGGCGGCGGCCACCGCTTCGGCGCCGCTCTTCATCATGCGCACCTGCTCCGCGCACGGAATCGCATCGCACAAGCGCTCGGCGATCTCGATCTCGTGGAACGACGACAACCCCGCGATGTTGCCGCTCGTCGACGCCTGGACGACCGCCTGCGTGACGGCCTCGTCGGCGTAGCCGAGCGTGACCGCGCCGAGGGCCATGGAGCAGTCGATCAGGGAGCGCTGTCCCGGGGTGACGACGCGACAGCCGGCAGCGCGAACGTAGTGCGTGGGGCCGAAGCGGGTGTCGGCGCCGTAGAGCGCGCCGGGCTGCTTGCTCCCGGTGGATGCCCCGCCGGGGATGACGTCGGCGGCGCGATCACGCCACTCCAGGTCGACGTCGACGTCGCGATGTCCTTCGGGGGGAACGGTGTCGTCGTGATCGACGTCGGACTCATCGGCACCGTCGTCGGCGTCGGCGTCGGGGGGGCCCTCGACTCCGTCGGCATCGCCGGCGTCGTCGTCGCGTTTGAAGAATCGACCGAAAACCATGGGATCAAGCTATCGAGGCGTGACGGAAACGTCTATGAAGGATCCGCGGGCGACTGCGCACGGGCACGTTCGAGCGCCCGGAACACTTCGATGGCCATGGCGCGAACCAGCGTGAGCTCGCGCGAATCGGGCGCGGCGCGGTAGGCGAGCGCGCGCACGGTGTGCATGATATGCGTGGGCCATCGGGTCTTGAAGAAGTCGATCGACGTGAGCGCCCGATGGGTGTCCTCGAAGAGACGCTCGTACTCGGCCTGGTCGGCGGGGGGAGCATGCTTGCGGGGAGGCGCCAGGGTACGGCTCGCGTCACCGGCGGCCAGGTGGAGCTCGTACAGGGCGACGAGGACGGCCTGGGCCAGGTTCAGCGATGCATGCGCGGTCGTGGGGATGGAGACGAGCGCATGCGCGCGATCGAGCGCGTCGTTGGGAAGGCCGTGATCCTCGCGACCGAACAGCACGGCGACCGTGCCATCGGCGGCGCGGTCGAGCAGCGCCGTCGCCGAGGCGCGCGGCGTGTCGAGCGTCCACTTGGCTGCACGCCGTCGCGCCGTGTATCCGGCGACGTACACGCAGTCGGCCAGCGCCTCGTCCAGGGTATCAACGTGACGGATGCGCTCGATGATGTCGCCGGTGTCGTGCGCGATGCCGGCGAGTCGCCACGGATCGTATGCCACCGGGTTCACGAGCACGAGATCGGCGAGGCCCATGTTCTTCATGGCGCGAACCGTCGCGGCGATGTTGACCGGATCCTGCGGTTCGAAGAGCACCACGCGAACGCGCGAGAGCCGGCTGTCGGAGTCAGGCATGCGGCCAGGCAAACTGAAGGTGACGATCGGGAGATTGACGATCGCCCTGAAGATAGACGAACTCGCCGCCGGCACCCGCGGGCACGAGCTGCCCGCGACGCCGCTCGCGATCGGCGCTCATCTCGTTCACGATGCAATCGAAGGCGAGCGTGGCGCCGGGACGGATGCCGGCGTCGGCCACCGGCAGCGCAATGCGCGCCTGCCATCCACGGACGGTCTGCCGCCAGCGCACCGCCGGCTGCAACGGTTCCGGGCCGGCCACGAGCGGTGCCACCCGCGCCTCCCCCGCGCCCGGCACGGGAACGACGAGCCAGGCGAACGACGAGGGGGTGCCGGAGCGATCGGCAACGAGATAGAGCTGCAGTCCGTCGCTGTTGATGTCGGGGTGCTCGTTGTCCAGCGGATTCTCCTCCCGCGCGGGCGCGAAGAACACGTCCGGCTTCTCGATCTCGACGTCGACGAGCAGCACGTCGCCGCTGGCCGCGCAGCGGATCGTGGCCGCCGGGCGCCCCGCCGCGTTCCAGTCGAGCTCGGAGCGCCGGTAGTGCGATTCGCCCAGATGAAGGACAAAAGCCGCGTCGCCAAGGTCGGCGTCGAATGCAAGGAACGGGTCGCGCATCGCGCTGGCGACGCGCGGCAGCAGGTGTGGTGGGGTGCCGGCTGGCCGGAGATCGCGCGGCTCGCCAACGTCCGACGCCGGCGCGGAGGCCGCCGCAGCTACGACCGGTAAACCAGAAGCCGAATCCGTTTCAACGCCGCCACCCCATTGCGTGGAGGATCGCACGCCACCCAGGTCGATGCTGCTCCGCGCACCGCCGAACTCGAGATCCACATGCCATCCGTGCGCCGATCGTGCGTGCGTATGACGCTCACCGTTGGCGAGATCAACGCGATACACACCGTCGCGCATCTCCATGGAATGCGCCGAGCCACCCCAGCTCCAGAGTGCGACGAGCGCCCCCGCCGTGCCGCGCTGGCGCCTCACGAAAAAGCGGCGCGGTGAGGTGCCAGGCACCCCGGGCGCCTCGGCGCGCCACCAATCCGCTTCCGGCTCCGACGCGAACCGGGCGTCGACGGTGGCATCGCCTCGCTGAGCGGTCAGACGGACGTGCGCACCGCCGGAGGCCGCTTCGCGATCGCGAAGGAATGCGAACCCGTCTTCGGCCGCAGCGCTGCCCACCGCCTCGTCGCGGTGCCACACCCCCGTTCCGGTCACCGTGCCATCCACGTGCACGGGCAACTCGCACGTCACCGCATGATCGGACGACCACTCGAGCACGTCGAGCAGGTAGTCTGTCATCACGACCAGCGTGCGACGCACTTCCACTCCGGGCTCGAGACCGCTGGCGTTTGCCTCGATCCAGCCGGAGCCGCCGCGATCCTCGTACGCGCTCAGGCTGCCCGCGACACGACGCTGCGAACGTCCGTCGAACAGGGGCGCGTTATGCGCGAGCGTGCTCCGATACCAGTGGAGTGAGGGGTCGGTATAGGAGCCCGTACCCGGATCGTCCAGCCAACGCGCCGCTTCGTGCGCGAACAGCACGTCGAGACGATCGGGATGTCCGTGGCCGCCGCCGGTCTCGCCGTAGTCGAGCGCCACATGGACGCGCCCTGCATCGCGTCGGAGGATACCGATCCCCTGCCCTTCGAGCAGCACCGAGCCCGGCGCCAGAGGCCGGAGCGCCGGCAGCTCCGGAAGCGCGCAGAGCAGCGAGCGCCAACCCAGGTCGCTTCGGTCGAGCGCAACGGGCGCAGCGTTGCGCTCGGCCTCGGCAGTGGATCGCGCACGACCGGTATCGCCGCGCGGAATGTCGGGGGTGTAGAGTCGCTCGAGCACCGAGAGAAGCCGGCGGTCGCCGGGCGAACGCGCGATCCCCAACTCGCACTGCTCGGCCGTGCGCCACTGTCGGAGCGAGACGGCGTACTGCGAATCGCGACGCGACGGAAAGGTGAGATCGGGGAGCGCCGTCAGAAACGGCGTGACAAACCCCTCGGCGAAGCGTCGCAGGAATTCCGCGGGCAGCGCGATGCCAGCGCCCTCCGCCAGCGCGACGAGGTACCAGAGCCCGCGATGGGCAAAGAGGTGGTAGTTCTCCCCCTCGTACCAGGTGCCGTCGACGAGCAGCGACCGATCCAGCCGGCTGATGAACGAGCGCATGCGTCCGCCGGGATCCTTGCCGAGCACGAGATCCGCGGCCGACAGCGCCGCCACATTCCACACCTGACGGTTCGACGTGCCCTCGTCGTACGAGGCGATCAGCGCCCGGCTCGGCTCGATCACGAGATCGCGAAACGCGGCGGTGACCGCTCCCCCCGCGCCACGGCCGTCGAGCAGATCCACGGCGACAGCAAGCTGCAGCAGCCAGATGGACTCGAGGTACGTGCTGAAGAACGGGCGCGACGGTCCGAGCACGTTGTCACGGTTCGGATAGCCCTCGTACAGGGCACCGATTGCCTGGAGCGTATCGCGGGCGAACCGAGCGTAGCGATCGGCGCCATCACGGTCATGCACTGCCTGAAGGGTGGCGGCGTGCACGACGCGCTCGGCCAGCCAGAGCTGATAGCCCATCACCCACCAGTCGTAGTGCGCATCGCCTTCGTACTCGCGACCGCACCGCGGGCAGCGATGTCGGCGCGGTGAGTACGGGTCGAAGGCGAGCAGCTCGCCATCGTGCGCGCAGCGGCCGCCGCGACGCGTGAGGCGCGCCTTGCCTGGGGGTGGAGCAACTCCTCTCGCGATCACGACATCGAGGTCGGCGGCGAGAGATCCGGCGAGTCCGGCAAGGGGACCCGCGGCGACGGTGGTGCGCGCGTCGAGCGCCCCGGCCGGAAGCAGCAGCGTCATCGTCCGGGCGAGCGCGCGATGGATGCGTCCGATGCCGGGGTGCCGGACCCGTTCACGTACCAATCGGCGATGCTCACCATCTCGCCACGCAGGTCCATGGTCACCCCCTGCAGCCGGCTGCTGATTCCCTGCACACCCTTCGAGTGATAAATCCACGAGACGGGAACCTCGCGATGCAGCTCGTTCTGCACCGACTCCCAGGCCAGCCGAAGCTCCGTTGTCGATCGCGATTCCCGCACGCGCGCGAACGCCGAATCGAGCATCGGGGTGTGGAAGCCCGTGTAATCCAGCGCACCGCCGGCAAGCCGCGAATCGAACATGGCGCCCAGATAGGAGAGGCCCAGATCTCCGGGAATCCCGGTGAGCAGCAGATCGTACCGACGCGGATCGGCGCGGGCCTCGGTGAGGAATGCACCGAACTCCAGTTGCCGGATGTCGAGACGGATCCCGCGCGCACGCAGGTCGGCCTGCACGAGCTGCTCGATCGCGTTGTCGCCGCTGCCCACGGTGAGGAGGGTGAGACGGAGCGGTTCATTGTTGCGCACGCGCCAGCCGTCGGCGCCGCGCGGCCAGCCCGCACGGTCGAGGAGCGAGTCGGCCGTGGCCGCTGTTGCTGGCGGGTTCGTCACGCCGAGCGGGTTATCGGGGGACGCCGCACCGCGCGCGGGAATGGCGAACCCGGCGAGTGCGGCGTCGATGATGCGCTGGCGATCGATCGCGGCGTCGATTGCCCGGCGTACGCGCACGTCGTCGAGTGGCGGCTGGTGCGCGTTGAAGATCAGCGCATTGGCGAAGAGGACCGGATACGTCAGGAGCCGCAGCGACGAGTCGCGCTCGACGAGGCCGGCCATGCTCGGTGCGATGCCGGCGACGTCGAGTTCCCCGCTCACGAGCCCGGCGAACTTGGTCGTCGCCTCGTCCACGATCGCGACGACCACGCGTTCCAGCCGCGGCGGGCCGCCGAGTTCCGGCGGAAAGGAATCGTTTCGGGCGAACACCCATCGCTGCCCCGGGATTCGTTCCACGAACCGGAACGGGCCGTTGCCGACCGGGTTCAGGTTGAACGGAGCTTGGCGCATCGTGGAACGATCGACGCTGCCCAGCAGGTGCTCCGGCAGGATAGGCAGCTCGCAGAGCACCGCCGGGAACTGCGGCGGCGGCGCGGCGAACTCGATACGCACAATGGTGTCATCAACGGCGCGTACGTCGGTGATGCCCGACAGGTCGCCGTATCGCGGATACCCGGTGGCCGGATCGCGCGCGGCGGCGATGGTGAATGCCACATCATGTGCGGTCGTGGGGGTGCCGTCGTGCCAGCGGAGGTGTTCGTGCAGTATGAACGTGAGCGATCGTCCGCCGTCGCTCCATGCCCATTCGCGGGCAAAGTACGGCACCGGTGCGAGTGCGCTGTCGTATCGCGCCAGCGTGACGAAAAGCATGTAGCGCTGCACCTGGCGGCTGAGCGGATGAATGGTCACGAGCGGATTGGCGGACTCGAGATCGGCGCCCGATGCGTACACGACCGTCCCGGCCGGCCGATCGGGGGGCGCGCAGGCGAGCGCCCCCGCCACCAGCACCCCGACAATCGCGCGGGAGGTTGACGCGGCTCGCGCAACGCGCATCATCCGCTCGTGCATTCCGCCGCCCGCCGCATCGCCGATGCGATCATCCTGCTGTGGCTCGTCGTCACGCTCACGTTTGTGCTGGTTCGGCTCGCGCCGGGCGATCCGGCGGCGCTGCTCGTGCCGCCCAACGCGAGCGCGGCCGATGCCGACCGGCTGCGCGCCTCGCTCGGCCTCGACGCGCCGGTGGCCGAACAATATGCACGGTGGTCGTGGGCGCTGCTCCACCTCGATCTGGGCGAGAGCTTCGCGACCCGTCGCCCGGTCAGCACGGTGCTGGCCGAGGCGCTGCCGATCTCGCTGGGGCTTGGGCTGGCGTCGCTCGCCCTGACGTTCCTCGTCGGAGTGGCCACGGGGATGGTGCAGGGCGTTCGACGCGGCAGCCGACTCGATACGTCGCTGACGATACTGACCACGACGGTGTATTCGGCGCCGAGCTTCTGGCTGGCGCTCGCGCTCGTCGCACTGTTCACCACCGGCGCGGCGGCGTGGGGGCTTCCGGCCGCGCTGCGGCTGCCAGCATTCGGCGTGCGCGACCCGGCCATCGAGTTCACGGGCGTTGCCGCGCTGATCGACATCGTGCGCCATGCGGTGTTGCCCGTCACGGTACTCGCGGCCGTGGGTGCCGCGGGGATCGCGCGTTATGCACGCAGCACCGTGGCCGACCTGGCCGGTGCCGACTGGGTCCGCACGGCGCGCGCCAAGGGACTCACGCGACGCACCGTGTACGGCCGGCACGTACTCGCCAACTCGCTGCCGCCGCTGGTGGTGCTCCTGGCACTCTCGCTGCCGGGAGTCGTGGCCGGTTCGGTGTTCGTGGAGAGCGTGTTCGCGTGGCCCGGGATGGGGCGCGCGATGCTTGGCGCCATCGCGGCCCGCGATTACCCCGTGGTGATGGGAGCGACCATCGTGTACGCGACGCTGGTGATCGGCGCCAACCTCGCGGCTGACCTGGCGCTGCCCCTGCTCGATCCCCGGCGGCGCGCATGATCACCCTCGCGCGCGTTCGCGACGGAATCCTGGCTGCCGTCGGAGCGCGAGGCGTCCGACGGCGACGCGACCCGCTGCTCGCGCGCATCGCATTCTGGCTGCTGCTGCTGCTCGCCGCCGGCACGGTGATCATACCGATGGTCGCGCGACAGGACCCGCTGGCCATCGGCGATGTGCTCGCGAACCGGCTGCTCCCCCCCTTCGCCACCGATGCACAGGGGCACTTCCACGCGCTGGGCACCGACCGGTTCGGTCGCGACCTGTTCGTGCGCATGATGCTGGCCGGCCGTCTCTCGCTGGCGATCGGGGTCGCGGGATCGCTGCTGGCGGCCGCTGTGGGGACGGCGGTCGGCGCCCTGGCGGGCTGGTATGGCGGCGTGATCTCGCGCATCGCGATGGCGTGCGCCGACGCCTTCCTGGCCATCCCCCGGCTGATCCTGCTGCTGCTGTGTGCGGCGCTCTGGCAGCCGGGCGCGACCACCGTACTGGTCGTGCTGGTGGCCACCGGATGGATGGGGGTGGCGCGTCTCGTCCGCGGCGCGGTGCTCGGCGTCCGTGAGGAACCGTATGTCCACGCCGCCCAGGGGCTCGGTGTGCGCCCGCTGCGCGTGCTGGCGCGGCACGTGCTGCCTAACGCGATGGGGCCCGCCATCGTGGCCGCGACCCTGGGCGTTGGGAGCGCCATCCTGCTGGAGAGCGGGCTCTCCTTCCTGGGGCTGGGGGTGCAGCCGCCGCAGCCGAGCTGGGGCAACCTGATCGCGGGCGGACGAGACCTGATCGTGACCGCGCCCTGGGTGGCCATCACGCCGGGGCTCGCGCTCGTGGCCACGGTGCTCGCCTGCACCTTGCTGGGCGACGCGCTGCGCGACCGGCTGGCCGGCGAACCATCGACCGCGATCGGCGAGCGCGCTTGACGCGGTCGTCAGCGTGCGAAGAGCATCAGCGCACGAGGAGTGTCAGGACGGCGCGCGGCGCCACCGTGACAGCCACGGCATTGTGCTCGATGATCAGCGGCGAGAGCGGCTGTTCATCGAGTCGCGCGAGACGGGCTTCGTGGACGGGCACCGCAAAGCGCCAGCGCCCCGTCGCGGGGGCATCGGACAGGTTCACGCAGCGGGCAACGATCCACCCGTCATCGTCGGCCGGCGCCAGCGTGGTGCAGGCAAGCTGGTCACCCTCGAGCGTCACACCGCCAAGGTCGGCAACCTCCGGCGTTCCGGCGACGAACATCGTGCCGCCCGCAAGCGGGGAGAGCAGCTCCGCCGCGAGCGCGTCGATTTCCGCCACGGACGGGGGTTGACGATCGCGATGCGGAACGATGGCGAAGCTGGCTTCGAACTCGCCGATGCACTGTGCACCGGGGGTCGGGACCGGCCAGCCGGCGTGCCCGGGCCGCTCCGGCAGGTCGTTGCGCGACAGCTCCCCGACGGCACGGACAAGCGTGATCAGGACGGCGGCGCCGTCATCCGCTGCCTCGACCTCGGCAAGTCCGTCGGAGACGATCGTGCACCCCCCGTCTGATCCGGCGAGCGTGACGTAGCGATGCAGGGGCGCGGTGCGCGGCGGCGTCTCGGCCATACGATCGGCGGGCGGCACCACGAGGGGCTCGCGCTCGACCGGCCCGAAAGCGGCATCGGCAAGAACGTGCGCGTGCGTCACACCCGTCGCGAACCTGATACGCAGGCGGTGGTCGGTGGCAATGTTGCGCCCGCGCACATGTACGCGCAGTGCAGGTGATCCGGCATCGAGCGAGAGGCGGACATCCAGATCGTGTGCGCCGCCGGTGGATCGACCATGGCTTTGCACCAGACGGTCATCGCGACGTGACGGAATGCGGAACATCCACTTCGTTCGCAAGGTCGCGCGCAGCGGTCCCGCATGCACGACTGTCGCGCGGCGACAGCGTTCGAGCGTGACCGGTCGACCGAACCGCGAGTGCGTATACAGGTCGCCACGGTCGCCAACGTCCTCGAACGCAATGGCAGTGGGGATCGCCCACTGACTCTCGCGCGCTGCCGCCGACAGTTCCACGCGACCATCGACAATCGTGACGCGGAGCAGACCGTTGTCGATCGCCCGGTCCACGACCCGCACCGGCACGGGCGCGCCCTCTGCTGCCTCGCTCCCGCCAACGTGCGTGCCCTCCAGCACGGGGATCACACGCAGCGCATGACCGTCCATCGGAGGTACCCACGCCAGCACCCGCTCCTGACGAATTCGGAAGTTTCGCGGATAGTCACGAGGGCTTTCGATCCGCCGGTCGGCGACCGTGCCTCCCATCCGCTGCAGCAGGATACCACCCGCGAGATGCACGTCTGGCGCGTCGCGCACCCCGGACGGAGGTGCGGAGCCCGGCCCGACGTTCACGTCGGCCAGCCAGGAGTCGATCGTGCACTCCGCCACGCCGCCACGCCGGCGCGCGAGCGAATTCCGGATTACCAGCACCGGGCGGCCGACGGAGGGGCGATGCTCCGCTGGCGATGTCGCATCGGTCACCGGGTGATCGAGATCATTCGCGCCAGCCGCTTGCTCGCGCCCCGCCTCGAGCAACGCCGCGATTGCATCCTCGCGCACGCCGTCAGCCTGCACCGCCGCGTCTGCCAGTCGCACGTCCATGGCGCGCGCGACGTCGTCCACCGAACAGCCGCACAGCGTGTCGTGCGGGTGGCAGGTGAGCAGGGTGCGCCACGCGGATCGAAGCACCGGCCCCGGATTCACACCGAGCTGGAGCCGGGCGAGGGCGGCCCACGGTTCCGCATCGCGGAGCAGCGCTCGGGTCACCAGGGCGTTGGCCCGCTTCTGCGACGCCCGTGATGCGAAGGTTCCCTGCAGCGCCCACGCATAGCCGTAGGAATCACGCAGCTCCCCCCGCACCTCGGGGAGGCTTGCCTGGGTCGCGCGCGAGACGACGTCGAGCGCGAACGACGCGAGTGAACCCACCTGCACCCGCATGTCGACGGTCGCCGCTGCCTCCGCCGCGAAAGCATCGACCGCCTCGCGCCAGTGGAGCTGGCGCGCATGATGATCCGCGCCGTTCAGGAGCAGCAGCGCGCCGGTCCGCGCGCGCGGAACGAGCATGTCGAGAATCCGGCGTGTACGGATGCGCGCCTCGTCGGCCCCGACGGGCAGATTCGCGCCCGAGTCATATCCGGTGGGCGGGAGATGCACGACCAGCGCCGACGCCCCGGAAGCAGAGCGCCAGCGCACGGTGTCGCCAGCCGGGACACGGGCGCCACCGTAGCCGCGCCAGAGCACGATCACGCCCAGGCCGAACCCGGCTGCGATCTCCGGCAGCGCCGCCGGGTGGCCGAACGCGTCGGGGGAGTACATCACCGGCATCGCGCGCGCGCCGAGTTCCCCGAGCACCCTCCGACCGGCGAGCAGGTTGCGCACCAGCACCTCGCCGGCGGCGATCAGCTCATCGCCAAGGACATACCATGGACCAGCCTCGATGCTTCCGTCGTCGAGGCGTGAGGCGAGCTCGTCGCGACGCTCCCCGCGCACCGCCAGGTAGTCCTCGACGGCGATGGCCTGGCCGTCGAGCAGGAAGGGCGAACGCGCCGTGTCATCGAGCAGTTCATCGACGAGCGCAACCAGGCGCTGCCGGAAGCGACCGGCCGGATGATACCACTCGCGATCCCAGTGCGTGTGCGCCACGACGTGGAGCACGGTCGGCGGAGTTGTGGAGGGCATGCGGCGTGCGTGAGGAAATATTCGGGGAGGCCGGAATAGTGCGACGCGCCACGGATCGGCGCGGCAGGACGGCCTGCGGCGGGCAGGACCGCCTGCGGCGGGCTCTCGCAGAGGAGCGCCGAGGGCTCGCGGAGGTACGCGGAGGAAGTGCTCGGCGCCGCACGCCCTCGACGCTCGAAAGGCAGTTCAAGCAGTTCGCAAAAAGTCAGCTTGACCCGGTCCATGCTCGACGTCACATGCCACACCGCACGCCCCACCTCTGCGGACCTCAGCGTTCTCTGCGTACTCTGCGGTGGCGGTAGAAAAGTCCCGCCACCGACCGGAGCGGCCGCAATCGAGATAGCGATCAGTTTGCCACACCCACTCCCGGTATCCCGTGGAGAACCATGAAATAATCAGGCACCTCGGAATAGTGCGCCGCGCGACGGATCGGCGCGAACGGTCGCCCGCGAGGCGCGCAACACCACATCATTCTGAACATGCTCGTGTTCGTCCTGCCGCGGATCGTCGGCGTGTTCGCCGCCCCTTGCCCGTGCACCGGCCGGGGGGCCAGCTACGCCACCGGATCACGGCCACACCGTTCCACCCGCACGTCCCGGAGAGATTCACCATGGCCCATACGCTGCCCCAGTTGCCCTATGCCTTCGACGCGCTCGAGCCGCACATCGACGCGCAGACGATGCAGATCCACCACGGCAAGCATCACCAGGCGTACGTCAACAACCTGAACGCGGCGCTCGAGAAGGCACCGGACATCGCGTCCAAGCCGCTCGAGGCGCTGCTCGGCAAGCTGGATGCGGTACCCGAGGCCGTCCGCACCGCCGTGCGCAACAACGGCGGCGGACACTGGAACCACTCGCTGTTCTGGGAATTGATGGCGCCCGGCACCGGCGGCAAGCCCGACGGCGCTCTGGCCAAGGCAATTGACAGCGCGTTCGGTTCCTTCGACAGCTTCCAGGAAAAGTTCGCGGCCGCGGCCGGCGGACGATTCGGCTCGGGGTGGGCCTGGCTCGTGCGCGACGGCGGAAAGCTCGCGATCACCAGCACGCCCAACCAGGACAACCCCCTGATGGAAGGGCGCGCCGCGAGCGACGTGCTGCTCGGGGTCGACGTCTGGGAGCACGCCTACTACCTGAAGTACCAGAACCGCCGACCCGACTACGTGAAGGCCTGGTGGAACGTCGTCAACTGGAGCGAGGTGGCGTCACGCTTCGGCGGCTGACCGCCGGCGCCGCCTAACGCGCCGCCTCGCCCTCGAGATAGGTGTATCCCTCGAGTCCCGCGACGTACTCGGCGATGAACGTGTTCGCCTCCTGTCGCGTCAGGGTCTTGGCGGCGCTTACCTTGCGCCGGAACGTCCCCAGCAGGTTGGATGCACCGAACTGCACATAGTTGAGCACCTCGGTCACCGTGTCGCCGTGTACGAGATCGGTGATCTCGTACCCCTTCTCGGTGAGCCGCAGGTGCACGGCGTTGGTATCGCCGAACAGGTTGTGCAGGTCGCCGAGGATCTCCTGGTATGCCCCGGTGAGGAAGATGCCGAGGATGTAATCCTCGTCGTCACGCGGCTGGTGCAGCTCGAGGCTCGGGCGCCCGTCGCGCCCGCCCACGAACCGGTCGATCTTGCCGTCGGAGTCGCAGGTGACGTCCTGCAGCGTCCCCCGCCGGTCGGGCCGCTCGTCGAGCCGGTGGATCGGCATGATCGGGAACAGCTGGTCGATCGCCCAGTTGTCGGGGAGCGACTGGAACAGGGAGAAGTTGCAGAAGTAGCGGTCGACCAGCGACGCGTCGAGTTCGTCGATGATCTCGGCGAAGCGATCACGACGAGGCGCCGCGATCGCGGCAATCCGGTTCAGCGTCGCGAAGTAGATCGTCTCCGCCATCGCGCGCCCTCGCAGGTTGAGCACGCCGCTCTGGAAATACTGCTGGGCGCGTCCCTTGTCGAAGGACGCATCGTGGAAGATCTCCAGCACCTTGCGGGCCGCGATCTTGTTCCGGCCGAGCGTCTGGTAGTCCTCCAGCATCTCATGCAGGAGCGGGTGGTCATCGTCGGTGAGCTCCGGCACGGGCGGCTCCGCCTGCGACTCGACGTCGATCACCTTCATCAGCATCAGCGCGTGATGCGCGGTCAGGGCCCTCCCCGATTCGCTGATGATGTGCGGCATCGGGAGTTCCTGCTCCACGCAGACGGTGCTGATGGTGTAGATGACGTCGTTGGCGTACTCCTGGAGCGAGTAGTTGACGCTGGCGTTGGAGGTGGAATTGGTGCCGTCGTAGTCGACGCCGAGTCCGCCGCCCACGTCAACGTGCGTGATGTTCACGCCGAGATGACGCAGCTCGCTGTAGAAGCGGCCGACCTCCTGCAGCGCGGCCTTGATGAAGCGGATGTCGGTGATCTGGCTGCCGAGATGGAAGTGAATGAGCCGCAGGACGTCGAGGCGGCCCATGTCGCGCAGCCGGTCGATGAGCTTGACCAGCTCGGGCGTGGTGAGGCCGAACTTGGACTTCTCACCGCCGCTCTGTGCCCACCGGCCGGCGCCTTCGGACGAGAGCTTGATGCGCACGCCGGCGGTAGGCGTCACGCCGAGGTCGTCGGCGGCCTGCAGCAGCACGTCCACCTCGCTCAACTGTTCCAGCACGATGAATACCTTGTGCCCGACCTTCTGCCCCATCAGGGCGAGGCGCATGAACTCCTCGTCCTTGTAGCCGTTGCAGACGATGATGTGCTCGGTGGATTCATCGAGGCCGAGCACCGCCTGGAGTTCGGGCTTGGAGCCGCACTCGAGGCCAACGCCGAAGCGCGCCCCCGCCTGGACGATCTCCTCGACCACGTGCCGCTGCTGATTGACCTTGACGGGGTAGACGGTCGTATAGCCGCCGGTATACTCGTAGTCGCGGATGGCGTGCTCGAAGCCTTCGCTGAGCCGCTCGATGCGCGAGCGCAGGATGTCGGAGAAGCGCAGCAGCACCGGGAGCGCGATCCCCTGCTCTTCCAGGTCGCGCGCGAGGTCGAAGAGATTCAGGGTCAGCTCGGGACGCTCGACGTCGGGGCGAACGATCACACTGCCGTGTTCGTCGATGTCGAAGTACCCGGCGCCCCAGCCCTCGATGTTGTAGAGCTCGCGGGCGTCATCTATGGTCCATTTCGCGGAGGACGGCGCCGCAGGAGCGGTGGGCGCCTCGTTCCCCGCGCTTACACGCGTTGTGGTCATGGCGGAAAAGCATACGGCCACCACCGGCGGCGTGGGAGAGCGTCGCGCCCGGGCGCCGGTGGAGTCGGTTCGACTCCACGCGGCCACCCGGCCACGTTCGTTCGTGCCTGGATCAATGCGGTCGCGCGGGCGATTCCCGCGCCGGCGCGCCCTGCTCGGCGCGCGTTTGCGATGCCTCGATCATCTCGCTGCGCCCCTTGTCGAGATACGGGATGCCGTGAACCATCCAGTCGGGCGCCGGTGCTCCCTGCAGCTTGTTCGCGAAGAACTGGAGCATCTTCTCGTCAACGTCCTTCTGGTTCGCGCGCTTGCGCGGATTGTGCCGATCGCCGTTGTAGACGACGAAGTACACCTCCTTCTCCAGCCGGCGCAGCCCGACAAAGAGTTCGATCCCCTGGTACCAGGGCACCGCGTCGTCGGCGTCGTTCTGCATGAAGAACACCGGCGTCGTCACCCGATCGAGATGGAAGAGCGGCGAGTTCTCGATGTAGCGGATCGGGTACTCCCACAGCGAACCGCCGATGCGGCTCTGCGTCTTCTCGTACTGGAACGAGCGCGCCAGCCCCGAGCCCCAGCGGATGCCCCCGTAGGCGCTCGTCATGTTGGCCACCGGCGCGTTGGGCACCGCCGCGGCGAACAGGCTGGTCTGCGTGATCATGTACGCGATCTGGTAGCCGCCCCACGACTGTCCCGCGACGCCGATGGCGGCGGGATCGACGATCCCGCGTGCAATGATCGACTTCACACCGGGGATGATGCACTTGACCGCGCTCGGCCCCGGCCAGCCGTCGGTGTAGACGATGTCGGGGAAGAACACGAGGTAACCCTTGGACGTGTAGACCGTCGGGTTGACGACGTTGCGGCCGGTGGGCGCGTGGTAGCGGTGCAGTCCGTCCGACAGCTGCTCGTAGAAGTAGACCACCATCGGATACTTCTTCGACGGATCAAAGTTCTCCGGCTTGTAGAGCATCCCCTTGAGCGGCACGCCGTCGTCGCTCAGCCAGCTCACCAGCTCGACGGTCGGCCACGGATACTCGGACTGCTGGGGATTCGCATCGGTGATGCGCGTGAGGCGGTCGAGCGACGTCCCTGTCCACAGGTCCGGAAACTCGGAGACGGTGCTCTGCGTGAGCAGCATGGTCTCCGCGTCGCGTGCCTTGCGCGGTGTTCCGAACGCCTTGTCCGCCATCACGATCCGTTCCGGCGCACGCGTGGCGCCAAGTCGTTCGCGATAGAAGCCCGCGGCCTTGGTGTCGTTGTCGAATGCCTCGAGCAACAGCGGCTCCGATGCGTCGATGTACGGATCGTCGTCGTCGAAGTCGATCGCGCGGAACACCAGGTGCTCCCGCACACCGAGCGAGTCGGTGACCATGCGGGGGGCGCGCGCCCCGGTCGGGTCGAGCTCCCAGATGTCGTAGCGATCGTAGACCAGCAGCGACTTGTCGTCGGTCGTCCACCCCCCCGTGCCCCACGGCGCCTTCGGCGAGGGGCGGTCCCAGGTTTCCTGGTCGAAGCGCACGCCGGTGAGTCCACCGGTGAGGTCGGTCTTCTTCCCCGTACCGATCGCGTAGCTCCACCAGCGGTTGTCTTCGAACCAGGTGACGTAGCGACCGCCCGGGGAGAGCTGGGCGCGGAAGTGCACCTTCGTCGCGAGCTTCGTCCGATTGCCGGAAACGGCGTCGATGAGCCACACGTCGTCGCCGTCATCGCCCCACATGGACTGGACGGCGTATGGCACGTCGGTGAGTCCCAGCGCGACGCGCCCGTCATCGCTCACGTTCACGTTCGGCAGCGAATCGTCAGCGAGGCGCGTCGCCTTGCCGGTCGCGATGTGGTAGACCGTGGTGAACGAACGGTTGAAGTCACGCGCGGCCTGGAGCTTCTGCTGCGGCTGCAGCCGGGGATCCTTCCAGTGCCAGAGGTCGTAGACGGCCTTGTCGGCAAGGGAGTCCGCGGGAATCGTGTCGGGGCGCTGCGGCGCGACGCCAAGCAGCAGCGCCGAGCCGTCGCGGGTGAACTCGAACTGTCCTCGCTCGGACACGCTCATGCCGTCGATCGACCCGGGCATGATGATCGCCTTCGCGGTCGGTGACGAGGTCCGCAACGACACGAGCCATGCGGCGAACCGCGGCTTGTCGCGCGCGTGTTCGTCCTTGTCGCTCACGAATGCGAACTGGCGACCGGCGCGATCGAACGTGAGCTGGGAATAGCTGCCCGCACCGGTGAGCAGCGGGTGCACGGCGCCGTCGGCGAGTGAGCGCAGATAGACGCCATCGGTGGTCGAGTCGCGAGCGGTGACCGAATAGGCCAGCCAGCGCGCGCTGTCATCCACCGCGAACGACGACACGTCGCTGATGCGCGTCTCTGTTCCATTGGCCAGATCGCGCACCACGAGAACGGTCCCGAGCCGGCGCTCGCGATTGCCGGCCGTACTGTCGCGCGCCGGAGTCCGCGTGGCGGAGCTGTCACGCAGGCTGTCGCGCACGGCGCTGTCCGGGGGCGCGAGATGATAGAACAGGTACTTCGCCGAGTGGTCGGCGAGTCGCGCGGCGCGCACGCGCGGGAAGGTGGTCACCTTGCCATCGGCCAGCGAGATCAGCGCCAGCGAGTTCGGTGGCGACCGACGCGCGCGCCCGCGGGCACGGCGCGCCTGGTCATGCTCGGCCTTCGGCGCATAGGTGATCATCGCCGCCCAGCGCGAATCGGCCGAGAACATGATCGGCGGCAGG
Source organism: Gemmatimonadaceae bacterium (assembly GCA_035698205.1). Taxonomy (GTDB): domain Bacteria; phylum Gemmatimonadota; class Gemmatimonadetes; order Gemmatimonadales; family Gemmatimonadaceae; genus DASSBZ01. Next base: position 962 of record DASSBZ010000062.1, on the reverse strand, counting down.
TTGAACGCGTTGTCGGTTTCGACCGAGGTGATGGGACGTCCGGTCCAGCCCCGCGGCACGCTCCAGGTGGTGGCACCGTCGGTCGCGTGCACAATCGCCTCGCCATCGCCGACCACTGGCGAGACGGTATACCCCGCCCATCGCCCATCGGGCGAGAGCACGGGATCCTCGATGGTGTTCCAGATGTCGTAGACGTCCTGCGTGATCGGCTTCTTGCCGGCTCCCTGCGCGACGAGTGCGACGGGGAGGGCGACGAGCGCGAACAGCGCGACGAGCGGGAGGGAGCGGCGAAGCGGAGTCGGTGGCATGGGTAAAACGTGTCGGAGGTGTCGAGGGGTGGCCGACGGACGGCGGACCGACCACTTTGTCGCAGGTGCGTCCGGCCAGTATACGCGACGGACGCCGCGTCCGCTGCCCCGTTACCCCGCGACCCGGAAATGAACCGACTGCTTCACTACTTCCTGCGCGGCCTCGTCGTCGTCGCCCCGCTCGGCATCACCATCTACGTCTGCTGGGTGGTGTTCAGGGTGATCGACGGCTGGCTGGGCTTCCCGGTGCCCGGCGTGGGGTTCGCCGTCACGATCATCCTGATCACGCTCATTGGATTCCTCGCATCCAACCTCCTGGCGCGAGGCATCCTTTCCATCTTCGATGGCATCCTCGAGCGTTTGCCCTTCGTCCGGCTGCTGTATTCGTCCACGAAGGATCTGCTCAACGCATTCGTCGGTGAGAAGCGTCGCTTCGACAAACCGGTGCTGGTTCGGCTCGCCGCCGGCGCCTCGGTGCGCGTGATGGGGTTTGTCACGCAGGATACGCTGGACCGGCTCGGTATGGCCGATCACGCATCGGTGTACCTCCCGCAGTCGTACAACTTTGCCGGGCAGCTGATCGTGGTCCCCACCTCCGACGTGGAGCCACTGCCGGTCGCCAGCTCCGACGTGCTTGCGTTCATCGTCTCGGGC
>DASSBZ010000061.1:0-7773 GCA_035698205.1 Gemmatimonadaceae bacterium | reverse complement strand
CATTCAGCCTCGTGGCGGTGCGCGTTCACCACCGCCTTGCCGCACCCCTCGCCCGTGTACGCCAGGAGCTCGGGCCAGAGCGACCGGCGAAAGAGCAGCGGTGGCGCCGACACGTCGCCGTAGCGCGAGACAACCAGCGGCGCGTCGCCGTCGCGCGCGGTCCGCACGAGCGTTTGCAGCATGTCTGCGCTCACGCGCACCATGTCGCCGAGCATAACGACGGCCGCGTCGACGTCGCCGCCGAATGAGCGCAGCGCCACGTGCAGCGACGTACTCATCGGGCTCGTGAGCTCCGTGTTCTCGACGAACCGGCAGGGCATCCCGCGTAGCGCCTCGCGCATCATGATCGACTCATGCCCGACCACCACGACCACCGGCGCGAGTCCGGCGTCGAGTGCGCGGCCCACGACGACCCGGATCATCGGCTGGCCGTCTACCGGAAGCAGCAGCTTGGTCGTGCCGGTTCCCATCCGGCGTGATGCGCCGGCGGCCAGGACAACACCGGCTATGACAGTCTCACTCCGCGTCGGCATGAATCGGCGCCATGCGATCGCGCAACGAAACCGGGTGTCGCGCCCCGCGCACGGCGAGTATTTCGGCGATCACCGACAGCGCCACCTGCTCGGCGCCATCGGTTCCGATGTCGAGTCCCACCGGCCCATAGACGCGCGACTCGTCGATCGTCTCTCCAGCCGGTTCCAGCTCGGTGCGGAGCGCGGCGAGCATGCGCTCCGTGCGCTGGCGCGGGCCGAGCATGCCGATGTATCGTACGGGGCTGCTCAGCAGCGCGCGCAGGTAGTTCGTGTCATCATTGAAGTTATGCGTCATCACGACCGCGAAGCTTCCTGCATCGAGCACGATGCGCTCGAGCAGCCGGGAGGCATCGGTCTCGACGAGCCCGACACGATGCGGGAACCGCTCGCGCGTCAGCAGCGCCGCTCGCCGGTCTGCCACCACTACGCGAAATCCCACGTCGTGCGCGATCCGGGCGAGATGCACCGCGTCGTCACCGGCGCTGACGATCAGCAGGCGCGGCGGCGGCAGCAGCACGTCCACGAACAGCGTGTTCCCGTCGTGTTCGACGAGCTGCGACCGACCGTCGCCGATCCAGCCAGCCGCGTCGCCTGCGGTAAGCGTCCACCGCGCGAGCTCTCCAGTGGATACGCCGTCGCCGAGGCGCGTGATCGTGACGAACGGTTCCTCACGATCCATCAGTGCGAGCTCCTGTGCATGCGCGGCGCCGGCGGGTTCGATCAGGATCTCGACCTCGCCATCGCAGCCGACGCCGAGATCCCACGCGGCCACCTCGTTGGCACCACCGCGATACGTGCGCCGTTCGGCAACGCCCGTACGCATCACCTGATGCGCGACCTCGCGCACGTCCGCCTCCAGGCAGCCGCCGCTCACGTTCCCCATGCCCTGACCGTCGGCGGTAACCAGGAGCTTCGCGCCTTCATGTCGATAGGCGGACCCGCGCACATGAATCACGGTGGCGAGCGCCGCCCGAGTGCCTTCGCGCAGCACGCCATCGAGCCGCTCCAGCACCTGACGAGTCTCCATCCAGCGCTTCATGGCTCGCGACCCCACCCGGGGATGCTCAGCTCCAACTGAGGTCGTGTCGCGAGAGCGGCAGCGAGCGAATGCGCTTACCGGTCGCGGCGAAGATCGCCCCGGTGAGCGCCGGCACCACCGGCGGCAGCGCCGGCTCGCCCATCCCGGTTGGCGGATGGTCGGTGAGACGGAAGTGGACCTCCACCGGGGGTGCCTGCTTCAGCCGCAGCAGGGGATACTCGTGGAAGTTGCCCTGTACGGTGTGCCCGCCCTCGATGATGATCTCCTGCGCCAGCGCCTCACCGATGCCGTCGAGCACCGAACCCTGCACCTGGTTGATGGCACCGCTCGGATTGATGATCTGGCTGCCCACGTCGCCGGCCGCCCAGACCTGGTCGACCGTGAGCTCGCCAGCGCGCGTGACCGTGACCTGCACGACCTCGGCGAAGTAGCCGCGATGGCTGAAGTGGAAGGCCACCCCCATGCCGGTGCCACGGGGGAGCGTGCGCGTTCCCCAGCCGGACTTTTCCGCCACGAGATCGAGCACACCGCGCATCCGCTCGCTGTCCATCGGCATGGAGACACGCTCCCCCTCGCGCGGAACCGGCCGCCTGACCTGTGCCAGCAGTTCGCGGCGGAACTCCACCGGATCTCGGCCGGCGGCGTGGGCGAGTTCGTCGACGAACGACTGGAATACGAACGCCAGCGCGTTGCTCCGGGGCGCGCGCAGGAAACCGGTGGGTACGCCGAGTGGCATGGTCGACGCGCCCATCGAGAAGTTGGGGACGAACATCGCCGGAAACTCACCGTCCGTGAGCGCGGCGCTCGGCGCGAACTCCTGGCCGTCGCCGAAGCTCGCGAAGTGGTCCTGCCAGGCCACCAGTCTCCCGCTGCCGTCCACCGCGCCCTTCAGCTTGTGAAAGCCGGCCGGGCGGTAGAAGTCGTGCCGGATGTCGTCCTCGCGCGACCAGACGAGCTTGACCGGCGCACCGACTGCCCGCGCGATCCACGCCGCCTCCACCATGTAATCGTTGTTGAGCCGCCGGCCGAAGCCGCCGCCGCTGCGCACGATGTGGATTGCCACCTCCGACTCATCCACGCCTAACGTGGACGACACGAGGCGGCGACCGGACTGCGGGTTCTGCGTGGGCGCCCAGATCTCGAGCTTGCCATTCGTGAAGCGGGCGGTGCAGTTCTGCGGTTCGAGCGTGGCATGGGCCAGGAACGGATATTCGTACGTGGCCTCCACCACCGTGCCGGAGGCGAACGCCGCCTCCACGTCGCCGTCGGACCGGAGGGTCCACTGCGGCGCGGCGGCGAAGAACTCCGCGGCCCGCGCCCGGAACGACTCGCTGCCCTGGGCGCTGGTGGGGTGCGACGACCACTCCACGCGCAGCCGACGACGCGCCGAGTGTGCCGCCCACCACGTGTCGCCGACGATCGCGACGCCGCCCAGCAGGCCGCTGAGCGAATCGCCGCCTTCCACCACGAAGGCGTGCCTGACGCCGGGAAGTGCCTTCACCTCGTCGAGGTTCGCGCTGGCGACGCGTGCACCGAACACCGGTGCCTTCTCGTAGACGGCGTACAGCATCCCGGGGAGCGTCATGTCGATGCCGAACAGCGGCTGTCCGGTGACGATCTTCAGGTTGTCGACGCCGCCGATGGCGCGCCCGATGATCGTGAAATCGGCCGGATCCTTGAGCGTGACGCTGTCGAGATCGGGGGGCGTGAGCGTTGCCGCCACGGCGGCCAGCTCGCCGTAGCTGAGCCGGCGTCGCGAGGCGTGGTGGTGTACGGCACCGCCGCCCGTGGTGAGTTCGCCCACCGGTACCGCCAGCGTCTGCGCCGCGGCGGCGAGCAGCATCTGCCGGCCGGCCGCGCCGGCACGACGCAGCGGTTCCCAGTTGGTGGGTGTCGATGTGCTGCCCCCCGCGACCTGCCGCCCGTAGAGGCGCTCGTCGCTCATGGCCTGCTCCACGGTGACCGCTTCCCACGGCACGTCCAGCTCCTCGGCCACAAGCATCGGCAGCATGGTCTTCGTGCCCTGCCCCATCTCCGGGTTCTTCGCCAGGATGGTGATGGCGCCCTCCGGGGAGATCCGGATGAACGCGTTAGGCACGAAGTCGGCCGGCGGCGCGGTGGCGGCAAGCGCGTCCGGCACGCCGAAGTCGAGCCAGGCGCCGAGCAGGAGGCCGCCGCCGGCCAGCGCCGACACGCGGAGGAACTCGCGACGGGGGAGCCCCGCCGGTGCCGGGGGGGACTCGCGATCCCTGAGATTGGTCGTCACGATGCGCCTCCGCTACTCGGCGGCCGCGATGGTCGCGGCGCGGTGGATGCCCTCGCGGATGCGCAGGTACGTCGCGCACCGGCAGATGTTGCCGTTCATGGCATCATCGATATCGGCGTCGGTGGGGCGCGGCTTCCGCTCCAGCAGCGCCGCCGCGGACATGAGCTGCCCGGCCTGGCAGTACCCGCACTGCGGCACGTCCAGCTCCTGCCAGGCACGCTGGAGCGCATGCGTCCCCGCTTCGGAGAGCCCCTCGATGGTGGTGATGGTGGCCCCATCGAGCCCTGCCGCCGGCAGGACGCACGAACGCGTCGCGGTGCCGTTGAGGTGCACGGTGCAGGCGCCGCACTGCGCGATACCGCACCCGAACTTGGTGCCCTTGAGGTCCAGCACGTCCCGCAGGACCCAGAGGAGCGGCATGTCGGCCGGCACATCGACCGTGCGCGCCGTGCCGTTGACGGTGAAGGTGACCTGCATGGACGAGTCGGCTCCGCGAAGGTGGGCGAATGGCTGCGCCCCAAATTCGCGTTGCGGCGGCGCGCCCGCAACAGCGGGTGACGGGATCCTGACAGTTAGCTTGACGGTACGGCCCATCGTGGAGTGCGCCATGCTGCAACGACTCATCCGCTATTTCGCCGGCTCCAGCGACGGCGCCGCCGCCGATGCCGGCGAGGTGTTCGACGTGCTCGGCTTCCGGGTCGTGGTGTTCAACTCGCGGCCGGACATCGCGACGGATGCGGTGCTCACCCGGCTGGAGGAGGCGCTGCTGCTGATCCAAGGGGCGCAGCCCTGGCGCCTCGCGCACATGCGGCGTGACGTGCGCCAGATCGTCGTCATGCGCTACGCCTGCCGCGGCGCGTGGATGCCCGCGCAGGGCAGCGTGATGACCGAGCTGACCTTTCTCGCACGCACCGACATCGGCGCCGAAACGGTGGCGTCGAGCATCCTGCACGAAGGGGTACACGCCCGGGTGGACCGCATGGGCGTTCGCGCCGCGGCGCGGGATCGGGCGCGGGAGGAGCGGATCTGCCGCCGGGCGGAGCTGGCGTTCGGGGAGGCGCTCCCGACGGACATTGGCGCGCCGGTCATCGAGCGCGCGCTGGCCAGCCTCGCACTCGACGACGGGGAGGTCGCGCCAGTGATCGATCCGGGCGAGGCGCTGCGCCGGCAGCGGGAGGTGGATGCCGCCGCGCTCGACGCCTGGCGGCGAAACGCCTGACGAGCTGTTGGTGTACATTGACCCCATGAACCCCTTTGCCCGCCCCCTCGCCGCCGCCGCATTTGGCGTCATCGCGGCGATTTCCGCGTTCGGTGTTGCATCCGCTTCCGCCCAGGCGCCGGCCGCTGCGCCAGCGCCGGCCGCCGCCATGGATTCCGCACTCGGGCTCGATCCGGCGGTGCGCACCGGTGTCCTCGAGAACGGCATCCACTACTTCATTCGTCGCAACACCGAGCCGGCGGCGCGTGCCGAGCTGCGCCTCGTGATTCGCGCCGGCTCGGTGCTCGAGGATGATGACCAGCGCGGGCTCGCGCACTTCCTCGAGCACATGGCCTTCAACGGCACGGCGCGCTTCGAGAAGAACGCGCTGGTCGACTATCTCGAGCACATCGGCATGCGCTTCGGTGCCGACATCAATGCCAGCACCAGCTTTGACGAGACCATCTACGAGCTGCAGGTGCCGACCGACTCGCCAGCGGTGATGCGCACGGCGTTCCGCATTCTCGAGGACTGGTCGCACGCCATCACGTTCGATTCGGCGGAGGTGGAGAAGGAGCGCGGGGTGGTGATCGAGGAGTGGCGGCTCGGCCGCGGCGCCGGCGCCCGGATGTCGGACAAGCAGATTCCCATCCTGCTCAAGGGATCGCGCTACGCCGAACGGCTGCCCATCGGCGAGGTGGCGACGCTCGAAACGGCACCGCGCGAGCGCATGCTGCGCTTCTATCACGACTGGTATCGCCCCGACCTGATGTCGGTGGTGGTGGTTGGCGACATCGACCCGGCCAGCATGGAAGTGTTCGTGCGCGACCACTTCGCGGCGCTCAGGATGCCGGCATCGCCGCGCGAGCGGCCGGAGTACGGCATCCCCGACCAGGGCGCCCCGCTGGTGGCGATCGCCACCGACCGCGAAGCGACGAACACGGTGGTCTCGGTGTATTTCAAGCGCCCGCGGCAGCCGGACAGCACGCTCGCCGATTACCGGCGCGGCATCCTGCACGGGCTGTTCGCGCAGATGTTCAACGACCGGCTTGCGGAGATCGCGCAGCGCCCCGATGCGCCGTTCATCGGCGCGTCCGGCGGCATCGGGTCGTACTTCGGCGATCGCGACGCGTTCTCGTTAGGCGCGCTGGTGAAGGACGGCGGTGCACGCCGCGGGCTCGATGCCGTGCTGACCGAGGCCGCGCGCGTGCGGCAGCATGGCTTCACCGCCCCGGAGCTCGAGCGCGCCAGGCAGAACCTGCTGCGCTCGTACGAACGGGCGTTCGCCGAGCGCGACAAGACGCAATCGGCGGTGCTGGCCGCCGAGCTGGCCCGCCACGTCACCAATGGCGAGCCCGTGCCCGGCATCGAGCGGGAATACGAGCTGGTGCAGCGCTACGCGCCCGGCGTGCAACTGGCGGAGATCAACGCGCTGATCCCGGCGTGGATCGGGAGCGAGAACGTGGTGGTGGCAATGACGGCGCCGGAGAAGGACGGCGTCGCGGTGCCCACGGAAGCCGAGCTGCTCGCGGTGATTGCCGCGGCCGGCTCGCGCGAGGTTTCGCCGTGGGCCGAGACCGTGACCGCCGGCGCGCTCGTGGAACATCCGCCGGCGCCAGGGCGCATCGTGCAGCGCGACTCGATCCCCGAGGTGGGGGTCACGAGCTGGACGCTGCAGAACGGCGTGCGCGTGCTCCTTAAGCCCACCGACTTCAAGGCGGACCAGGTGCTCGTGAGCGGGTGGAGTCCCGGCGGCACGTCGCTGCTCCCGGATTCGCTGTATGCGCGCGCCCGCGAAGCCGGCACGCTGGTCACCGAGGGGGGCGTCGGACGCTTCAGCCGCATCGACCTGCAGAAGGCGCTCGCCGGCAAGGCGGTGTTCGTGGCGCCCACCATCAGCGACCTGTCCGAGGGGATCGTCGGCCAGGGTTCGCCGCGCGACCTGCCGACGCTGTTCGAGCTGACGTGGCTCTATTTCACCGAGCCGCGCGCCGATTCCAGCGCGGTCACGTCGTTCCGGCAGCGCGCCAGGGGGATGCTGGCCAATCGCGGCGTGTCGCCGGAGGCAGCGTTCGGCGATACACTCACGGTGGTGCTCACCAGCCATCATCCACGCACGCGCCCGGTGTCGACGGCCACGGTGGACTCGCTCGATCTCGATGCCTCGATGGCGTTCTATCGTGATCGCTTCGCCGACGCCGGCGACTTCACATTTGTCATCGTCGGCAGCTTCGCGCTCGATTCCATCGAACCGCTGGTCACGCAGTGGCTGGGTGCACTCCCCTCCGCGGGGCGTGATGAGACGTGGCGCGACGTGGGCATCGAGCGTCCGGCGGGGATCGTGCGCGATTCGGTGCTTCGCGGCACGGAGCCGAAGGCGCTGACGCAGATTGTCTTCCACGGTCCGTTCGAGTGGACGCGCGAGGCGCGTTATGCGCTCTCGTCGCTGGAGGAGGTGCTGCGCATGCGGCTGCGCGACGTCCTGCGCGAGGACCTGAGCGGGACGTACGGTGTGCAGGTGGGCGGCTCGCCGCAGCGCGTGCCGAAGCCGACCTACGATCTCTCCATCGGCTACGGCTCGGCGCCCGACCGGGCCGGTGCGCTCGAGCGCGCCATCTTCACGCAGGTCGACAGCCTGCGACGCAGCGGCCCCACCGCCGACGAGGTGGAGAAGGTGCGCGAGATCCAGCGCCGGGCCGACGAGACGCGCCTGCGGGAGAACGGCTTCTGGCTGTCC
>DASSBZ010000060.1:0-11019 GCA_035698205.1 Gemmatimonadaceae bacterium | reverse complement strand
TCGGCGTCGGCGGCGGGATGAACCTCTGGGGGTTTGCCAACGGGGATCCCGTCAACTACTCCGATCCGTTCGGGTTGTGCCCGCCGGATAATGACAATTATGGTGACTGCACCGCAGGCTCGTCGGAATGGTACGCAGGACGAATAGCTCGGGGCGAGGGGAACCGTGTCCTGGACGAGCTAGGCGGTTTGGGTGCCACATGCGCCGAGTCGATCAGCTGCATGATCTCGCTCATTCCTGCGTCGGTCGTGGGTACTGCCGTTGGACGTGTGGCGAAGGCGCTGGGCGTTGCTGGGAAGGCCAGCGGAAACGTCTCCGTCACGATTGGCAGCCGGCTCGAAGCGAGAGTGGCGGGCAGACTGTGGACGAGCGGTGCGAGTCCCATTCGGGGAGCGCATGGTGCAGGAGAAGTGATCGGTTCGAAGAGCGCTGACGCACTCCGGATCTACAGGCAGGCGCAGGTGAAGCCGGCCGGCCATTTCCACGCCGGGGAGAGCGTTGCGAATCTAGTGAACAAGACCACTGGCGGAAACACGCATCTGCTGATCAAGTCTTTCATCTGGTGGTAACTCGAGATGACCATGCCGAATCCGGACCTGCGGCGGTATGAAGGAAACGTAGTAGTTCTGCACTTTGCAGATGGCCATGTCGTGAGAGCTCGGATCATCCATGTTGACCTTGAGGATCGCGAGGAGGTGGTGTACGACGTCGTCGAAGTGATTACGGCTGGTCGCCCGGAGTGGAGCGGCATTGTTCCTGGGACAACGGCTGCGGCCCCGCTGAGCGAAATCGCGCGGTTCGACAAGAGCGATGCCTAGTCGCAGGAGCGGCTGCGCAGCGGAAACGTGGAACGATCCGAACTGGATTCCCGACGCCGCGATTCAAAACCCATTCCGACCGAAGTGAGGTGGAGATCGATGACAGCAGACCAGCTCGAAGCCGGGTATCGCGTCAGAGGCGAAGTGCGAGGTGGCATACTTCTTCTCACCAGCAAGGATGCGCGAGCCCTTGTCGAAGTCTGCTCCTTCGCCTTGAGCTTCGCTCGCGCAAGCTCACGGCCGGGCAATCGCGATTCGGAATTCGCGATCGCATCCCCGCCGCACGCTTCCCGCATTGGCGCATAGATCCTGGCGAGCAGCGCCTCGATGGTGGGGTTGCTCGCCGTCGTACCAATCACTTGAAATGATGTGTTGTGCCCCGGTTGCTGCATGAAAACCTGTAGCAGCGCGCTTCGCTCGTCGTCGGTCTTGCCGGCGATCCACAGAAAGCGCTCGAGCGCATCGATGTCGATGTTCGGCACCAGCCGTGAACGCTGCTCAGGCGTCAGTACGAAGCGTTGCGTCTCGTCGTCTGGCATGTGCGCGCTCGTTTGGGGGATCAGTTCTCCGCGAACCTCTAGGTACTTTGCGTCCTCCGCGGTAGCGCCGCAGGCGACCTGATCCCGGACCCGGCTGGAGGCATCAATACAAGACCTGACCCCGGGTCCGACCTCGCATCACAGCGCCACAAACCGCGCCTCGCTCACCTCGTCCAGCCCGCGGAGCGCCGAGAGCGTGCGTGCGTCAGGCGCAGCGTCCACGGCGATCACGGCCAGCGCGTCGCCGCCGGCCGCCAGGCGCGACTGATGATACCCGGCGATGTTCACGCCAGCCGCACCGAGCAACGTCCCCACCCGGCCGATCACGCCGGGCACGTCGCGGTTGCGCAGCACGAGCAGCGCGCCGTGCGACGGCATGTCCACACGAAAGTCGTCCACCTGCAGGATGCGCTCGTACGAGTCGCCCAGCAGCGCGCCCCCGGTGCGGTGCGAGCCGGTGTCGGTCCGCACGCGCACCTCGATCGACTCTGGAAACGCCGCGGTCGGGTCGAGGCGCACCTGATCGACGCTGATACCACGCGACGTCGCCAGCGGGAGCGCGTTGACGAGGTTCACCCCATCCTCGTCGAGTGCGGTCGACAACGCCCCCGACACGGCGCTCGCGGCGATCATGCGAAGCCCGCCAGGCAGTCGCCCCGCATAACGCACCTCCACATGCGCCAGCGGTCCGTCGGCCAGCGCCATCGCCAGCCGGCCAAGCGAGCGCGCCAGCGGGAGCAACGGCCGCAGCCGGCGCATGTCCTCGCCGCCAACCACCGGCGCGTTGACGGCCCGCGACAGATCCCCCTCGAGGAGCGCCGAACGCACGGCATCGGCGATCTCCAGCGCCACGTTCTGCTGCGCCTCCACCGTCGACGCACCCAGATGCGGCGTCAGCACGACGTTCGACATGGTGCGTAGCACGTGCTCCGCCGGCAACGGTTCCTGCGCGAACACGTCGAGCGCGGCCCCACGCAACTGCCCCGACTGCAACGCCTCGACGAGCGCATCCTCATTCACGATGCCGCCGCGCGCCACGTTCAGGATGATGGCGCCCGGCTTCATCCGCGCGATCGCCGCCGCATCGATCAATCCCTCCGTCTGTTCGGTGAGCGGGACGTGCACCGAGAGCACGTCCACGCGTTCGATCACGTCGTCCAGCGAGACGCTCTCCACACCGAGCGCCAGCGCGCGCTCGGCGTTCAGAAACGGATCGTGCACCAGCACGCGCATGCCGAACGCGCGGGCGCGGATCGCCACCTCGCCGCCGATCCGGCCGGCCCCGACGAGGCCGAGGACCTTCCCATGCAGCTCCACCCCGGCAAAGCGGCCGCGCTCCCATTCGCCGGCGTGCATGGAACGATCGGCGGCTGCCACGCGCCGCACCAGCGAGAGCAGCAGCGCCATGGTCAGCTCGGCGGCGCTCGTCGTGTTGCCCGCGGGTGCCGTCAGCACGGGAATCCCGCGCTCGGTGGCGGCGTCGACGTCGATCGTATCCACCCCGACGCCGGCGCGCCCGATAGCCTTCAACCGGTTGGCGCGCGCCAGCGACGCGCGTGTGATCCGCGTGGCGCTGCGTACGAGCACGGCATCGGCGTCCACCAGGGCGTCGGCCAGCTCGTCGGGCGACAACCTGGCGCGCACGTCGAGCGTGAAGCGCGGGTCGTCGCGCAGCGGCGCCAGGCCATCGAGCGCGATCGAATCCGCCACCACGACGCGGAAGGGCTGCGTTGCGCTCATGGAGCGACCACCTCGGCGAGTGCGTCGAGCAGCGCGTCCAGCTCATCCACCGTGTGTTCGCCCATGTGGCCGATGCGCACCATGTCCTCCTTGAGGGCGCCATAGCCGGTTGCGATGGTGAACCCCCTCGTCTTCATGGCGGCGACAACGTCGCTCCCCTTCATACCCTCGGGCATCGTTATGCACGTCACGGTGTGCGACCGTGCGCCCTCCGGCGCCAGGATACCGACGCCCGCACCGCGGTCGCGCTGTTCGTCCACCCACGCCCACATGCGGCGCGCCATGGCCTCGTGACGCGCCCACCGCGCGTCCATCCCCTCGGCCATGATGTGCCCGAGCTGCTGCTCGGTGGCGTACAGCAGCGAGAGCGCCGGCGTGCTCGGCGTCTGGTGCTTCTTCGCGTAGCGATCGAACTCGAGCAGGTCGAAGTAGATCCCGCGCGTATCGTTGCCGGCGGCGGTCTCGAGCAACCGCTCGCTCGCCACGCCGAAGGCGAGTCCCGGCGGCAGCGCCAGCGCCTTCTGCGAGCCGGTCAGCACGAACTCCAGCTCCCACGCATCCGTTTCCACCGCGAGTCCGCCCATGCCGGACACGCTGTCCACGAGCACGCGCACGCCGGCATCGTGCGCCACACGTGCGATCTCGGCCACGGGGTTCATCGCACCGGTCGACGTCTCCGAGTGCACGACGGTGATCGCGTCCGCACCGGTCTCGAGCAGCGCATCAGCCACGCGTTCCGGCGCATGCACCTCACCGTTCGCCACGCGCAACGGCGTCACGTTGAAGCCGCACGCCACGGCGATCTGGAAGAATCGCTCGCTGAAGGCCCCGTTCACGAGCGAGAGCACGCGTTGCCGGGCGCCGTTGCGCAGTGCGGCTTCCATGAATCCCGTCGCGCTGTTGGTGCCGACATACACCGGACGTGAGGTCCGGAACACGGCGCGGAGACCAGGTTGCAGCCTTTCCATCAGCTCCTCCATGGCCTTGCCGCGATGCCCGATCATCGGTCGCGTCTGCGCCATGAGGACATCGGGGCGGACCTCGGTCGGTCCCGGCAGGAAGAAGCGACCGGTCCAGCGCGGAAGCGCCATGGAATCGGCGGTGGTTGCTGAGGAGGGCATGCGGTCGGCGGTGAAGGGGGAGGGGGGAGGGAAAGAGCGAAGCCGCGGCGGATCGCCGAGTCGGCGGCTGAACTCAATCAGCCGGCGGCACGGCTCGCGCGAGCATGGAATGGCCGCGCTCGTACACGTATCGCGCATCGCGGGTGAGCGGGCGTTCGAGCCCCAGCGCCAGTGTGAGCACGGGCGCGAGGGACTTGTCGCGCAGTACGACGTCGGCATGATCCACCACGGCGGTGCGCTCCACCACACCGGCGAATGCGACGAACCGGTCGACCACCGGCTTCGTCTCGAGATCGGTGGTGCCGTCGCCGACCATCATGATGGGGCGGGGTACGTCGTCCCACGATGCAATCAGGTCGCGTTTGCCGCCGGAGCGCGCGAGCGGCGACTCGCGGTCGAACCCGGCGTACTCGCCCTTTTCGTCGAATGTGACGTCGACCGCAAAGACGTCCCAGTCGGGGATGCCGAGATCGCGGGTGACATGGAGGATGGCCGGCAGCAGCCCGCCGGAGACCACGCGCACCAGGACGTCGGCCTCGCGCAGGATCCGCACGACGGCCCTCGCGTCAGGCAGCACCATGCCGACATACAGTCGCCCGAGCCACTCCAGCCGCTGCGCCGACGGCTTGACGATCTCCAGCCGGCGCGCGTACACCTCCTCCAGCGCCACGTCACCGCGCATCGCGGCGTCGGTGAGCGCGCGGACCTCCATGTCATGATCCGCCGCCAGCGCATCGATGCCCTCGAGATCGCTCAGCGTCGAATCGCAATCGAAGACGACGGTAAGGTAGGCCGGGTCCGGATGAACGGCGTTAGGTACGCGCAACCCTCCGTCCACGTGGCGGCGCGGCGTCAGATGTGAATCGCGCGCCCGAGGACGCCGAGCGCGGCCTCCTTCACCGCTTCGGAGAGCGTCGGGTGCGAGTGCACGGTGATCCCGATGTCCTCGGACGAGGCGCGGTACTCCATCCCCAGCACCACCTCGGGCATGAGGTCGGACACGTTAGGTCCGATCATGTGCGCGCCGAGCAGCTCGTCGGTCTCGGCGTCGGCAATGAACTTCACGAAGCCGGTGGTCTCGGCCATGGTGCGCGCGCGACCGTTGGCGGAGAAGGGGAACCGACCCGTCTTGTACGGGCGACCGCGCGCCTTTGCCTCGTCTTCGGTGAGCCCCGCCGAGGCGATCTCGGGCCACGTGTACACGATGGACGGCATGTTGTGATAGTGCATGTGCACGGGCTTGCCCGCAATCACCTCGGCGGCAATCACCCCTTCCTCCTCGGCCTTGTGGGCGAGCAGCTTGCCGCCGGTCACGTCGCCGATGGCGAAGACGCCGGGGAGGTTGGTGCGCATCTGGTTGTCGACGGTGACTTCGCCGCGCGCGCCGGTTGCCAGTCCGAGTGCGGCGGCGTCGATGCCGCCGAGCGATGACCGGCGTCCGACGGAGACGAGCACGTGACTGGCGTCGAGCGACTCGGTCTGGCCGTCCTTCTCGATGTTGACGACCACGCGCGAATCCTCGATGGTGGCGCCGGTCACCTTCGTGCCGGTGCGCAGCTCCAGCCCCTGCTTCCGGAACACCTTCTCGGCTTCCTTGATGATGTCGGCGTCGGAGCCCGGGAGGATCGTCGGCATCAGCTCCACCACCGTGACCTGCGCGCCGAGTCGCCGCCAGACCGAGCCGAGCTCGAGTCCGATCACGCCGCCGCCGATCACGACGAGGTGGCGCGGTACCTCGGGGATGGTGAGCGCACCGACGTTGGAGAGCACGCGCCGTTCATCGAACCTGAGGAAGGGGAGCTCGATGGGGACGGAGCCGGTGGCGATGATGACGTTCGCGGCCTGGTACGCGGTGACCGTGCCATCGGCGGCGGTGACCGTGACCGTGCGATCGGCGCCGAGGGTGCCGCGCCCCTTCGCCCAGGTGATGCGATTCTTCTTGAACAGGAACTCGACGCCGCGCGTGTTCTGGGCGACCACTTCGTCCTTGCGGCGGAGCATGGCGGGGAGATCGAAGCCGACGTCGGCGTAGGTCACGCCATGGTCACGGGCGTGGAGCCGGGCGAACTCGTAGTGCTCGGACGACTGGAGGAGCGCCTTGGAGGGGATGCAGCCGACGTTGACGCAGGTACCGCCGAGGGTCTGGTCCATCTCGACGCAGACGGTGGAGAGGCCGAGCTGGGCGGCGCGGATGGATGCGACGTAACCGCCGGGGCCGCCGCCAATGACGACGACGTCGGCGGGTTGTGGGGCGCTGGACATGAAATCGGGGCGGATCTGGTGGGGGAGGGGCAGGTAAAGCGACCGACTCGTGAAAGATACGGTCGGCGGCGCGGCCGGGCACGCAGTTGACCGTGGCCTGCGTGGCAGAGTGGTCGCCGTGCTCGGGACCGGGCGGTCGAAGTGCTGCGGGAGGTGACCGGGGGGGATCCGCACTGCTTGACGTGAGGCGGTACGCGCGACCTCTTGGCACTGCCTGTCGCATACCGCATGGAACCAGGGGAAACCGGAAATGGCAAGGATAATCGCACTCGGGATTGGCGCCGTACTGCAGTTGGTCGTTCATGCTGCAGCATGTAGTGCGCAGGAGCGTCCTGCGCGTCTGGTTGCCTCGGTTGACCTGATGATAGGACATGCGTCCACGGAAGACAGGGATCCGTACATCTTCGGGGATGTGCGTGGTCTCGCCATGGATACGAGCGGGAACATCTATGTTGCCGACAGTCCCGCGCACGAAGTACGCGTATTCGACAGCAGCGGTGCGTACCGATACACCATCGGCCGGCGCGGGCGGGGTCCAGGCGATTTGCTGCAGCCGTGTTGCATGGGCATGGATTCACACGGCCGGCTCTGGATTCAGGAGACGGGGAATCGGCGTTTCAGCGTGTTCGCGATCTTCCCGGACAGCGCCAACTTCCTCTGGACAATTCGAATGCCTGCGGGCCCGGCACGCGAGGGCTCACGATGGACCTTCTTCCACGGGAACCTGCAGTACATCAGTCAAACGTCGCTCGAGACGATGGGCGCCAAGCGTACAGCGCGAGTCGTGCTCGACTCGCTTGGCCGCACCGTGAATGAGCTGGTGCTTCACGAGCCACCGCCGGACAGCCTGGCCGAGTTCGTCTATCGCGACGTCACGCCCGACGGCATTGCCACGGCTGCCAACTATGTACAACCGTATGGGCCCACGCTTCTGCGCACGTTAGGTGACGGTGGCGAGTTCGTTGAGGCCGTGTCGTCGAGATACGTGGTGATCTGGCGTGACTCAACCGGCGCGCGTATCACTGGTGTTGCGCGACCGGGAGCCAGAGGTGCTCCGCTGTCGGAACGCCAGCGGAAGTATGCGAACGAGGTCGTATCGTCCGTGAAGCGGCGCACCAGAGGGGCGTTTCCATTCGGCGTGCCTGACAGGCACCCACCGCTTGCCGGCATCGGCTTCGACCTGAACGGGCACCTCTGGATACAGCATTCGACGCCCCCGGATGCACCTCACGAGGCCGACGTCTTTGACCGGCGCGGACGCTGGCTTTCCGTCGTACAGTGGCCAGCGAACGTGCAGTTGAGGGGTCTCGTGGTAAACGGCAAGGCGGCGCTGGGTGTTGCGGCTGACGCAGATGGAGCACAGAGCGTGGTACGACTTCGCATTTCCGGCGGCTGAACGAACCAGCGTCCGGGAGCCCGACCTGCGACGGTGCATCACGGCGGGCAACCGTTCGGAGCCCTGAAATGTCGGTAGGAGTATATGCCCGCTCTCCTGCTGTTCGTCGTGACCTTCGTCGCGCTGTGGTGGAACGCAGATGAACCGGTTCAATCCGGACGATCCGCGAACGGATCCGTGTCTGGACCCTTTGGAATCACGTTCCAGGACAAGGATTGATGATCTGGTCCCGGATATCCCGAACGGCATCGTTCGCCGTGTTCGTGTGCTCGTCGGCCGTATCGACGTCGGTGCCGGCCCAGGCTGGGACTCGCGAGCGATCGGTGACGCCTATCGTCAGGATTCCTTCTGAGGGGGCGGGATATCGCTTTACGGTGATCGCGGCTATCGAGCGCCTTCCGGATGGTCGCTTCGCCGCGCTCGAGGCTGCGGACCGCCGGATACTCGTCTTCGATTCGACTGGGAAGCATGTCAAGTCGCTGGGTGGGAGCGGCGACGGGCCCGGCGAGTTTCGATGGCCTCAGTCGATGGGACTCCAGGGCGACTCGCTCTGGATCGGCGATGCGACGCATCGCCGAATCACGACTTTCACTCCGGAACTTTCGTTCGCCCGTACTCAGACGATAGTCAGTGGCGGCATCCCCTCGCGGACTGCCCGGGGCGGAGTGGTCGCTCTGAGCCTGATCATGCTTTCGCCCACGCAAGCGCAATCGCGAATGGTCGTCGCCATCACGGGCTCCTCGGTCGACACCGTCATCTCGGTCAACTATCCAGCCGAGGCGCTGCTGATCGAAACGGGTGCGGGCGCCATATTGGCGCCACAACCATTTTCGGACGCGCCTCTTCTGCACGTTACGCACGATGGTCGGGCCGCGATCGCAATCATGCGCGAGACTACCGGGCGCGGCAGGACAGCGGTGCGAGTCCGGAAGGTAGGCCTCGACGGCACCCGTGGATTCGATGTCAGTCTTTCACACGAACCTGCTGCCGTGCCCAAGGGACTGGTCGACATCGAGATCGCTCGACTCGGCGATATCCTGCAGCGACGCATGCCGAATGAGAGACGCGACGAGATCGACCGGCGCGTACGCGCCGCCCTTGACATTCCCGATTTCGCGCCAGCGGTTACGGCGGTAAGCTCAGGAAAGGACGGGTACACATGGCTTCGACGAGTGAGTGATGGACGCTCACCAGTCGAATGGACGGTTCTCGATCAGGAAGGAGAGGTGGCATACCGCGTGAGCCTTCCGCATGATGCGACTGTGCTCTGGTCCAGAGCTGACATGCTCGCCGTGACGCGAAAGGACGACGACGGTGTACCGCGCATTGTGGTGTACCGAATGTCTTAGGGAACCTCGGAGTGCCGCTCCCCCCGCCGTCAACCAACCGCGCCGTCAACCAACCGCACCCCCCATCATCTTCCTGCCACGCCGCCCGCCGCCTGCCGGCAGCGTGCAGCGCGCTGCAGGCTGCGCCCCGACAATAAATCCTCGGCATCGCGCGCAGAAACCCGGTTGCAGGCCGCCACCAGCATACAGCGTGCAGCGATGCAGCGTGATGTTGACATTGGCAAACAGCACGCAGCACGCCGCCTAACGCGCCCCTACCTCCGCCCCCTGCCGCACCGCCACGAACCGCCCCTCGGCGCCCTTCCGCGAGGACCGCGCGAACCGCGTGTTGAACCGGCCCGTCATGCGCTCGTCCACCCGACGCCCCTCGAGAATCATCACCATCTCGGCGTTCTCGCGCGGATCCCAGTACGGACCCACCAGCGCCACGAACGCGCTCTGGCTCGCCTCCAGCAGGCGCACACCCGTGGGCGGGACATCCCTGGTGGAGAAAAAGAGGAAACGCCCCGCCACCGACGCATCCGCCGATGCATCGCGGATCAGCGTGAACGGCGTGCTCACATCGCCGTCGGCGGCCATCAATTGTCCACGCCAGAAGCCCGACAGCTCCTGCAGAATCGCAGGACGTCGCGGTACGGATGAGCGCGCGGCGGGAATGGGGGTGAACGCATAGGACGATGACGACATCTGCAGCTCCTGTTGGTCCCTACTACGGGGATCGGGCGAAAAGGTGTCGGCCCGTGGCTCACCGTCCGTGCGGCGGCCGCTGGTAACCTGCCCGGCTTCTGCATGGTTTGATACACCCGCCGCGGGAATGGTTTGCGGTCGTGACAGAGAGTTGACAACGGTGGTCAAATGCTGACAGAACGCGACGCGGGGCCGCCCCTGGTGAGGGACGGCCCCGCGACGGCCTGCGCGCGCGCCGGCGTTTACGGCATGCGCATCGCCTCGAACGTGCCGCTCACCACGGGATCGGCGGCCGAAACGGGGCGCGCGACCCACGTGCCCATCTGATGATCACCCATCACGCGCGTCACGATCGTCGTCGTCACCATCGGATTCGTCGCCACATTGCTCCGATGATAGGGACCGAACTCCTGCACGATGCTGTCGCCCGCCATGCTGATCAGGCGCATCGGCATCGCCTCGCTCGCGCCCTCGAACTGGATCGATGACACGAGCGCGCCCGTCGAATCCATCGACGTGGTGACCGTCGAGCGGCTCACGACAGAGTCGGAGCCATCCATCTTTGCGGTCGAGCTCCACGTCCCGACCAGCATGTCCGCGGTGAGCGCAGCGGCGGGTGGCGCGACCGCTGCCGCGGCGGTGGTATCGACGACAGCCGCTTCCTCCCCGGGCGCGCAGGCAACGACGGTGGAGAGCACGAGGCAGCCGAGTACTCGACGCATGGGCACTGCTCCTGACGCGGACGGGGTGTAGGCAGTCGCCTTGTGCCGGCGCCGCGAGCCGGCACGCCAATAACATGAAACGGCCCGTCGTCCTGCACCAGATGGGAGGGCCGTCCGTGCCGCACCCCCTGGGAACGGCCGGTCAACCCGACCGGGGTGACCGCGCTCCCTACCCCACCAGCATCGACCCCGGATCCTCCATCAGCTCCTTGACCCGCACCAGGAAGAGCACCGCCTGCTGCCCGTCGATGATCCGGTGGTCATACGAGAGCGCCACGTACATCATCGGCCGGATCACCACCTGCCCGTCCACCGCCACCGGCCGGTCCTGGGTCTTGTGGAGCCCGAGGATGGCGGACTGCGGGAAGTTGATGATCGGCGTCGA
>DASSBZ010000059.1:0-3202 GCA_035698205.1 Gemmatimonadaceae bacterium | reverse complement strand
GTGGCGTACCGGCAGGCGCGATCCGACTGTGCCGGCGACTCCGCGCGCAGGAAGTGCACCGCGAGTTCATCGGCGTGATCGGTGGCGGTTGCCCCGTACAATCCCTCGAGCGAGTCCGCGATCTGCGCGTGCAGTGCGCGTACTCGTGCGCGTGCGATCTCGGCGTATAGCATCTCCTGCATCAATGGATGCATGAACTCGTAGGCGAGCACGCCATCTCCCGGCGATTCCACGAAGACGCGCTCGCGGAGGAGTTCGTCGACCGCCGCGAGCAGGACCGGTTGATCGACCTCGGCCATCGCCTCGATCAGCGCGTGCGGAACCGTGGTACCCACGACCGCGGCAAGGATCACCACGTCCTGAGCCGTCGGCGAGAGGCGATCGTAGCGGGCGCGCAGCGCGTCGCGAATGCTGGTGGGCAGCGCCAGGTGCTCGGTCTCCCACCCCAACCAGCGCTCGCCGTCGCGATGCAGCCGCTCGGACTGCACCAGCGCCTTCAGCGTTTCCTCGATGAAGAACGGATTACCCCGCGTGCGATCGTGCAGCAGCCGCACGAAGTCCTCGACCACCGGTGCCGCCACGTTGAACTGAAGCGTGACGAGCTCCGTTGTTTCCTCGATCGTGAGCGGTGGGAGCAGATGTCGTTCGAGCCTCCCGAGGGAGATCAGCGATTGCTCCGTGGCGCGCAGCATCGGGTTGGTCTCGCGCTGCGCTTCGTTGTAGGTGCAGAGCAGGACGAGTGGATGTGCGTCGGCGGTGCGCGAGACGAAGTGGAGGAGGTCAAACGATGACGGGTCCGCCCACTGGAGGTTCTCGAGCACGACGAGCAGCGGTTCCTTTCGCGCGAGGCGCTGCACGAGCTGTCCGAACGAATCCAGCAGCCGCGGCTTGAGCTCGGCGGCATCGCCCACGCGCGGCGGGGCGGCATCGGTGCGGAGCGCGGGGAAGAGCATCGCGATCTCCGAGGCGCCGCCGCGCGTGAGCGTCTGCAACGTGGCAGTCGGCATGTCGCGCAGCAGGGGGACGAACGCATCGGCGAACAGCGCGTACGGGATCCCCGTCTCCACGGGAAATGCGCGACCGGTAACGACGGCGAAGCCGCGGCTCGATGCGAGCTCGTGCACCACGACCGTGAGTCGTGACTTGCCCACCCCGCCTTCGCCGGTCACCATGTGCACGCTGCCGCGCCCCGACTTCGCGCTGTCGAGCGCCGACGTGAGCACGTCGAGTTCGCGCGCGCGTCCCACGAGCGGTGTACGCCCTTCGAGCGATGCGACCATCACGAGAACCCCTGGTGGAGGGTGGCGCATGGTAATAGTGCGCTAATCAGGGTCGGGACCGGAAGAGCACGCTACTTCCTGCGCGCAGCAGGGTGCTGCCTGCGTGCCCCGCGCACCATGTTTTTCCCCAGACCTGACCGGAGCTTGCCGTGCTTGCCTTCAGCCTCGCCCTGTTACTTGCCTTCGCGGCGCCGCTCGCGGCTCAACCCGCGGCGACGGATACCGTTCGATACACCATCGGCTGGGACAACCCCGCATCGCAGCTCTACCACGTCACGGTGACCGCCGCCGCCCGGGGGGAACCCGTCGTGTTCTCGCTGCCTGCCTGGCGACCGGGGCGATATATCGTGCAGAACTACGCCGCGAACGTGCAGAGCGTGCGCGCTCGCGGCGCCGGCGGGAAGACGCTCCCCGCACGCTGGATCGATCTCGACTCGTGGCGCGTCGACCCCGGCACCGCCGGCTCGGTCACCCTCGAGTTCGACTACTACGCGCATACCTTCGATGCGGGGAGCTCCACCCTCACGCCGAACGTGGCCTACTTCAATCCGGTGAACCTCCTGCCGTGGGTGGAGGGGCGGAAGGCCAGCCCCGCCACGCTCGCGCTCGAAGCCCCCGCCGAGTGGACGGTCGCCACGCAGCTCGCTCCCGCGCGGGGGGGCACGCACCGCTTCACGGCACCGAACTACGACCGACTGGTTGACTCGCCAACGATTGGCTCGCCCGACCTCGTGCTCTGGGACTATGACGTCGATGACGTCAACTATCACCTGGCTTTCCGGCCGGTCGCCGGTCCACTGGAACTTGGCAATTATTCGCGGCAGCAGATCATTGCCGATGTCTCGCGACTCACGCGCGAGGCCGTCGCCGTGATCGGCGTGGCCCCGTTCCCCGAATACTGGCACCTCTTCCAGCTCGTGCCGTACCCGTTCGGCCATGCGGTGGAGCACGAGGCCAGCGCATCGTACGTGGTGCAGGACGACCTGTTCCGGAGTGCGGGCGGCTACGACGGCTTCCTGTCCATCATGGCGCACGAGTTCTTCCACGCCTGGAACGTCAAGCGGATCCGGCCGGCGGCGATGTGGCCGTACGACTATTCCACGCCGCAACTGACGCGGCTGAACTGGGTCACCGAGGGGATCACGTCGTACTACGCCATCCTGCTGCGCGCTCGCGCCGGGCTGCTCCCGGAACCAGCGCTCCGCGCTTCGTTAGGCTCGGAAATCACGTCGCTGCAGGATACGCCCGGACGGCTGGTGACCAGCGCGGAGCTGTCGTCGCTGACCGCGTGGCACTCGGGGTACGGCGACGGCAATTCCAACAAGGCCATCTCCTTCTACGCCAAGGGATCCGCGCTTGGGCTCCTCCTCGACCTCACCATCCGTGACGCCACGGACGGCGCGCGCGGGCTCGATGATGTGATGCGCCTGCTCTGGACGCGCTACTACATGCAGGGGCACGGCTACCCTGAGGACGGCTTCCAGCGCGCCGCCGAGGAGGTGGCCGGCAGGTCGCTTGCCGACTTCTTCTCACGGTATGTCGCCGGCACCGACGAGCTGCCATGGGACGCCACGCTTCGCCTGGTGGGATATTCCGCCACGGCGCGCGCCGACGCCGGCCGCCCTGCCGCGACCTTCGGATGGCGGCTCGCGGCGGGCGAGGGCGGCGTGTCGGTCGCGCGGCTGTTCCCCGACAGTCCGGCACTTGCCGCCGGCGTGATGCGCGACGACCTCCTGGTGTCCATCGACGGTGTCGCGGTTGCCTCCACGAACATCGACTCGCTGCTGGCGCGGCACGCGGCGGGGGACCAGGTCACGGTCGTCGTTCGGCGGTTCGGCGATACCATGGAGCGCCGCGTAACGCTGGCCGGGGGCGGGAACATCGAGTGGGTCGTCGAACCGGACGCGAACCCCACGGCGCGG
>DASSBZ010000058.1:0-8458 GCA_035698205.1 Gemmatimonadaceae bacterium | reverse complement strand
GGCGACCCCGCAGGCGCGTGCCTTCGCGGTGCGGCACCTGATCGTGCTGATGCAACCGCAGTACGTGTTCAGCTACGCCGGCCTCACGCAGGGGGCCGACACGATCCGGACGAAGGACTTCATGTACTTCACCCAAGGCTGTCAAGCGATGATTCTTGCCGCCCGCGAGGGACTGCCGGTGGGGTTGCCTCTACCCTCCGACTACGAGCGTCGGATCCGCGCGACGCTCGCATCACTCGCCAACACTCCCGCGACCCCGACACCGGTCCGCAACGCCGCCCGCTGCCTGCTGCCTCCGCGGTAGCGGCACGCCGCGCCGTGCCCTGGAAGATCTGCTGCCGGGTTGAAGGCACGGGCGCAGCACGCGCATCGTACTGATCACTCCACCATCTTCCATCACCACTGCGGGTCGCGATCGCGGCGCTCGCGCTGGCCTTCATCGGGCTCGGCGTGGCTCTCAGGCCCAGACAAGGCGGCCTGATGCACGGCCGCCGTGAGCGAGATCGCGGCGAAGCGCCGCGTGCCGTGATAGCTTGAACCGGGTGGCGGCGCGCGCCACGTCGTCGAGAACCCGAATCTCCCTCTATGCCGCGCGACGACCGCTCGAATACGCCAGCGTCGCAATCCCGCTACCGCGACGAACACGTCACTGCTACCGGGTGGCGGGCGGTTGGACGCGCCGCCGCCATCGTCTCCGAGTCGATCGGGCGTGATGACCTCTGCGCCGGCGACGACGCCAACGTGCTCTACGCGGCGAAGTTCCGGCTGCGTCCGCGCATCGGGAACGGGAGCGTCGTGCACGATGTGCTCGGTGTGCTGGGTGGTGCCATCGCGCACGTCTGGCAGGATGCGCCGCCGCTCACGCGCGAGCGGCGCGTGGTGCAGCCGGTGGGTCGATTCCAGGGGCTGCGATGGGAGACGCTCGATGATGGCGGCGCGTGGACCGGTGAGCTGATCTGGCGACACAAGCATCCGTTCGTGGCGGGGGCCCCGTGTACCACACATGTGGTGCTCACTGAGCAGCACGCCCAGGCGTCGCTCACCGTTCGCGTCACGGCCGACACCGGGGTGGCGAGCGTACGCGGGATGGTGGGCGCGGGGCAGGCCCGGCCGGCCTGGCTCACCGACATCAACCGGAGCCTGCGTCTCACGTGCGCCGGCAGCGACTGCGCGCCACACGTGCTGCCGGACGGTGATGTGGACGATTTCGTACGGCATGTCCTGCTGGCCGACGACCGTGAGCTGCCGGTGGCGGTGCAATCGCCGCTGGAGGATGGCGGGTTCGCCGTTCCGCCGGCGGAGATCGCCGATGAGCTGGTTGGTCTCGCGTCGCTCATCGTCATCGAGCGCCACCCCACCACCTTCCGGCTGAGCGATTCACTCGGCGACCGTCGCCTGAGCTGCTACTGGGGCGCGCTTCGCGTCTACATGCCCGGCTTCTCGTGCGCCGACCGCCCCGAGGATCATCCGCTCCTGGTTCGCGATCGGCTCATCGATCCAGTCATGCGAGCGGACCTGCGCGGGAAGCTGGGTCGGCACGCGGCCGTGCGTGTGTCGGTGCCGGTCGGTGTGGATGAGCGACGTCGCGCAGCCGCGCCGAGTGCCGCAGCTGCGGTTGCACCCCCTGCGACTCCTGCACCCGCGGCGGCGCCGACGAAGTCACCGGTGCCGGCACCGGCCGCGGCGTCGCCGGCACCGGTCAGCGCACTACCGGCGCAGGAATTGTCGGCGATTGCCTCAATGCCGCCGCTGCTCGCGGATCTGGGCAGGCAGCTCGGCGGACTCGCATCGGCGATCGAGCGATTGATGGAAGTAAACGTGGCGCTCGTCGACGAGATCGGACGCCTGCGAACGACCACCGCGGTGCGTTCGGCGAGTTCGACGTCGCTCGAACGCCGCATCGGCGGCATCGAGGATCTGCTCACACGACAGCTGTCGGGGAACGCCCCGGATGCGCTTGACACGGGTTCGTGCGACGGGGCCGCCGGGCACGATGACGTACGTCCGGACGATGACGAGCACCATGAGGACGACGAGGCGCTCACGCTGGTGGATGTCGTGAGGCAGGCCGCCACGTCGCACGGCGATGCACTGCTCGTCCTCGATGCGGCCGAACGTGCGGCGGCGGAGAGTCCCTACACGAGTCCGGACCAGGTGGCCGTGATCCTCGACGCCATGGCGAGCGTGGCGCGGCGCCGCCAGGAGGGGGCGCTGGGGACCTCGCTGCGTGATGCGTTCCGTGAACTCGGGATCGACTACCGCGGCGGCATCGCGAGTTCCACGCCGCAACGACAACGGCAGCAGTACCTCGTGCGCGGCCCCGACGGGCAGGAGTTCGACTGCCGGGAGCACATTGCGCTGGGGAACAGCTACGATCCGCGCTACTGCCTCCGCGTGTACTTCACCTCACGTGCACCGGTGGAGCCGAGGTTCGTGATCGGACATGTGGGGCGGCATTTCACGGTACTCAGTTCGACATGATTTCGAGTTCGTCCGCACGGGTCGGTGGCGCGGCCGGCTCTTTTCGTGCCTCTGCGTACCTCCGCGAGAGCCCGCCGCAGGCGGTCCTGTGGACACCGGAGACAACCACATGATGGCGTTTGCGATCTTCGTGGGTGCGGGTTTCGGGGGGCTGGCGCGCTACGGCGTCGGCAGCTGGGTGCAGTCGGCGAGCAACAGCGCGATGCCATGGGCCACGCTGACCGTCAACGTCACCGGGTCGTTCCTGCTCCTGTTCCTGTACGCGCTCATGAGCGGTGACACCGTCGCACCGGAGTGGCGCGCGTTCGCGGGGATCGGATTCTGCGGCGGCTATACGACCTTCTCGACGTTCAGTCTGGAGACGTTGCGCCTGATGCAGGAGGGCGACTGGCGCCGGGCTTCGACGTACATCGCCCTGAGTCTCGTGCTCAGCATCGCCGCGGCTCTGGTGGGCTTGCGGCTGGGCAGCGCCGTGGCAGCGCGCGGGTAGAGCCGCAATCGCGCGGGATTCCGGGGCTCTTGGCCGAGTACGTCGAGGGGCTGGCCTGAATCAGGTGCGGGAACGGCGCGCCTTGACCGGTGTCTGACACAGGTTGCACTGGTCGGGCGCGCGCCCATGCGCGAGCTTCCGAATGTCACCAATCGCTGGAGTCATCCCATGTTCCGCCTGTCACTTCTCGCCGCGAGCGCCGTGCTCGCGCTTTCGGCTTCGACTGCCACGGCACAGACCGACACGTCCGCCGGAACCGTGCTGCCGATCGCACCCGAGGTGGGTGCCATGGCGCCCGATTTCAGCGCGCGCTTCGCCGACGCCAAGGGGGTCAACGCGGCGTCCGTGAAGCTCGCCGACCTGCGCGGAAAGGTCGTGGTGCTGGCGTTCTATCCGCTCGATCGCTCGCGGGGGTGCACGGTCGAGCTGGAGAAGTTCCGCGACGAGTACACGACGATCTTCGGCGCCGGCGCCGGCAGCGACGTCGTGGTGCTCCCCATTTCGGTGGACAGCCTCGAGACGCACGCGAGCTGGATCGCAGAGGACAAGTTCCCCTTCGCGCTCGTGTCGGATCCCGCGCAGGTGGTCGCAAAGCTCTACGGTTCGACGATGGCCGACCGTCCGTACAATGCGCGCACGGTCTTCGTGATCGACGGCACGGGGAAAATCACGTATCGCAATCTCAAGTTCGGCGCGCTGAACGAGCAGGCGTACACCGACCTGGCGGCGGCGGTCGCGAAGGCGACGGGCATGTAGAGCCGCGGGCGCCCGCGTTGCGCGGGCGCCGTCAGCTTTCGCTGCGTGGGCCGATGTCGCGCTCCACGTGAAGTTCGAGCACCGGCAACTGACGCGGCTCGCCAAGTACCGGTGCGCTCACGAAGCCGACAGGTCGAGCCCCGCAACGTTCGTAGAATCCAACGGCGAACGGGTCCGACTCGATGCGCAGCACGCCGGAACGCCGCCCGGCAGCAGCGTCGCGCACGGCATAAAGCAGCATGCGGCCGATGCCGCGGCCGTGTGCGGACGGCGCGACCCATAGGTGTTCGAGGCTCCAGTGCGAACGAGCGTCGGCGAGTACGGCGAACCCGACCACGTCACCGGGCGCGCCGGCGACGATCACGGTGTGACGCTCGAGGTCGTCCGCGCGAATGGTGAGCGCGTCGCGCCACGCGTCCAACCACCGTTCCGGGTAGCCCCAGTGGCGCTTGGCGCCCATGGCAATCGCGTTCATCGCCGACAGGTCCTCGGTC
The DNA here is from genome assembly GCA_035698205.1 of Gemmatimonadaceae bacterium. GTDB lineage: Bacteria > Gemmatimonadota > Gemmatimonadetes > Gemmatimonadales > Gemmatimonadaceae > DASSBZ01. The sequence goes on along the minus strand of DASSBZ010000058.1, from coordinate 4,237 downwards.
AGCGCTGGGCGCACGACGGGCGGAGTACGGGGAGCCGACGTCATCTGCGGAAACGTATGCCGGTCCGGGATTCGCTCGGCCACGTCGTCGTCGGCCGCTGGAAAGGGTGGGACTGCTTCACGTCATTGAATGTGACGCATCAGGTGGCGCGCCGCTTTGGCGACTGGCCTGCCCCCTGCAGCACGTGGAGGCGGCCAGCGGCGGCTCACTGTCGATCGGCGGCGATGCCGATCGACAGCAGGGTACGTCCGTTGGAATTCACCCGCGGATAACCTGGAGATGCGATCATGAAAGGAGCCAACCCGTACCTCAACTTCAAGGGCAACACCGAAGAGGCGTTCAACTACTATCGCTCGGTGTTCGGCGGCGATTTCCCCATGGTGGTTCGCTTCCGCGACTTTCCCGACAACGGGATGCAGGTGGCTGAAGCCGACCTCGACAAGATCGCGCATATCGCGCTTCCCATCGGCGGCGAGAACATGCTGATGGGCACGGACGCGGTGGGCGCGTACGGGGAGTCGCTCACGTTCGGCACCAACTTCTACATCACGCTCGCGCCGGAGAGCGCGAACGAGGCGGATACGCTCTTCGACGGACTGTCGAGCGGCGGCCAGGTGCAGATGCCGCTGCAGCGAACGGAGTGGGCGGAGAAGTACGGCTCGTGCGTGGACCGGTTCGGCGTGCAGTGGATGGTGAGCTACGAGGGAAGCGTGAAGTTCGCCGAGTCGCATCGCTGACGTTGGCGGCGCAGGCGGACCGGGTATCGCCCGGTTGCGCCTGCGCTGGCGCGGGTCACTCGTCAGGCGTATCGGCCGTGAGCAGGAGCACCGCGCTCCCCACGAGCGGCACCCGGCTCTCGATGCGCACCGGCACGCGTCGCCTGTCATTCGTGAAGTTGAAGCGAATGACCCCCGCATCGGTGCCGTAGTGCTTCTGGTCGTGGACGCGCATCTCGACGGCGATGGTGTTGAACGTCCCTGCCTTCGTCTCGATGACTTCGGTGCCCACGACGCGCACCGTGACCGGGTTGCGCCCGGCCTCGAAGTGGCGATCGAACGTGTACGTGGAGTCGATCTCGAGCGGCAGCGTGCGAATGAAGTAGATGAATGAGAGCTCGTCGAGTGGTGCATCGGTGGGGCTCTCGCCGCGCGCGCCATCGGCTCCTTCCCAGCGCTGCTCCACGGGGAAGAGCTCCACGTCCTGCGTCCCGTTCGCAAAGGGGTGACGCTCGCGCTTGTGAAAGCGGAGCGCCGTCATCCGCTCCGGGTCGAGCCACGACTCGGTTTCATCCTGCGCCTTGATCGGACCGACCCGCGCGCTGAAATCGAACCGGAGCAGCCAGGTTGCGGTGCCGCGCACATCGACGGGCCCCGACACCGTCATCGACCCCTTGCCGTTGGATCCGAACCGGCCCAGTCGAATGTGGTACTCGAGCCGCTCACCAACGCGAAATGGGAGCGAGTCCGCGCGCGCGTCGGGCGCCGGCGTGTGGACGACAGGGGGTGACGTGACCGTACCTGGCGTGCCGGCATCCTGGGCGCGGGGCGCGCCGATGGCGGTGAGCATCAGCAACAGCAGCGCGGGCAACGACAGCGGCAGCACGTTCCGGTTCGCAAGAAGACCAGATCCCGGATCGTCCACGACGGCTCCTCGAACGAGATGATGATCGACGACTGCCTTACGATAGTCGTTGCCGGTGCGCGCGGGGTGTCGGTGAATCTGTGGAACGTGTGCACGGCAACCCGCTCCGCGTTGCCGGGGAATCCCGGACATCGCGCGCCGCGGGCCCTTCCCGACGCACCCGCGCGGCAGCGTCGTCGGGTTCTTCCGGACACGCCGGGCCTGCCGCCCTCACATGAAATCGGCGAAGCGCCGACTGATGTCGATCCCGGAACTTCCTAGAATGCAGCCGTGAATCGCGCGTGCGATTCACTGTCCTTCTCAGGAGTTCCGATCATGCGCTGGCACACCCTCAATGTCCTTCCGGCGCTTCTCTTCCTCACACCCGCGTCCATCAGCATCGCTCCCGGCGATGCCGATCTCGCGGTGCAGCCAGAGAGCCGCATCCGGGTCAGTGGCACGTCGACCGTGAAGTCGTTCGAATGCGCCGCGACCGATTTCACCGTGAACATCGCATCGGCGTCCGATGCGGTGGCCGCGACGCTCGCGGGCACACAGGCCGTGACCACCGTGGAGCTGCTGGTCCCGGGGAGCAAGCTCGATTGCAGCAACGGCACGATGAACGAACACATGCTCAAGGCACTCAAGGCGAAGGAGCATCCGACGATCGCGTTCCATCTCGCGTCGTACGCGCTCGCGAAGGCAGCGGACAGCGTGCAGGTGACGATGGATGGCACACTCGCCATGGGTGGCGTGGAGCGGCCGATCACCCTGCTCGCGCACGCGACGGCGGGCCCCGACGGCACGCTGCGCCTCGTCGGGTCGCACGAGCTCCGCATGAAGGAGTGGGGTCTCAAGCCACCGAGCCTCATGCTGGGCACCATGAAAGTCAACGAGAAGGTGACGGTCGCGTTCGATCTGCTGCTCAAGGACTGAAGTGCCACCCGAGGCCATGACCATGAGAACCCATTCCCTGCTCCTCGCGCTGAGCGCGATGCTGATCGGCGGCGCGCCGCTGATCGCCCAGAACGGCCCGACCGCTCGTGACGATTCCACCCGGAAGGCGCCGGCCGCAACCGCCGGCCGCGACTCCACCCCGCCGGCGGCGGAGCCGGCGCTCGTACCACCGAGCGTGATCCAGCACATCCGGCTGCAGGACAAGCGCGGGCTGAACACGTTCGAGGCACCCAAGAATGACCCGACGCCATTCACCGGCTTCCAGCTCAGCTTTGGCGCGGCCTTCACGCAGCAGTTCCAGGGGCTGTCGCACGACAACACGGCGGCGATGAAGCCGGACCCGAATACGCAGGTCAACCAGAACGAGCTGATCGCGATCGGCAACGGATTCAACAACGCCACCGCGAACCTCTACCTGAATGCGCAGCTCGCCCCGGGAATCCGCGTGGCGCTCACCTCCTACCTCTCGTCGCGGCATCATAACGAGACGTGGGTGAAGGACGGCTACCTGCTGATCGACGACACGCCGATCAAGGTGCCGGCACTCGAAACCCTGATGGACTACGTGACGCTGAAGCTCGGCCACTTCGAGATCAACTACGGCGATTCGCACTTCCGCCGCACCGACAACGGCAACGCGATGTACAATCCGTTCGTCGGCAACCTGATCCTCGATCCCTTCACCACCGAAGTGGGTGGCGAAGTGTACGTGCGCACGAACGGGCTGATGGGGATGCTCGGCATCACGGGCGGCGAGATCCGCGGCCAGGTGGTTGCTCCCGAGAAGCGCTCACCGGCGTTCTACGGCAAGGTGGGGGTGGATCGGCAGGTGACCCCTGACCTGCGGCTCCGCCTCACGGGATCGCTGTTCAGCCAGACGCGTTCCGCGAACCAGACGCTGTACGCGGGCGATCGCGCCGGCTCCCGCTACTACATGGTGGTCGAGAACACCACGGCCACCGAGTCGGCCCAGCGCAGCTCCGGCATGATCGATCCCGGCTTTCGCAGCGCCGTGCACAGCTACCAGATCAACCCGTTCATGAAGTACCGCGGGCTCGAGGTCTTCGGTGTGGTGGAGCGGGCGCGTGGCGCGGCGGCCAACGAAGCCGGCAAGCGCCAGTTCGACCAGTACGCGGCCGATGTGGTCTACCGGTTCCTTGGCGGGGAGAAGGCGTTTGTGGGCGCGCGCTACAACGACGTGAACGGTCGCTTCGCCGGCTTTGCCAAGGATGCCGGCGCCGAGCGCACTGCCTTCAGCGGCGGCTGGTTCATCACGCCGGTGCTGCTGCTCAAGGGGGAGTGGGTCAACCAGAAGTACGTCGACTTCCCCGTCACGGATATCCGCAACGGGGCGAAGTTCAGCGGCTTCATGATGGAGGGTGTGGTCGCCTTCTGAACGACGCCCGTTGCGGACCATCGAGGCGTGGGGCGCTCCGGCGCTTCACGCCTCGATCTTGTAGATCTCCCGCCGGCCGCGGTCCACGAGATCGTGATAGCCCTTCATGATCTCCTCCATCTTCTTCATGTCCTCGGCGGAGCCCTGCGGCGTGGACATGGCATTCTCGAATGTTTGCAGGTCGGGCACTTCCATCTCGGCGACGAGCGTCCAGTACTGTTCGCCGCAGAAGTCCGTCATGACGCGCATGCGTGGCATGCCGAC
>DASSBZ010000057.1:0-2863 GCA_035698205.1 Gemmatimonadaceae bacterium | reverse complement strand
TTCCGGGTCGAGTCCGGCCGCCAGCAACGAGACCGCCATGTCCTGCGTGCGCTGGCGCAGCTCCGCCGGCTCGTACGGGACGGTGATGGCATGGCAGTTGACGATACAGAAGAAGGATTCGAAGCTGGCCTGCAGTTCGACCCAGTTCCTGATCGCACCGAGGTAGTTTCCGATATGCAGTTCGCCAGACGGCTGAATGCCGCTGAATATTCGTGACATTCGCGCAAGGTAGAGAGCGCCGAAATGCGTCGCAAGCAGCGCCGCGCGACGCATGGCTGCGCATCTGCGTCGAAGCCGCGGGGGCAGCGGCCGGGGTGATCCGCGACGGCGGGGCACGGTTGACAGAGCTCACGTGGACGGAGAAATCCGCGGCCGACTTCGTATCGGACATCGACGTGGCCGCCGAAGGGCGGATCCGCGAGGTGCTGGAGCAGCACGAACCCGGCGCGACGATACTCGGCGAGGAGCTGAGCCCGGGCGCCGCGACGGACGCGCTCACATTCGTCGTCGATCCGCTGGACGGCACGACCAACTTCCTGCACGGCTACCCGGTCTATTCCGTCTCGATCGCCGCCATGGTGGACGGTGTGCTGCAGGCCGGCGTTGTGCTCGACGTACCGCGCAACGTCACCTTCACCGCCACGCGCGATGGCGGCGCCTTCCGCGATGGCAGTCCCATTGCCGTTTCGCGGGAGACGTTGCCGGGGCGCGCGCTCGTGGGCACCGGGTTCCCGTTCAAGCATCGACAACACATCACACCGTTCCTCGCGCAGTTCGCCGCCGTGATGTCCACCACCGCGGGGGTCAGGCGCGCGGGGAGCGCGGCGCTCGACCTGGCCGACGTGGCCTGCGGTCGGTTCGACGCCTTCTGGGAGCTGATGCTCGCGCCATGGGACATTGCCGCCGGCATGCTGCTCGTGCGTGAGGCGGGTGGCGTGGTCACCGATCTCGACGGCGCCGAGGCACCGGTGGATCATACGGCGCTCGTTGCCGGCGGCCCCGCAATGCACGCATGGCTCCTGGATACCCTGCGCGCGGCCGATGGTCGCGCCACCCCCCTTCCCGAACCGCAAGCATGAAACTCATCGAGTGTGTTCCGAACTTTTCCGAAGGGCGCCGTCCGGAGGTGGTTGCCGCCATCCGTGACGCCATCGCCGGGGTTGCCGGCGTGCACCTGCTGGACGTGTCGTCCGACGCCTCGCACAACCGTTCGGTCATCACCTTCGTGGCGCCGGCCGAGGTGGCGGTCGATGCCGCGTTCGCCGGCATGCGCGAGGCAGCGGCACGCATCGACCTCACGTCACACGAGGGCGAACACCCGCGCATCGGCGCCACCGACGTGGTGCCGTTCATCCCGCTCGAGGGGGCAACGATGGACGACTGCATCGCGCTCGCCCGCGCGTTAGGCGACCGGGTGGCGCGTGAGCTCCAGATCCCCGTCTACCTCTACGAGCGCGCCGCCTCGCGCCCCGAGCGCGAGAACCTTGCCGACGTCCGGCGCGGCCAGTTCGAGGGGCTGCGCGAGGAGATCGCCACCGTCGAGGCGCGGCGCCCCGACTTCGGACCCGCGCACGTCCACCCCACGGCCGGTGCGACGGCGATCGGCGCACGCCCCTTCCTCGTGGCGTACAACATCTACCTCGGCGCGGCGAGCAACCTGCCCGTCGCGAAGGCGGCCGCGAAGGCGCTCCGCGGTTCGTCCGGCGGGCTTCGCTACGTCAAGGCACTCGGACTCGAGGTCGATGGCCAGGCGCAGGTCTCGATGAACCTCGTCGATATCGACCGCACGCCGCTTCATCGGGCGTTCGAGCTGGTGCGCACCGAGGCTGCCGCGCACGGGGTGGTGCCGACGTGGAGCGAGGTGGTCGGCCTCGTGCCCGAGCGGGCGCTGCTCGAGGCGGGCGCGCGGCATGTGCAGTTGCGCTTCGACCCGGATTCGATCCTCGAACGCAAGGTGCGGGAGGCCATGCGTGGCGCGGGCGGCGATACTTCCGCCGAAGACAGCCTCACCGCCTGGGTGGCGTCCGTGGCGTCGGCCTCCCCCACACCGGGGGGCGGGAGCGTCGTGGCGCACGTCGGTGCACTCGCCGCCGCGCTGTCGCAGATGGTGGCCGGTCTCACCACGGGGAGGAAGAAGTACGCCGACGTGGACCCGGAGATGATCGACGTCACCGCGCGTGCAACAGCGTTGAGCGCACAGCTCAACGGGCTCGTACACCGCGACGCCGACGCGTACACCGGCGTCTCGAACGCGTACAAGCTCCCGAAGGACACCGACGATGCCAAGGCGCGCCGCGCCGAGGCGATCGATGCCGCGCTGGTGCACGCCGCCGAGGTGCCGCTGGAGACCGCGCGGGCCTGCGCCGACGTCGCCGAACTGGCGGGCGTCGTTGCCGACAAGGGCAATGTGAACGCCGTCTCGGATGCGGCCGTCGCCGCACTGCTCGCACAGGCCGCCTGCCGCGGCGCGGCGTACAACGTCCGCATCAATGTTGGCGGGATGACGAACAAGGCGCCCGGTGAGGCGCTGGTGGCGAAGGCGATGGTAGAGGCGGAGCGCGCCGCGAAGGCCACCGCGCGCGCGACGGAGGCGGTTGACAGGCAGTTGGTGTGACCTGCCGTTCACGGAGCCGCAGATTTCACGGATTGCGGCGGCGAGGTTTCGCAGGCCAGGTCAGGGCACATCGCCGGTTCTGCGAACATCTGCGTAATCTGTGGATCGTGATGAACTGCGCTCCGCAGATTGACGCAGATTGACGCAGATTCGCTCCGTACGCCTGGACGGCGCTCGGTGCGATGTTGCAGTTCCAAAAAGATTCTTCAGCGCCAGCCAGGCCGCCGTGCCCTCGCCCGGCGCTCATCG
>DASSBZ010000056.1:0-3681 GCA_035698205.1 Gemmatimonadaceae bacterium | reverse complement strand
AGTCTTCGACACGGTCGAACAGCAGAGCCGGGTGGTCGGCAGCAGTTCCTGACCGACAGCCCGGAGTCGTACGGGAGGGGAGGCACCGCCTGCCGGATGACATCCTGTCGCCGCGGCGCGCGGCTCACCCATTGGGTCTGGCCCACCTGACCCACCACTGACTGCCCTCCCCCTAGTCGCTCCTCAGCGCCTCCTGCGGCTCGATACTCGCCGCCCGCCGGGCAGGCAGCCAGCACGCCACGGCAGCAACTCCCAGCAGAATGGCCGTCACCAGCACGAACACCCTCGGGTCGCTTCGGCTCACATTGGTCAGCGTGTCCTCGCCAACCAGACGTGTCGCCACCAGCGCTCCGGCAATGCCGATCATCGTGCCGACCGCCGCGTGAGCCATGCCGCTCGCGAGTATCAGCCGCACCACCGCGTGCCGGCCCGCGCCCAACGCCATGCGGACGCCGATCTCCCGGCGGCGTGCGCTCACCGCGTACGACAGCATGCCGAAGATGCCGATGGCGGCAAGACCGACCGCCGTCATCGCAAAGGAACCGAGCAGCAGTGCCCAGTGTCGCGGCTGGGCGACCGACTCGTACAGCCGCTGGTCCATGGTCCTGATGTCCTGCAACGGGATCGATGGGTCCACCGAGCGCAGCGCTTCCCGCACCGGCTCGATCAGTTGCTCCGGCGCACGCGTGGTCCGGACGAACAGGAACAGCGTGCGCCACCACCCTTCGGTGAGGGGAGAGTACATGGCATCCCGCGGGGCCGTGAGTCCCACGTACGCCACGTCCTCTACGACGCCAACCACCGTGCTCGGTACACACTCCGTGCACCCGCCGCGGATCATCTGCCTGCCGATCGGTGAACGGTCCGGATAGTACTTCCTCGCCCACGACCGGCTCACGATCACCGAGTTCGATGTCCCGGTATCGAGCGGGGTGAAGGTCCGCCCATCGAGGAGCCGGATGCCGAGCGCATCGAAGTATCCGGCCCCCACCGACGGCCATGCCGCGTTAGGCTCGGGCCTGCCGTTCGCGACGGGCCTGTCGACGAGATTGAAGTTGTCGTTGGAGGCGCCGAAGTCGTCGGGTGGCATGGAGCCGCCAAGGCCGGCGACGGTTACCCCGGGAATCTCACGGACCCGCGCGAGCGCTCGCGTCCAGTACGCGGCGATCGTCGTGTCGTCGCCGTACGACCCGCTCGGCAGGGTGACGCGCGCCGTCACCAGGTTCTGCGTCTCGAACCCCGGGTTGATCTCGAGCAACCGGGCGAAGCTGGCGAGCAGCAGCCAGGCGATCGCAAGCAGGGGGAGCGCCAGCGCGAACTGCGACACCACGAACCCGCTTCGCACGATTGCCGTGCCACGGCCGCTGCCAACTGTGCGGCCCCCCGCAGCCAGCCCCGCCGTGCCACCGCGCAACAGGGAGAGCACCGGGTACGCACCTGTCGCGACCGCTGCGATAATCGCAACGCCGACGGCGAAGAACGTTGCGCGCGCGTCGAGGGCCGCCATCGTGAGCCCCGGCATGCTCGGCCCGATGGCAATCAGCGCGCGAATGGCCAGCGCGCCGACGGCCACTCCGGCCGCCGCTCCGGCTATTCCGAGAAGCGCGCTCTCGGCGACGAACAGCCGCACGAGCTGCCATCGACTCGCGCCGAGCATGGCGCGCAGCGATACCTCCTGCGACCGTCCGATGGCGCGCACCAGCATCAGGCTCGCGACGTTGGCAACGCCGATCAGGAGCACGATGGCCACCGCCGCGCCGAAGAGGCGCAGCATCCGGTTCGACGTGGCAAGGAACGTCGCGGTAATCGGGCTCGCGACGAACCGCGCAGTGTCTCCACTGCTGGCGCCCCACAGCTCCGAGACACGCCGGCTGATACCGGTGACGTCGGCCGTCGCCGACTCGTACGTGACGCCGGGCCTGAGGCGCGCGAACACCTGCATGCCGAATGGACCGCGACGAGTCGGCGCCGGAAGCTGCAGGGCGGTCCAGATCTCCGCGCGCGCGGCAACGGGCTGGTGCGCGGGCGGCAGCACGCCGACGACCATGTGACTCGTGCCATCCACCGAGATCTGCTGCCCCAGGGCATTCGCCGGGCTGCCGAACGTTCGCTCGGCGAATCCGCTCCCGAGAACGGCGACGGCCGGTGCGCCAACCGCTTCGTCCGACCGTTGAATCAGGCGACCGGCCGCCGCCCCGAGTTCGAGGGCATCGAAGTACCCGGTCGTGACGCGCGCGGTGCGCACCTGTTCGGGCTCGCGAGTCGTGGGCGAACGGAATGCGGCGACGCCGCCGCGATAGCCGCCAACGGCGGTGAAGCTGCGCTGCTGCTCTTCAATGGCGCGATAATCAGCGGTAGAGAGCGACGGAAAGCCGCGATAGAGAATGATCGCGAGACCGTCATGGGTACGTTCGCGGAGCACGGCGTTGACCGCGCTGAACACCGCGGTGGTGGATCCGATCCCGATGGCGAGCACGAGAATGGCCGAGATCGTGAATCCGGGGCTCCGCCGGAGGCTGCGCGCGGCATGTCGGACGTCCCGCGTCGTATGCTCAACTGCACCCTTCAGCTGCTCCGCGCGCTTCGTCATGGCAAACCGTGGCCGGTGATCGGTTGTCCGTTGGACATCCGGCCGCCCCGAAGCGTTGAACGGGGCGGCGACCGCAGTCCGGTCGATCCCGTTGCATCCCGTGATCGCCGCGATCGGCTTCGAGAATCACGGCCGACGCTGGCCATGACAGCTCGCCGGCAGGGCCCGCGCGCCCCATCTTGTTGGCTTCTCCGACAGCTCAGCGACCGGTGCCGTCGCCGGCGCGCTCGTTTACGGTCGACATCGATCTCCAATGGATCGCGACATGGAACCGAAGATTCGACACGCCGAACCTCGCGACGCAGCGGCGCTGGCTTCCCTCTTCGCCGAACTCGGCTATCCGACCTCGGCGCAGGAAATCTCCGCACGCCTCGCCGAAGCCGGAAGCATCGCCCTGGTTGCCGTGCTGGACGAACGCGTCGTTGGTGTCATCACCACCAACGTGATGCCGGTGCTGCATCGCCCTCGCCCTGTGGGGAGGATCTCGTCGCTCGTGGTGACGCAGGGCAGCCGCGGCGCTGGCGTCGGACGTACTCTCGTGGCACACGCGGAGGAGCTGCTCGCCTCGCGCGGCTGCGGGATGGTGGAGATCACCAGCAACATGCGGCGCGAACAGGCGCACGAGTTCTACAAGTCACTCGGCTACGAAACAACCAGCTACCGGTTCAAGAAGGATCTCGACGCGACGCCAGCGGCTTCGGCGTCAGGCGGTACCACAGCCGGTTCGAATGTGAAGCAGGCGGTGCCGTTCTTCAACGTGACGGACATCGAAGCGTCGCTGCACTTCTATGTCGAGCGGGTCGGCTTCAGCATCACCAAACAGTGGGCTCCCGAAGGGCTCATCGCGTGGTGCTGGCTGGAACTTGGCGATGCGGCCGTGATGCTCCAGGAATTCCGGCACAATGGGCTTCCTGGTGGAACCCCCGACAGCCCGCTCGGCAACGGCGTATCCATCTACTTCATCTGCGCCGATGCACTTGCCATGTATCACGACCTGACGTCCCGCGGAGTTGGCGCGAGGCGTCCGTTTGTGGGGAATGGCATGTGGGTGACGTCGGTGAACGACCCCGACGGCTATGCGTTGTTCTTTG
>DASSBZ010000055.1:0-12638 GCA_035698205.1 Gemmatimonadaceae bacterium | reverse complement strand
GCCACGTTTCCGCGGGCCGGCTTTGCCAATCCGGTACTCACGGTGGTTGCCATGGCGTGCAGGATGGCGGATCACCTCCGCCGACCGTAGAGAGCCACCGTCCGCGGCTCAGCCGGCCATGGCCTCGCTGTCGCCGAACGGTTCGATCCGCAACCGGATCTGCATGCTGAGCGCAATCCGGTGCGACATGGCCTTCATGTTCTCGGCCGCCGGACCGGCGAATCGATGATCGATCGTATCCTCCATCACGGCGAGCCAGCGCGTGAAGTGTCGACCTGTGAGCCCCGGCATCTCCGCGTGCGGTCGGAATGCGTTGCCGGAATAGGCACCGGTGTGGAAGACGATGGTCGACCAGAAGTCGACGATGCGCGGCATGTGCTCCGACATGTCCACCGGCGCGAAGTACGGCTGCAGCAACGGATCGAGCGCGACCGTATCGTAGAAGCTCGTGAGCATGTCGTGGAGATCATCGACGCGCAGGTCCCTGCGCGTGCCAGCGGCGTCGGCAGCCACCGTCGTGCCGGTTCCCGGGTCGGTAATCGGCAACGGCCGGCGGCCATCCGCGGAACGTGCGCCGCTCACGGTCCGAGGACGTCCAGCACGCCGCCGCGGTCGATATCGCCCACGTAGTCGTTCACGTCCACGTCTTCGAGCACGCGCGTGATGGACGCGCGTTCGTACGGCACCCCGATCAGCCGCGACTCGAGTTCGCCCACGTCGCGGCGTCCCATGAAGTCGCCGAACAGACGGATGCCGGCAATGCGCCCCTCGCGCACATCGATCCGCGCGTCTATCTCGCCTGCCGGAAAGCGCTGTGAACGCTGTACGTTGCTGGGCGGATCCTGGCCGAAGTTCCAATCCCAGGTGCCGTACTTCTGTGAGGCGAGTTCGTGCACGGACCGCCAGTCCTCCTCGGTCATCTCGATGGCGGGGATATCGCCGCGTTCGCGCGTGCCGAAGATCTGCTCCAGCACGCGCTCGAGCAGCTCCTCCACCGTGAAGGTCGCGCGCACGTCGTCGTCGAGAAACTCGCTGATGTTCGCGACGCGGCTGCGAATGGACTTCACTCCCTTCGATTCCACCTTGCCCGGGCGTGGACGGAGCGCGTCCGTCACGTCGTCCAGGTTGGAATCGAACAGCAGCGTCCCATGGCTGAACATCCGGGTGGGCGTGGCGAACTGCGCATTGCCGGAGATCTTGCGGCCCCCGGCAAGGATGTCGTTGCGTCCGCCAAGTTCGGCCGGCACGCCGAGCGACAGCAGCGTTTCGATCACCGGCTTCGTGAAGTGATCGTAGCGGTTGAAGCGACCCTGCACGAACGGCGTGATGAAGCTGAAGTTCAGGTTGCCGAGGTCGTGGTAGACGGCGCCGCCGCCGGAGATACGCCGCACGACGTGGATGCCGCGCGACTCGACGACGTGCGTGTTGATCTCCTCGGAGGTGTTCTGGTTGCGGCCGATGATGATCGACGGTGCGTTGATGTAGAAGAGCAGGCAGTCGTCGTCGGCGGGCTTGTGCCGGAGGACGAATTCTTCGAGAGCGAGATTGAGGCGCGGGTCGGTGACGCCGCGGTTGTCCACGAACAGCATGCGTTCCAGTCAGGGATGGGGTTCGGGCGCGGCGCCACGTATGCGCCGACGATGCGGCTGGTGCCGCGTGAGGGGCGCTGCGTCAGCCTTTCTCTAAAGATGACCTCGGATCGAGCGCAAAGACGACTCGCACGTCGTCGAGCACGGAACTGGCCACCCCACGGGCGGCACGGGTGCCTTCCTCGAGCAACGCGAGCACGGCGCCAGGATCGCGCGAGAAGCGCTCGCGTCGCTCGCGTATGGGCGCGATCAGCTCCTGCAGCAGCTTCTCGAGGCGGCGCTTCAGCGGGGCGTCGCCCAGCCCGCCCGCGCGATACTGCGCCTTGAGTTCCTCGACGGCAGCGGTGTCGGGGTCAAACGCATCGAGATGCGCAAACACCACGTTCCCCTCCACCTTCCCGGGATCGCTGACCCGGAGATGCCCGGGGTCGGTGAACATCGCGCGCACGGCGGTTCGGATCTGTTCCGGTGTGGCCGAGAGCGCGATCGCATTGCCAAGCGACTTGCTGGCCTTCCGTCCGTCCACTCCGGGGAGCCGGGGTGTATTGGAGAGCAGTGCGCGGCACTCGGGCACCACGTCGCGGCCGGCGGCACGAGCAAGGCGTCGCACGATCTCGTTCGTCTGCTCGATCATCGGAAGCTGGTCGTCGCCCACGGGCACGAGCGTTGCCCGTACACCGGTGATGTCGGCCGCCTGGCTCACGGGGTACACGAGAAAGCCCGCCGGCACGTCGCGCCGGAAGCCGCGCAGGCCGATCTCCGCGCGCAACGTGGGATTGCGTTCGAGACGCGCGACCGTGACGAGATTGAGATAGAGCACGGTGAGCTCGGCCAGCTCGGGGATGGCCGACTGCAACGCGATCGTCGTACGCTCGGGATCGATCCCCACGGCGAGGTAGTCGAGCATCACCTCGAGCACATTCGTGCGAACGTGCGCCGGCTGCCCCGCGTGATCGGTCAGCGCCTGCAGGTCGGCCACGAGCACGGTCTGGTCGTGGTCGTGCTGCAGCCGTACCCGGTTGGCGAGCGAACCGGCATAGTGTCCGAGGTGGAGCGCACCGGTGGGACGGTCGCCGGTCAGAATCGTCTCGCGCGGCACAGGCTCGGAGCTCGCGGGGGGGTCGGGTTCGTGCGGAATCATGTCGCTGGCGGGGGGTGCTGCACGGGAGCATCGCCGGCGACTCCCCGCGAGGCTCGCGAGTCATGGCTGACGACATGGGGCGCTGGCGCGGTCGCTTCACACTGGAGTCGTGCCGCACAACAATATTAGGTCGAACCGTGAGGATCAGAGGCATTCGATGACACTCGACGAGCTGCTCGCGACACAACCTTTCGAAGGAGCGCGCCATGGCCCCCGGTGAGCATTCTGCCGGTGGCGCCGCGGGCGCGAGTGCGTTCGAGCTGCCGACCGCCGCCGACATCCACGATGCGCACGACCGGATCCGCGACGGCATCGTGATGACGCCGGTGTTGCCCGCGCTGGCGCTCGCCGATCGACTGCCGTGCGCCCTGCACCTCAAGCTGGAGAGCATGCAGCGGACGGGGTCCTTCAAGGATCGCGGCGCGCTCAACCGCCTGCTCGCACTCACCGATGAGGAGCGCCGGCGTGGCATCGTGACGGCGAGCGCGGGGAACCATGCGCAGGCGGTGGCCTGGCACGGCAGGCGGCTCGGCATCTCGGTGACCGTGGTGATGCCCGAGCACACGCCGCTGGTGAAGGTCAGCAACACGCGCCGGCATGGGGCGGAGGTCCGCTTTCATGGCGCCACGCTGCAGGAGTCGATGGTGGAGGCGCGGCGTTCGGAAGCCGAGGAAGGGCGCGTGCTCGTGCATGCGTACGACGACGTGCGCGTGATCGCGGGGCAGGGCACGATCGGACTCGAGCTGCTGGAGCAGGTCCCGGAGATGACGTGCATCGTCGTTCCGATCGGCGGTGGTGGGTTGATCGGCGGCATCGCCGAGGCGGTGAAGTCGCGGCGACCGGACGTGCGCGTGTACGGTGTGGAGGCGTCGGCGGCGGCGTCGGCCATGGCGTCGCGCCGCGCGGGGCATCCCGTGCTGATCGAATCGGCCGAGACCATCGCCGACGGTATCGCGGTGAAGCGTGTGGGGGACCTGACGTTCCCGCTCATCGAACGCTACGTGGACGACATCGTGGCGGTGGACGAGGTGACGACGGCGGAGGCGGTGCACCTGCTGCTCGAGCGCGAGAAGGTGCTCGTGGAGGGGGCCGGCGCCGTGGGGCTGGCCGCGATCATCGGCGGCAAGCTGCCGCTGCGCGAGACGGACGTGGCGGTCATGGTGGTGTCGGGGGGGAACATCGACGTGACGCTGCTGCAGCGCATCATCGATCGCGGACTGGTGGCCGATGGGCGGCTGACGCGACTGGCGGTGGCGGTGCGCGATCGCCCCGGCCACCTCGCGGCGCTCACGCGCCTGGTCGCCGCACAGGGCGCGAACGTGCTGGACGTCGCGCACCGGCGTGCCTTCGCCGACATCTCCGTACGCGACGTGGAGATCGTCGTGCACCTCGAGACGCGCGGCCGGGAGCACATGGACGCGGTGATCGAGGCGCTGCGGCAGGAGGGGTTTGCGGTGAGGGAGACGATATGACTGACGCTGCATGCTACGTGCTGCACGCTGCTTGCTGGTGCTGCATGCTGCGTGCAACCCCGTCAAGGTAAAGTGGCCTTTGTTGGGTAGCTGGGGTCAGGTCTTGTATTAATGCCTCCATCTTCGAGACATCAACATGCTGGGTAGCCGGGGTAAGGTCTTGCATTGATGTCTCCACCTTCGAGACATCAACACAAGACCTTGTACGTTCGCAGGTGTGGCGCTGGAGCTGACGCTACGTGCTGCCTGCTGCCTGCTGCCTGCTACCTGCTACCTGCTACCTGCTGCCTGCTGCTGAGTACTGCGTGCTTCAGGCTGCGTGCAGCGCCCCGTCAAGGCCAAGCCGCCCTGTCGGGGCGGTCGGATGCTCGAAGCCACCAGCAAGTAGCGTGTAGCACGCAGCATGCTTCTCGAACGCCGCCCACAAAAGACGCTACTTGCGATAGATCCTCACGCGCCACACCTCCGGGCCCTCGTCCTGGTACGTCCACTCGAAGCTGTCGGGGCGCTCGGCCATCAACTGATAGCGAAGCGGACGCGGGTCGTGGTCGTTGACGAGCAGCATCGACTCACCGCTCTTCAATGCATCGAACGTGTTGAAGATCGTGGGGTGCTTGTCGCGCGGCGGAATGGGACGGACGTCGAGCTCGACGGGCTGGGTGGACATGCTTTGTTCCTGTAGTGACGGTGGATGAAAGAGATGGCGACGGCCGCGGGCCGTTCGCCCTGGCGGTCAGGGACCGCGATGGATGCGCACCAGCACGCGATCGCTGTCGCTGTCGTCGATGCTGAACGCGAACCCACGTTCGGTGAGAATCGGCAGGAGGAACTGCGGCGCGCGGGCGTTCACCTGCACCAGGGTGTGCCCCTCGGGGAGCGATTCGAGCATCGCGAGCGTGCGCACCATGGGTTCGGGCGGCTCGAGTCCGCGGACATCGAGCCAGTGTACGGTCGCGTCGGGCGGCGCGGACGATAGCGGCGCTGCGCTGGCGGCCGTCGCCGCAGCGTCTTGCGGTGACGATCGAGGGTCAGGTGTGTCGGCAGCCGCGGCGTCGTGCGCTTCCACCGGCTGCCAGAATCGCACGCACCAGTCGTCGTCTCCGATCTGCTCGGACGCGTGCACGAACCCACGACGCGCGAGTACGGCATAGAGTGGTGCCGGTTCGAACGTCGTGCGCAGCAGCAGCACGTTCCCGGCGGGGAGCGAGCCGACCGCGGCAGTGATGCGCGAGAACGGCTCCTGTCCGTTACGGAGATCCTCGCGGACGTCCAGCTCGGTCACCGGGGCATTCGTGGGCCAGTGCGGCGGAGCATCAGCATCAGGCGTGCGCGCCGCCACCGCGTTCGCTCCGCTTTCCGCGGCCATCGATCCGCGACCAGTCGCCGTCGCTCCGCCGCCAGCCATCCCCAACGCCGAATTGAGATCGTCGACCAGTACCGACGGCGAGACGCCCGCGGTGCGCGCGGCCTGCTCGACGGTCACCAGCGCGCCCATCGTGCGCCGCGCCTTCGGATCGCGGAGCTGCTCGAAGTGCCTGCCGTGGCGCGCCAGGATATCAACGAGTCGCTCATCGCGCGCGAGCACATCGCGCACGAGATCGGATGCCTGCACGGGTTCCATCAGGTCACCTCGGGAACGGGACCGCGGGCCACGCGGACGATCTGGGAGAAGAGGAGAATCGTGCCGATGCTGAACAGTCCGGCGCCCATGCGTACGCAGCGTGGATGCCCTGCCAGCGTGCCGGCAACGAGGATGATCACGGCAACGACCATGATGCCCCACTGCACGAGCGCGACCCGCGCCGAATACAGGTCGGCCACGGCGGGCAACTTCTCCTTGCCCACCCGCGCGCGGAATCGCGTGATCCAGGCGAGAAAGGGGACGATCTTGTAGAACTGGCCGATCACGAAGAGCACGATGCCGCCGAGCAGCCCGAGCACGAGATACGCCACGGCGAGCCGCATGGGTACGGGACGCAACGCGAGCACGGCAGCACCGGCGACGCCCGCCAGCGCCATGAACACCAGCGAAGTCGCCACGAACCGCATGCCGACATCGATGCGGCGGCGAACGCGATGCCTGAAGTACAGGCGTGCCTGCACGATGAACGCCGCGAGTCCGCCCTCGAGCAGCACGGCACCGATCCACGCGATCCCGCGCGACGACAGCGTGAGCCCCGCGGCCAGGGCGACCACGCCGGCGGCGAGCAACGCGACCGACCACGAGGTCCATCGACTGCCGACGCCGTGCGCAAGCAGGAACATCGGCAGCAGCCGGTGTGCCATGCCGACGATCATGATCAGCACCCACCCCGCCAGGGCGACGTGCAGGTGCGTGGCGAGCACGCGCACACGCGCTTCGGCCAGAAATCCGGTATGGATGTTGTGCAGCAGCACGACGCCCAGCACCAGCGTGCTCGCGAGAAACGTCAGCGCCAGCGCGACGGCGGCCCACGTGACGTCGCGCCGCCCCGCGCCCGCCAGCGAGACGCCGATGTTCACCAGCACGAGGATGATCCCGGTGGCGATGAGTGCGATCCCCACGTGATGCAGCACCACGTTGCTGGTGGCGATCCCCGTCGCGAACAGCGCGACTCCCGGCACGAACGTCGCGAAGCTGACGTGCCCCACGCGCAGCCAGCGGACGGGCGCGCCGAGGGCGACGGGGAGGAGCTGATACAGCGCGCCGAAGATGGTGGTCGTCAGCCAGCCCAGCGTGAACAGGTGCGTGACGCCCGCCACGCGCGGCTCGAGAAACCGTCCGTCCGCCAGGTCAGGCGCAATCCAGATGAGTCCCAGCGATCCGGCGAGCAGGAAGAGCAGCGATGCTGCGAAGTGCTCGCCGGCAAGTCGCAGGTTCCCGGTGGGCGCGGCACCCAGTCCGCCCGCCATGCCGGCTGGGGGCATCGCGCGATGCACGGTGAGCGGAGGCGGAGGCGACGCGGTGATGGTCACGCGCGTGCTCCCGCATCGGCGCTGGCCGACAGGGCGTCCTCCGCGGCTGCCGTATCGGTCGACCGCCACCCGCTCGATCCGGCGATCGGGGCGGGGACCAGCCGCCGCCAGCCTAACGACTCGGCGATCTGCTCGGCGATCGACTGGAAGGCCAGGCTCGTCTCGCTCGCCGGCCGCGCGATCACCCCGGGCAGCCCGGAGTCGCCTTCGCGCACGATCTCCGGATCGAACGGCACCGCGCCGAGGAACGGGACGTTCGCCGATTCACTCACCTGCCGCCCCGCCCCCGATCCGAACGCGCCCGACATGTTCTCCACCACGCCAAGCACCGGCACTTCCAGCGATCCGAACATCTCGATCGCCTTGCGGGCTTCGGCCGCGGCCACCCGCGGTGGCTGGGTGACGACGACGGCACCGGAGAGCTGTACCGACTGCGCAAGGCTCAGCGGGATGTCGCCGGTTCCGGGGGGAAGGTCGACGATGAGCATGTCGAGCTCCGGCCAGGCGACGCCGCGCACGAACTGCCGCACCGCCTTGGAGACCATCGGACCGCGCCAGATGGCCGGAGAACCCTCGCCAAGGAAGAATCCGAAGCTCACGAGCGGCACCCCGTATGCCTCGAGGGGCACGATGTGCTTCTCGGGGGTGAGCTGCATGTGCTTCGCGCCGTCCTCGATGTCGAGCAGGATCGGCAGGCTCGGGCCGTAGATGTCGGCATCGAGCAGGCCCACGCGCAACCCGTCGCGCGCGAGCGTGAGCGCAAGATTCACGGCCACGGTGCTCTTCCCCACGCCGCCCTTGCCGGCGCCAACGGCAATCACATGGCGAACCGCCTTCAACCGCACCTGATCGCCCCATGGATCCGGCGATCCATGGCGGCCCGTGCTGGCGCCCGCGGGTTGTGGGCGCGGCGGCGGTGCGACGAGTTCGACCGCGACCGAAACCGCGCCGATGGCCTCGAGGCGATCGCGAATGTCGCGGTCGAGCAGTGCCATGGTGTCGTGCGCAGGCGACTTGAGCGCCAGCTGCACGCGCACGCGGTTGTCGCACACCGCGACGTGATGCACCATGCCGAACGAGACCACATCGCGATTGAGCCCCGGATAGCGCACGCTGCCGAGCGCGGCGCGCACGTCGTCGGGGGTCAGCGAACCGGAGGAGTCGCTGGAATCGGTGTTCTGGTCATCGAGCTGCGCGTGATCGTCCATGGTTCCCCGTGCGAGACACGCGTAAGGTCGGTAACGCGCTCGGCTCGGGGCGTGACGGTTGTCGCAGGGTGATCAGGTCCAGCGTGGAACTCCTGCGCTGGAGGCATCAATACAAGACCTGACCCCAATCGGATCGCACAAGACCTGACCCCAATCGCAACCCCAATCGGATCGGCCGGCCAAACGACCGATCAATCAGTCGCGCGCGCGTGATCCGGGGGCCGCCATCGTGCGCAGGCGCGCCACATCGGGGATCAACAGTCGGTCGCGATCCACCTGCCGCACGAGTCCCTTGCGCAGCAACTGTCGCAGTGCGCGCGACACCGACTCGCGGGCGGCACCGATCTCGAGCGCGATCTCTTCCTGCGTGCGATGCATCGTGACTTCCACCCCGTCCGCCGTGCGCTGACCGCCTTCGTCCGCGTAGCCCGCGAGGAGCAGCGCCAGCCGCGCGGCCACGTCGCGAAATGCCAGCGTCTCGGTCACGTGTACGAGGTGGCGAAGCCGTCGGCCGAGGGCGCGAATGATGGCCTGCGCGACGTCGGGGTTGGAACGATACGCGTGTTCGAAATCGGCGCGCGGCAGGAAGACGAGACGACAGTCCTCGAGGGTGATGGCAGATGCGGGGTAGGGGGCACCGTCGAAGAGCGGTAGTTCGGCGACGGGGCGGCGAGCCCCTTCCACGTGCAGCACCTGCTCGCGCCCAGTGGCGCTGATGCGGAAGATGCGCACGCGACCGGTGGCCACGATGTAGAGGCCGCGCGGTTCCTCACCCGCGGTAAACAGCACGGTCCCGGCGGGCACATCGCGCGTCACGCAGCGCTCGGCGAGGTGCGTGAGCGCCTCGTCGCCGAACTCCTGGAACAGCGGAATTTCCTTCAACAGGGCGATCGTATCGGACATGCGTCGGATCGACTCCGGGCCGGTACGGCAGGGTGACGCGGCTGCCGAGTGACAACAGTCACCACGGCGTCCGCGATGCGGATCGAAGGTTCGATCCCCACCGCAATGTAGGCCCGACGATGACGCTACCGAGATGAACACGACTCCCCCCGACCCCGATCGCGCGAGCGATCCGCGCCTCGACGCGGCCTGGAGCGCCCTCGGTACGGTGATCGACCCGGAAGTGGGGATCGATATCGTGCGCATGGGGCTCGTCTACGATGTCTCGATCGCCGAGGATCGTCGTGCGCGCGTGACGCATACGCTCACCACCCCTGGCTGCCCGATGGAGGCGATCATCACCCAGGGCATCCGGGAGGCGATGGCCTACGTGGACGGCGTCGACGTGGTCGAGACCGTCCTCGTGTGGGATCCGGCCTGGCATCCGGGGATGATCGCCGGGGAGCTGTAGCCGCGGCGAGCGACCGGGCGTGGTTGCGCGTATCGTGGGGTGACGACAGAATCCCCGACGGCACGATCGTGCCGTAACGACCTCGCATAACCTTGGAGAAGGCTCATGTCGCACTGGAAGTCAGCCGCGCGCAGGTGGCCGTTCGAACGTGGATCCGTGGTGGCGGCGACCGCGCTGGTGGCGCTGCTCGCTCCGGTGGCGCAGGCACAGAACGCATCGGCGTCGACGCAGGCCATCGATTCCGCCTACACCGCAAAGATCCGCGAGTATCTGCGCGATCCGCGCATCACGACCGAGCTCGTCGACCACCTGCCGGCATCGGCCACGGTGCCGTCGCCGCTGGAGTTCAACGGTCGCATCGTGGGTACGCCCGGGGAACTCACCTACGCGAAGGACATCCATCGGTACTTCTTCGCGCTCGATTCGGCGTCCGACCGGATCTCGACGTGGACGATCGGGAAGACGGAGGAGGGGCGCGACATGGTGATGCTGGCCGTGGCCGACGAGGCGACGATCCGCGACCTCGAGCGCTACCGCGGCATGCTCGCGAAGCTGACCGACCCGCGTTCGACCACGGAGGCCGAGGCGCAGCAGATCCTCCAGACCGCCAAGCCGATCTACTGGGTGACCAGCGGCATGCACTCGCCGGAGAACGGCGGCCCCGAGATGCTGCAGGAGCTGGCGTTCCGCCTCGCGGTGGAGGAGACGCCGTTCATCCAGGAGATCCGGAAGAACGTGATCACGCTCATCACGCCGGTCGTGGAGGTGGACGGGCGCGAGAAGCAGGTCGATACCTACTACTTCAACAAGTCGCGCCCCGAGGGGTCGCAGCGTCTTCCCCTGATGTACTGGGGGAAGTACGTGGCGCACGACAACAACCGCGACGGGATGGGGCAGTTCCTGGCGCTGACGCGCAACACGACGAAGGCGTTCCTCCACTGGACGCCGACCGTGCTGCATGACCTGCACGAGGCGCAGACGTATCTCTATGCGTCCACGGGCACGGGACCGTACAACGAGAGCATCGATCCCATCACGATCGACGAGTGGTGGCTGCTGGCGAAGACCGAAGTGATGGAAATGACCAAGCGCGGCGTGCCCGGCGTGTGGACGTACGGGTTCTACGACGGCTGGACGCCCAACTACCTCTTCTTCATCGCACATTCGCATAACGCGATCGGCCGCTTCTACGAAGTGCAGAGCTACGGGCCCGACAACTACCAGGTGCGCCCCGGTGCGACGACGACGAGCCGCGAATGGTTCCGTCCGAACCCGCCACTGCCGTTCATCGAGTGGGGGCCGCGCAACAACACGAACATCCAGGAGTCGGCGCTGCTGATCGCGCTCAATCATGTCGCGAAGAACCGTCACCTGTATCTCGAGAATTACTGGATCAAGAACAAGCGGGCGCTCGACAAGGGGCGCACCGAGGCGCCGTATGCGTGGGTGATTCCGGCCGGCCAGCGCCGCCAGGCGGATGCGGCCGACGCCGTGAACGAACTGCGGCGGCAGGGGCTGGAGATCCATCGCGCGGATCGCGACTTCACTGCCGGCACCGTGCAGGTGAAGCAGGGCGACTATGTGGTGCGCGCCGACCAGCCGTACCGCACGCTCGCCGACATGTACTTCTCGCTCCAGAACTTCTCACCCGCGAACCCGCGTCCGTACGACGACACCGGCTGGACCTTCCAGTTGATGCGGAACGTGAAGCTCGTGCAGGTGGCCGACAGCAGCGTGCTCACGCAGCCGATGACGCGCCTGACGGAAGCGGCGCACGCACCGGGTGGCATCACCGGGAGCGGGCGCGTGCTGGTGGTGGATCACACCACGGACAACAACCTGATGGCGTTCCGCTTCCGGCATGCGAAGGTGAAGATGCAGGCGGCGGAGCAGGACTTCACGGTGGGCGGTCACCACTTCCGCGCCGGTGCGTTCATCATCGCTGACGGGGACCGCGCCGCCATCGAGCGCTCGCTCTCCGAGCTGGGGCTGTCGGCGTGGGCCACCGATGCAATGCCGTCGGTGAAGACGCACGAACTGGACGTGCCGCGCATCGGCTATGTGCACAGTTGGCAGCGCACGCAGGATGAAGGGTGGGTGCGGGCCGCGCTCGACACGTACGGTGTGCCGTACACCTACTTTGCGGACCAGCTCCTGCGCGCGGGCAACCTGCGGGCGAAGTACGACGTGATCATCTATCCGCATGTCGGCGGGAGCGCGACGTCGCAGGTGAACGGGATCGCGAAGACCGATTCGCTTCCGCTGCCGTATCGCAAGACGGCGTCGACGCCACACCTTGGCGCGCTCGACCAGAGCAGCGACATCCGCGGCGGCATGGGCGTGGAAGGGCTGGTCGAACTGGCGAAGTTTGTCGAGGCGGGTGGCACGCTGATCGTGGAAGGCGCGACGTCGACGATCTTCCCCGAGTACGGCATCACGAGCGGGGTGAGCGTGGAGGAGCCGGACGGTCTGTTTGCCCGCGGGTCCATCATGCGTGGCGTGATCGCCGACTCACTCAGTCCGCTGGCGTACGGTTATTCCGGCGGCCAGGTGCCCGTGTACTTCAATCAGTCGCCGGTGCTGTCGGCGGGTGGCGGCGGATTTGGCCGATTCGGGCGCGGTGGTGGGTCCAGCGTGGGGCAGAACACGACGCCGATGGCGACGCGCCTGCGGCTGTCACCCTACGAGCGTGATTCCACGGCCGGTGCGCGGCGTGGCGCCCGCGCCGGCGGCGACAGCGCGGCGGCGGGTGCCAATGCGTTCCGCCAGCTCGCGCGTGCGCGCGGGTTCAACGCCGACGAATCGCGCCCGCGTGTCGTGCTCCGGTTCCCCGCGAGTGCGAACGACATCCTGCTCTCGGGAACCCTCGACGGTGGTGAAGCGCTCGAGAATCGCGCCCAGTTGGTGGATGCCAAGCTG
>DASSBZ010000054.1:0-9270 GCA_035698205.1 Gemmatimonadaceae bacterium | reverse complement strand
ACGGACCAGCCGCTCGCGCGTGCGAACTCGAGCGCGCTGTCCACGTCCCATTCGCGGCTCGCCGGTGCGCTCGGCGCCCGCGTGACCACGAAGTGCGTCGTGACCGGCGCCAGCGCGCTCATCATGCCGCGCCAGTCCTTGTCCCCCAGCACACAGAGCAGGGTGACCACGGGGGCGCGCGGCCGCACGTGGCGCAGCGTGTTGGCCGTGACCGCGGCGCCATCGGCGTTGTGGGCGACGTCGAAGATGTAGCGGCCGAAGCGCTGGAACCGCCCCGGGAGGCGCACGTTGGCGAGCGCTTGCCGTGCCGCGTCGGGCTCCGCCGCCTGGCGCCACGGATCGCCGGCGGCGTCGAGCATGAGCAGCGCCACCGCCGCGTTGTTCGCCTGGTGCTCCCCCACCAGCGGCGTGACGAACGTCTCCGCGCGGCCGCCAAGCGTGATCGTGAAGCGCGTCCCCGCGCCGCCGCCGTCGCGCCCGGTGGACGGGATCAGTGCGATGTCGCGCGGATCGCACTCGTCGCTCACCAGCCGCACGGGTTCACCGCCGGACTCGCGCGCGCGCGACGCGAGCCGCGCACGGATGGACGGGTCGGCGTCGCCGATGATCGACGGCACGCCGCGCTTGAAGATCCCGGCCTTCTCGTCGGCGATCTCCTCGACCGTGGTGCCCAGGTACTCGGTGTGATCGATGCTGATCGACGTCACGCCGGCGGCGAGCGGCTCCACCACGTTGGTGGAGTCGAGCCGTCCGCCGAGTCCGACCTCGATGATCGCGATGTCAACCTTTGACTGCACGAATGCGTGGAGCGCCATCGCCGTCGTGGCTTCGAAGAACGACGCGCCCAGGCGATCCACCTCAGCGCTCCACCGGCTCACGAAGTCGGTGATGACCGACTCGTCGACGGGTCGTCCGTCGACGGTCACGCGTTCGCGAAAGTCGACCAGGTGCGGCGAGGTGTACTTCCCCACACGGTGGCCGGTGCCGCGCAGCAGCGCCTCGAGCGTGGCGCAGACGCTCCCCTTCCCGTTCGTGCCGGCCACGTGCAGCGTGCGCAGCTCCCGGTGCGGATCACCCATCGCCGCGAGCAGCGCGCGGGTCCGTTCCAGTCCAAGCCGGGTCTTGCCGGTGGTTCGCGCGAACAGTGCGTCGAGTGCGCGCTGGTAGCTGCTCAGGGTGACGTCCACCCCGCGGACGCAGGCTTGCCCGTCATGTGGCGCAGCAGCGTGCCGACCGTCTGCTTGAGTTCATGACGCGGCACCACCATGTCGACCATGCCGTGATCGAGCAGGAACTCCGACGTCTGGAACCCTTCGGGGAGATCCTGTCCCAGCGTCTGCTTGATCACGCGCGGACCGGCGAAGCCGATCACCGCCCCCGGCTCGGCGAGGATCGCGTCGCCGAGCATGGCGAAGCTCGCGCTGACGCCGCCGGTGGTGGGGTTGGTGAGGATGGAGACGAACGGGATGCGGCGTTCGGCGAGCTGCGCGAGCATGGCCGACGCCTTCGCCATCTGCATCAGCGAGAGCACCCCTTCCTGCATGCGCGCTCCGCCAGAGGCGCAGACGAGCACCAGCGGGTATTTGCGTTCGAGGGAGCGTTCGGCGAGACGCGCGATCTTCTCGCCGACCACGGATCCCATCGAACCGCCCATGAAGCTGAAGTCCATCGCGCCCACGTTCAGCGGCGCATCGGCCAGCGTACCGCTGACCGTGAGGATGGCATCGCCGTCGCCCGTGTTCGCGCGAGCCTTCTTCAGACGTGCCCCGTACTCCGGGAAGCCGAGCGGGTCGACGGATCGGAGATCGCCCTCGAGTTCCTCGGCCGAGCCTTCATCGGTGAGGATGTTGATGAAGTCGATGGCGCGGATGCGGCGGTGGAACTCGCAGTTGGGGCAGACGTTGAGGTTCCGGATGAACTTTTCACGGAGGTCCGTATGCCCGCACGCCTCGCACTTCTCCCAGGTATCGGGGGGAATTTCGAGGCGTTCGGTGCGCGGGAGCCGCGGTTTTCTCTCCTTCCGGAACCAGACCATCCGGGTAATGTGGCGGGGGTACTACAGCTGGGGGAAGTGCGGCGCCAGCGGGCTTGGGATCCTGACTTGGCTCCATGCTGCCTGCTGCTCGCTACTTGCTGGCGATGTCGGTCCTCATGAACTCGGCTTCATGCTGCCGCCCAGCATGCAGCCGCCCCGTCCAGCGGAGCACGCCCCGCCGCAGAGAACCGGATGCACGCAGCCCCCAGCTGTTAGCGTGTAGCTCGCAGCATGCTGTTTTGCCCAGGAGGCATCAATGAAAGACCTGACCCCAAGGGCCGGCGGGCTTCATGCTGCCCGCTGCTCGCTACTTGCTGGCGGTGTCGGGGACCATGAACTCGGCTACTTGCTGCCATGCAGCCGCCCCGTCTAGCGAAGCACGCCCCGCCGCACAGAATCGGATGCCCGCAGCCCCCAGCAAACAGCGTGTAGCTCGCAGCATGCTGTTCCCACACCAGCCCGCGGTCGCCAACGTCAAATTGCCAGACTGTCCGCCCGCCCCCTCCCCTCCGACGAGATCCTGACCAGCACGCCGATCGCCAGCCAGCTCGCCAGCAGGAACGACCCGCCGTAGCTGAAGAACGGCAGCGGAATGCCGGTGATCGGCATGAGGTTCACGGTCATGCCGATGTTCACGAGCACGTGCACGAACCAGCTCGCCGCCAAGCCGAATGCCACGAGGCTGCTGAACGAATCGTTGGCGCGCGTGGCGATGCGGGTGATGCGCAGGAACAGCGCGAGAAAGAGCGCCAGCCCTATCGTGACACCGATGAAGCCAAGCTCCTCGCCGACGACGGCCCAGATGAAGTCGGTGTGCTGTTCGGGGAGGAAGGCCAGTCGCTTCTGCGCGCCTTCGGTGAATCCCTTCCCCAGCCAGCCGCCGGACCCGATGGCCACCTGCGACTGGATCACGTGATAGCCCGAACCGCGCGGATCGGTGGACGGATCGATGAACACGAGCAGCCGCCGCTGCTGATACGGCTTCATCTGCTCCCACAGCAGCGGCGCGAGCACCCCCATCGTGAGGTTCGCCACGAGGATCACGACGCCCTCGGCCATGTACGGCCGATACGCGAAGATCAGCACGAACAGGAGGACGAAGAACCACGCCGCCCAGAGCCCCGTGCTGAAGGCGAGGATGAGGCTCACCGCGGGGCTCGCGGCCAGGAGCAGCAACGGCCACGACACACCGCTCCAGAACAGCATGGCGAAGAAGATCCCCACGAACACGATGCCGGTGCCGAGGTCGGGCTGCGCCATGATGAGCAGCCACGGCACCCCGACCACGAGTGCCGGCTTCCACAGGTCCACCAGCGAGCGTGGTGGATCGCGCCGCGTGGCGAGCACGCGCGCCAGCATGAGCACCACGGCAAGCTTGGCGAGTTCGGCGGGCTGACCGAGTCGTACGCCACCAATCGTGAGCCACCCCTTCACGCTCGCAGCCGTGCCGGCGCCGGTGCCCGACACCAGCGTCACGAGCAGCAGCGCGATCGCCAGCGCATAGAGCGGCGGGGTAAGCCACTCGATGAGCCGCACCGATGCCCGGGTCATGGTCCACGCGCCCACGAGGCCAAGCGCGAGCCAGACCAGTTGGCGCTGCCAGGCGCGCTCCACGACTCCCACGGGCACGTCGGTCTGCCCCGCCGAGTACACCACCGCGATCCCGAAGCCGGTGAGGAGCAGGGCGATGATGACGAGCGGGTAGTCGGCCGAGGTCCGGCGGATCAATCGCCCTCCGTCTGCATCCCCTGGATGGCGGGCTTCTTGAGATAGCGCTCGATCACCTTCGTTGCCATGCGGGCGGCCGCCGATCCGTGCAGGCCGAACTCGATGAACACCGCGACGACCACCTGTGGATCGTCGGCCGGCGCGAAGCCCACGAACCAGGCGTGGTCGGGGTTGGGCGGATTCTGCGCCGTACCGGTCTTGCCGGCGACGACGACCCCCTGCAGCGCCGCGCTGCCGGCGGTGCCGCGCGACGAGACCACGTCGGAGAGCGCCGCCCGCAGCCCGTCCATCTGCTCCTGCGTGAGGTCGAAGATCTTCGTACGCTCGGGTTCGCGCCGCACGATCTCGGGGCGCACCGACGTGCCGTCGGTGGCGAGCGCCGTGTAGAACCGGGCCATGCTCGCCACCGTCTGCGCGTTCTCCCCCTGCCCGATCGCCAGGCTCAGCGTGACGCCGTTGCTCCACCCCCGCTCGCCGTACTTCTGGTCGAAGTACGAGATCGCGTCGGGCCACTCGGGCCGGGTCTCGTTAGGCAGGTCGATGCCGCTGCGTTCGCGGAACTTGAGCGACACGCCGCCGGCGACGAACCGGTCGAGCGTGAGCCGCAGCCCGAGCTGGTAGAAGTACACGTCGCACGACTTCGCGATGGCCTGGCGCAGCGTCACGTCGCCGTGTCCCTTGCGATCCCAGCACCGGAAGTAGCGGCCGTACATGTAGCCGCCGGTACAGGGCTGGGGCATCTTGTCGTCGAGCGTGACGATCCCCGCCTGCAACGCGATGACGGCGGTGGCCAGCTTGAACGTCGACGCCGGCGGGTACCGCCCCTGGATCACCTTGTTGTACATCGGCCGGCGCGGGTCGGTGTTGAGCGCGTTCCACTCCGCCGTCCCGATGCCGCCGATGAACCGGTTGGGATCGAAGCTCGGCGCGCTCACCAGCGCCAGCACCTGCCCCGTATGCGGCTCCATGGCCAGCAGGCCGCCCTGCAGCGAATCGCCGAACAGCGATCGCGCGAAGCGCTGGAGGTCCATGTCGATGTTGGTGACCAGCGCCGGTGCCGCCTCGGGGGGGAGCGTCTGCCGCGCCCCCGCCTCGCGCACCACGCGGCCGCGTGCATCCACCTCCACGAATCGCGAGCCTTCGTTTCCGCGCAGCCGCGATTCGTATTCCTTCTCCAGCCCCGCCTTCCCCACCTGCTGTCCGGCCTTGTAGTCGTCGTACTGCCGCGAATCGAGTTCGGACTCGGTGATCTCACCGGTGTAGCCCACGAACGACCCCACCACCTCGCGGTCGGGGTAGAAGCGCTTGGGCGACGCCTGGATCAGCACCTCGGGGAAGTCGGTGCGATGCTCCTCCAGCACCGACACCACGTCGAAGCTCGCGTCGGAGAGGATCACCGCCGGCCGCGTGGGCTCGCGCCGGAAGCGGCGCACCGCGCCCTCCTGCTGGTCGGGCGAGAGCGCAATCACCCCCGACAGGCGGTCGAGCACCGCGCGCAGCGAATCCGCCGACCGCGTCACGATCGACACCGAATACCCGGGGAGGTTCTCGGCGATCACCTCGCCATTGCGGTCGTAGATGATCCCCCGCGGCGCCGGCAGCGGAACCTCGCGCAGCCGGTTCTGCTCCGACTGCAGCGCATACTCCTGGTTGCGCAGGATCTGCGTGCGGAAGAACGCGCTCAGCAGGAAGGCAAACGCCACGCCGATGAGGATCCGGGCGGCCTGCGCGCGCCGGGCGACATCGTTCGGGTGGAAGCTCACTAGCGCAATCTACGCGTTTTGCGGCTCGAGCACCGGCCGCAGCACGAGCAGCAGGAGCACACCGGCCAGCGCCGTCACGGCGGACGCCAGCGGCGACCAGAGCAGCAGCTGCGTGGCCAGCTCCACGCCGCCGAGCCGCCGCTCCACGAGCAGATACACGGCATCGAACGCCCACTTCCCGAGGAAGAAGAAGAAGCCGTGGAGGACGATGTTGTCGGCGAAGAAGACGGCCTTGAGCCACGAGGCGGCGGCCGCCACCAGCGTCATGGCCACGGCGCTCGCCCCCAGCGCACTCGGCGTGAGCGAGTCCGCCGCCATGCCGACCACGAAGCCGAGCAGCGCCGCCGCGCCGGGGCGCACTCGCACGCTCGTGAGCAGGACGGCGATCATGAGGAAGTCGATCGGCGCGCGCCAGCCGAGCAGCGGGCGCAGCGAGTAGTGCAGGAAGATCAGCAGCAGGAAGACGAACGTCTGCCGCGCGAAGCGTCCGAGGCTCACGAGGGGTTCCTCCCCGCCGCGAGGCGCGGTGTGGAATCGGAGGTCGTCGCGTTGCCCGCCGCGAGGCGCGGTGTGGAATCGGACGTCGTCGCGTCACCCGCCGCAGGGCGCCGTGTGGAATCGGAGGCGATCGTGTCGGCCGCCGCGGCGCGCCGGATGGAGTCCGCCACCGCGCGTCGCGCGGAGTCGGCGGCAACCCGACGCGCCACCAGCGCCAGCGAGTCGCGGCGGATGGAATCGCCGGCGGCGGCAACGGCCCTTGCCGCCGAGTCGGCCGCGGGCAACGTGGTCCAGACCCCGTCGAGCGGTTGCGCCACGCGCGGCGGCAGCAGGATCATCACGTTACTCGCATCGGACGGGCGCACCGCCGGTCGCAGCAGATACGTGCGCGCCCACCCCTCCTGCGTGGCCAGCTCCGAGAGTACCGTGCCGATGGTGATGCCGCGCGGATACACGCCGCCCAGCCCCGCGCTCACGATCACGGTACCCGCGGGGAGCTGGCTGCGGAACGCCACCCCCTGCATCTCGAGCAGGAAGCGCTCGGGCCAGTCACGAAGGTGCGCCTTGACGATCCCCACCACGCCGCCGTCGGCGGACATGGCGCTGACGCCGAAGTCGGGGTGCGTCCAGGTGATCGCCACACTGGTGGTGGGATCCACGGTGCGCACCTGTCCCACGAGTCCGTCGGGCGTGACGACGGGGGCGTAGCGCTGCACCCCGGCGCCGGCGCCGGCGGTGAGGGTGAGCGTGGTCTCGGTCTCGCCGACCACGCGCCCATGAATGGCGTCGGCCATCACGAACCCCCACCCCACCTCGCGCCCGAGTCCGAGCAGGCGACGCAGCTGCGCGTTCTCCTGGTCGAGCCGTTCGAGCTGCACGGTGCGCAGGGCGAGGCTGTCGATGCGGTGCATGGTCTCGTCGCGCGAGAGCAGCGCGCCACGCGCGCGCTCGGACTGCTGCTGGAGCGCGACGAGGGGCGTCATGACGGAGCGCCGCAGGGCGCCGGCGATGGCGCCGCGGACCTCCAGCGGCAGCACACTGACGAGCAGCGCGAGTGCGCCGCACGCCACCAGGAGCATGGTGTCGACCCGGGTCGCGGACCGGACCGCGCGCGCCATCGCCCCTCAGCTACTCAGTACGGACCAGTACTTCTCCTCGTCGTCGAGGATGCGCCCGGTCCCGCGTACCACGCAGGTGAGCGGATCCTCGTCCACGTGGATGGGCAACCCGGTCTCCTGCGAGAGCATCAGGTCGAGCCCGCGGATGAGCGCGCCGCCGCCGGTCATGACGATGCCGCGGTCCACGATGTCGCTGGCCAGCTCCGGCGGCGTGATCTCGAGCGCGCGGCGCACGGCATCCACGATCTGCTGGATGGGTTCCTGCACGGCCTCGCGGATCTCGCTCGAGTGCACGCGCACCGTCTTGGGAATGCCCGACACGAGGTCGCGCCCCTTGACGTCCATCTCGGTCTCCTCGCCCACGGGCGCCGCCGAACCGATCTGGATCTTGATCTGCTCGGCGGTGGGCTCACCGATGAGCAGGTTGTAGTTCTTGCGCATGAACTGGACGATGGCCGTGTCGAGTTCATCGCCGCCGGTGCGGATGGACGTGTCGCTGACGATGCCGCTGAGCGCGATGACGGCGATCTCGGTGGTACCGCCGCCGATGTCGATCACCATGTTGCCGGTGGGGGTCTCCACCGGGAGGCCGACGCCGATGGCCGCGGCCATGGGTTCGGCCACCATGAACACTTCCTTGGCGCCGGCGCCTAACGCGGAGTCGCGCACGGCGCGGCGCTCCACCTCGGTGATCCCCGACGGCACGCATACGATCACCCGCGGCTTCACCTTGAAGACGTGGTTCTCGATGATCAGCGTGAGGAAGTAGCGCAGCATCTTCTCGGTCACGTCGAAGTCGGCAATCACGCCGTCCTTCATCGGCCGGACCGCGATCACGTTTTCCGGCGTCCGCCCGAGCATGCGCTTCGCCTCGAGTCCCACGCCCTTGATCTTCTTCGTCTCGCGATCCAGCGCCACGACGGACGGCTCGTTCAGCACGATGCCCTCCCCCTTGACGTAGATCAGCGTGTTCGCCGTGCCGAGGTCAACGGCAATCGCGTTCGCGGGAAACAACGCCCCCCGCGTGAAGGGCCAGCGCCAGCGCATCAATGAGTGGGAGGTACGGTCGCGCGTGAAGAAAAAAGGCTGCGGCGGATCGCCACGACGGGCCCAAACCTAGCCAACGGGCAGAGAGCAAGCAATTGCGGCGTCACGACCTGCGACGGTGCAGCGCTCGTGCGCCGGATCACGTTCCCGTGCTTCCGAAGCCGCCCTCGCCGCGCGCGCTCGACGTCAATTCCTCCTGCTCCACCAGCGATGGCGCGAGGTATCGTGCGAACACGACCTGCGCCACGCGGTCGCCGCGCCGGAACTGCACCGGTGCGTCGCCACCGTTCTGCAGTATGACGCGCAACTCCCCGCGATAGTCAGAATCGATCGTGCCCGGCGCGTTGGGGAGGAACACGCCATGGCGCAGCGCCAGTCCGCTCCGTGGTCGGACCTGCATCTCCACGCCAGCCGGCAGCTCGAAGGCCAGCCCGGTCGCCACCGCCCGCCGCTCCCCCGGCGCCAGCGTGAAATCCGGCTCCGCCGACGCCACGTCGTACCCCGCCGAGCCCGCCGTCTGGCGCGACGGCAACGGCAGGTCGGCGTTGTGCGACAGCCGGCGGATCCGGACGTCCTCCATCAGCCGATCAGCGTGGACGGGTCCACCAGCTCGAGCCCGAACGCCTCGGCCACGCCGGGATACGTGATCTTCCCCTCGTGCATGTTGAGGCCCTTGGCCAGCGGCGCGTTCTCGCGCAGCGCCTTCTGCCACCCCTTGTTGGCCAGCTGCACGGCATAGGGGAGCGTGGCGTTGGTGAGCGCGAGCGTCGACGTGCGCGGCACGCCCCCCGGCATGTTGGCCACCCCGTAGTGGATCACGCCGTCCACCACGTAGGTGGGGTTCTCGTGCGTGGTGGCCTTGATGGTCTCCACGCAGCCGCCCTGGTCGATGGCGACGTCCACGATCACCGATCCGGGGCGCATCCGCGCCAGGTCGCCGCGCCGGATCAGCTTGGGCGCCTTGGCGCCGGGGATGAGCACCCCGCCGACAACGAGATCGGCCGTCTCGATCTGCTCGAGTACATTCTGCCGGTTGGAGTAGATCAGCTGCACGTTGGCCGGCATCACGTCGCTCAGGTAG
>DASSBZ010000053.1:0-7214 GCA_035698205.1 Gemmatimonadaceae bacterium | reverse complement strand
GGCGGCTTCGACGAACATGCGGAGCTGCTCTCCCGCCTCGGGAAGTTCAAGTCCGGCAAGGGATGCCTGTACGTCAGGCGGCTCGACGACATCGACAGGTCGGTTCTCAAACAACTCGTGACAGCATCGGTGAAGCGGATGAAGTCGCTCTATCCATGATGCCATGACGCGAACGGGCGGGACCGAAGTCCCGCCCGTCGCGTTCATTACGGAATTGGCGTGCCTGGTGGGCCACTCCCCCTGTCCACCTGCTTCGAGAGACGTTCCACCACACCGAGCAGTGACGCGGCATGTGCGGCGTTGGCCGATGACTGGCTTCGCACATTCGGATAGTGATAGGTGCGGTAGGTGCTGTTCTGCACCAGCTCGACCACCACGCCCGGCTCTGCCTCGGTCTCCATCACACGGGCGTCCTCGGAGCTTTCGTCGAGCGTCCAGAGTTGCTGCGCTTCAAGCTCCTTGAGCACCGCGCCCCAATCGGGCTCGCTCTTGAACCGCGCCACGCACGCACCCACGAGAAGCGGGATCGTCCCGCCGATCATGGCCGTGTCGCTCGCCGCCTTCGCGCACCCGAATCGCGCCTTCATCTGCGCATCGAGTCCGCCGCCATAGGCGCCCTTCTCGGAAGGATCGAGCGACCAGTAGACCGCCAGTTCACCCTTCACCGATCCACCCGAGTCGATCAGCCGCAGCACGTTGCCGGTCACCGCCATTCCACCCTCGGCCCACACGCGAATCTCGCGTCCGGCGCCGGCCATCGGGGCGTTGCGCAGCACCGGCCAACCCAGCACCGTCGCGATCGGATCGAGATAGTCGGCGTGCGCGAAGAGCGTGTCGACGGCAACGGGTACGGCTGCTGCCGGCGGCGTCGCGACACGCACGGGGTCGGGGTGCGTATTCGGGGATCCGCTCAAGACGGGGACCAACAGCGCCCCGCCGAGCATCGCCAGCCTGATTATCGTCATGGAGTTCCTCACACGTTGCAGAATCAGTGGTCCAACAACGCATGGACCGTTCCGTCGGGGTCGCTCCTGAGGATGCCAGCCGACGGGCTCGTGCGCAATCGGGGGTTCCCCCGATCACGCCGCGATCAGGCGCGCAGGATGCTCGCGAGCCTTCCGTCGCCCCGGGAGACGAGACGGGCCACGGCCCTGCCGTACAGCGCCCCCATCACATTGCCGGTGCCACTGTAGGCGCCGATCGCCCAGACCCCGGGGCGCACTTCATCGAGCACCGGCGAGCCGTCGCGAGAGTATGCCACGCTGGCGGCCCAGCGGTGCGTGATGGGCGCGGAAACTGAGAGCCGATCACGCAACAAGGCCTCGAGATACTCCTGCACCGAAGCGCTCGGTGTCGCATCGGTCGTCCACTCGACCTCCTCAACGCGGTCCCTGCCGCCGCCGAGGACCACGCGACCGTCCTCGAGCTGCTGCCAGTAGTCGAAGCCGTAGCGTGCATACACCGGTCGCCGGAAGGAGACCTCCCGTGCGGGCGCGGTGCCAAGCATCTGCAGACGGGCGGTGCGCACCGTCCCTGACAGCTCCGGGAGCAACTGTTCGAGGCGGCCGTCCACGGCAACGATCACATGCGCGCAGTGCACCGTTCCGCGGCTCGTGCATACCACGCCACGCTCTACGCGGTGCACTGGCGTGTCCCCGAACAGTCGTGCGCCATCGGCAAGCGCCATTCGCGCCAGGCCGCGCGCGCGCGCCAGCGGGTTGAACGCGCCGTCACCGGGAATCAGCAGTCCGTCACCTTCGGGTCCCGAGTACCACTCCGCCAGCAGCCCGTCCTCGTTCATCCTCCGGAGCTGACGGCGGCAGTCCTCGAGTTCGTCATCGGAGTCGGCGATGCGCAGCGAGCCACGGAGGTGGATCACCCCCGGCGATTCGGCAACGATGCGCGCCATCTCGTTGAGTGTAAGCCGATAGAGGGCTACTGCGCGCTCGCGCCCAAGGCGCTCGACTGCGTCGTGATGAAAATCGGCGGTACCGGCGAGCAGAAAGCCACCGTTTCGCCCCGCGGCACCGCCGGCGATCGCCCCCGCATCGATTCCGACCACGCGGGCGCCAAGCGCCTGCAGCTCCCGGATACAGGTGAGCCCGGATCCGCCGAGCCCCACCACGCAGACATCTGCCTTCGCGTCTCCATCGAGCGTGGGCAACTCGACCGATTCATGGTCGTCCCAGGCCGGCAGGTCGAGCGACGACACCCGCGGAAGGTGTCGCAGTCGTCGAGGCGTCCACCCTGGAGTCCGCGGCGAAACCACGATGCTCGCTGTGCCGACGAGCCGTGCGTGAACGAGTCCGGGTTCACCATGCCGCCGGCGCTCTGCTGGATGCGGTCGTCGCCCACGGCGGCCGCGGCCGCCAGGCCCTCGTCCATGTCTCCCTCCTGGAGCAGGTCACGCCTGGCGGTGGAGTTGGCCCAGACTCCGGCGAAGCAGTCGGCCTGCAATTCCAGTCGCACCGACAGATCGTTCTGCGCCCCGGGATTGCTGCGCTGGGCGCGTCGCACCTGTTGTTCGATGCCGAGCACGTTCTGTACATGATGCCCGATCTCGTGGGCAAGCACGTACGCCTGCGCGAAATCGCCCGGTGCGCCGAACCGTGAACGAAGCTCCTCGAAGAACACGAGATCGATATAGACCTTCTCGTCGCCTGGACAGTAGAACGGCCCGGTGGCCGACTGCGCGAAGCCGCACGCCGACCGGATGGCGTTCCGGAACAGCACGAGCCGGGCATCGCGGTACGGCGTATTCGTGCCCGCGAGGAGCGTCGTCCAGGAGGACTGGACATCATCGAGCACGAACGAGACGAACTGCACCAGCGGTTCCTCGGTCGGGTCGTCGACGGGCGCCGGTGGCGCGGTTGAGGCATCCGGCGCGACGGCCTGGCCGCCTCCCGCCGCGAGGCTGAGAAAGTCGCGCTTGAAGATCAGGCTCAGGACGAGCAGGATCACGAGGCCGCCGAGTCCGATCCCTCGCCCCCCACCCAGACGCATGCCACCGCCACCACCACCGCCGCTCTGACCGCGCCGGTCCTCGAGGTTCGAGCTCCGCTTGCCGGGAGTCCACCGCATGACGCGCGTCCTCGCAAAGAAGGTTCAGGGAGCGATCCGCCGCCGGCGACCCGGCCGGGCGACCTCGCATTGAGGCGGCAATGATCCGCCACCGCTGAATGATGCACGAACCGGACACATCACGCGATGTACGGTTCAGTCCGTCTGTCTCGCCTCCATGGCCGCTGCGATTCGCGCGGTCGTCACCACCTGACCGGTGTGGCGCGCCGTGTGCTCGGCGCCGTGAAAGAGCAGCCCCAGCACGGTGGACGGCAATCGCTTGCGCCCCACCTCGCGCCGATCGCCGAGGGAAGACTCGGAGGTGGCACGAAGCTGGGCCAGGGCGCGATCGACCTGCGCGCGGAGCATCGAGAGGTGCGCGTCGGCATCGGCAAGTGCAGAGGGCTGGCGTTCGGCGACCAGCGCCTCGCGCTGTGGCTCGCTCAGCATCTCGCCGCGCGCGTAGGTGTAGAGTCGGTCCAGGCTTCCCGCCGCGTGACGGATGTGAAACGAGACCGACGCCGCGCCATGCGGTTCCAGCGTGAGTGCGGTCGGTGACAGCCCGCCAATGGCCGATTCGATTTCCTCGACCGCGAGAATCAGCGCGTGGGCGGCGGGCTGGAGGAGTGGGGGTACTCCTTCAACGGGGCCGCGGAGCCAGGGCTCGGCGATCACGGGAGCAGACATGGTATTCGTGGTGCGAGGGGAGAACGGAGCGCGGGCAGTGGCGCGCGGTCACGACCGGCCCGGCCCCGAGCGTCAGGACTCGATGGCCACGGTCCGGAGCCCCGCCAGCCGACCGTCCGCGTCCCAGCCGACGATGTAGCAGTCGACGCGACCGTGGCCGAGCCGGAAGATGCGCAGCTCGCGGAGGTGTTCCCGCAAGGTAGCGTGCAGGGTGGAGAGTCGCTCGCGACGCTCGCGCCCTGCGTCGTCATCGCCGCTGGCGGCGCGCAACTGATCGAAGAACGCCTCGTCGGTGCGTTCGTCCGCGGGCTGGTCCGGCTCGCCGATGAGATGCGCGAAGGTTGCGGCGTCGAGATCGGAGTGGTGGTCCACCGTCATCGAGAAAAACTCGAACGGGTGGCCGCCGACGCCGTCAAAGGTGAGTCCATTTGCCGCCTCGAGAAGCGGGCCACGAATGGACGACGTGTCGGCTGGCACATCGTGGGCGCGCGAATCGAAGACCGGATCGGTATCGTGCATCAGGTAGCGCGGATGTAATGGCAGCCGGCTTCCTGGGCGCGCGCTACCGCGAAGATCCCCGACGGCATGTGAATGGTGCCGGGCACCATGTTGTTGAACACGAGTTCCCGTGCTTCGTCCGTGGGCACCTTGAGCTTCGTCGCAACCTGTCGCACGACGCGCAGCGTGGCGAGATTGCAGACGAGCACGATCGCGCCGCGCTCGATCAGGCGATCGAGCGTACCGTCCGGCCAGACGATGGAGTGGCGGTCGTCGGACGCGACGTTCGTGAACGGGTTCCGCTCGGCGGGCTTGCCGGACGTTGGATCCTTGAGGTCGTGCTCTTTGCCGTATTCCATGCGCGCCCAGACCGCATCTCCGATGGCCATGGGCACCGCATTGTGGCGGATGACCAGTACGGCGTTCGTGTCCGCGTCGCTGGTGGAGTAGACCTCGGCGAATCCGGCCATCCACGTGCGCGCCTGGTGCAGTATGGTGCCATCCGCGATCTCGGGTGCGTCGAAGACCTGGCGGTGCTCGCCCGTGAGGCGATCGAGCCAGGACATATCCCAGGCGCGCCGTGGCTGGGCGATCGAGTCGTCGGCTGGGGGTGACTCGGCGGCAGAGAGGTCGCCATCGGGTTCGCGTGCCGAGAGCGGGTTCGACAGCGCGCCGCCGCCCACGAACAGGGCGGCACCGGTGGCGAGGCTGCCGAGGAACTCGCGGCGCTGGCTGGCGCCGGGCGTCGGCGCTTGGGGACGGGACACGGGGAACTCCACGTGGGACTGGGCACTGGAAGGGAAGCGGAGCGAAGTCACTGGTAGCCCGACTCGCGTCGCGCGGAATTAAGGTAGAGTCGGGAACGGCGCGGCGACACCGCCCGCCGCGGTCGCGCCACCGGATCGCCGGCAGCGGGGCCCCAGCCGCTTGACGCATCCCGCTCGTTCGGCCACTCTCCCTGACGTACTCCACAGGCGAAACGACGCGTGGCATTTGATATCGAGGAGCGATTCGAGGTTCCGGTGCCGGTCGGCCGCGTGTACAACACGCTGGTGGACCTGCGGCATCTCGTACGCTGTCTGCCCGGCACCGAGATCACGGGCCGGGGGGAGAACGAGAGTGTCCGGCTGCAGACGACGCTCCAGATCGGGCCGACCGCGGTCGAGTATTCGGGGGCGGGTCGACTGACCGCGGCAAATCGCGGCGAGCATCTGGTGATGCTTCGCACTGCGGCAACGTCGGAGGATGGCGCGGGCGCGCTGTCCATGCAGGCGCGCATCCGCGCCGAGCCGCTGCCGGAGCTGGGGACTGTGGTCACGGTGAGCGCCAACGTCACGCTCGGGGCATCGGCGGAGGCGGAGGCAGACGAGGCTGCGGAGCTCGAGGCGGCGCGTGGCTTCGTGCGGGGCTTCACGGACGGCCTGGAGCGGCTGATTGGCGGAGGGCCGGTGACGGCGGACACGCCGCCGGTGGCCGCGTCGTCGTTGCAGGACACGCTGCTGGAGATCAAGGCGGCGCCGCGCTCCGGCACCGACGCGGAGCCGCCTGACGAGCCATCGTCCTCGCAACTGCAGCACACGGGCGCCATTCCGGTCGTGAAGCGCCCGACTGGCGCCGGGGCCGACGAGGCCGCGGCAGCGGCCGCCGCGGCTCGTGCATCGGCGCATGCCCGGCGCGAGCAGGGTTCTCAGGGGCTGGCGGCGGCCATCGCCGCCTGGTTCTCACGCCTGTTCGGCGGGGGGCGTTAGGCAGCGAACTCCCGGGGATCCGTCAAGCGCCTATTTCTGCGCGTCGAGCAACGCCTTCCGTTCCGACCATGACACGCCAGCGGTGATCCACGACGGGGCCGGCTCGCCCTTGAGCCAGTGCCCGAACCACTGCAGGATGCGCCGGTGGTAGTCGATCTGGTTTTCCTTCTTGCGCAGGCCATGGTCCTCGCCCGGATAGACGAGGAGCACGAAGTCCTTGTTGCCGGCACGGCGGGCGAAGTTGTAGAACTGGATGCCCTGGTGCCAGTCCACCGTGCCGTCGGCGTCCCCCACTTCCATCAGCATGGGCGTCTTGAGGTCCTGCACCTTCGCGATCGGCGAGCTGCGCAGGTAGGCATCGACGTCCTCCCACGGCGGCACTTCCATGCGGGCCTGGCCGGTCTCCCAGTGGTCGAACTCGGCGATCCCCGGCGTCCAGTGAATCGCGCCGGCGAAGCTCAGGAAGTTCGTGATCGGCGCGCCGGCCACCGACGCGGCGAAGATGTTCGTGCGCGTGGGGAGATACGTCGCCTCGTACCCGCCCCACGAGTGGCCCACGATGCCGATCCGTGCCGGATCGACGTGGCCGCGCGCGACGACGGTTCGCACCGCCGACTCCACGCTCTCCAGCACCGACGGCCCTGGTTCCCGATCGCGGAAGACGATGTCCGGCGTCAGCACGAAGTACCCGTTGGCGGTGAAGGCGCTGAAGTTGTAGTAGCTCCGCTCCGACGGGACGACGTAATTATGCACGTTCTGCGACAACAGCTCGTACGTATAGACGATCATCGGGTACGTCTTCGACGGGTCGTAGCCGGCAGGGTAATACAACGCGGCCTGGCGGACGGCGCCGTCGGGCAGCGCAAAGTTCACGAGCTCGGAGTGCCCCCACGCATAATCGCGCTGGAACGGGTTCGTCGCCGAGCGCTGGCGCGCATCGCCTAACGTTGCATCGCCCGTGAACCAGTCCGGGGAATCGTCGAAGCGTTCACGCGTATAGGCGTACACGCCGGCCGAGTCGGCGCGCTGGAGCCGGTTGAGGCGGGCATCGTCCAGTACCAGCCGCTCCACGCGGCCGTTGGGTGCGAGCCGCGCCCAGCCGGTCTGCTTGCTGTTCTTGCCGCGCAGCGAGAGGTACACGGGCCGGGAGAGATCGATGGCCGGCGCGTCCTCCTCGTCGTCCAGTCGCACGATGCGGTGTACCACGCGATCGGCGGCACC
>DASSBZ010000052.1:0-16853 GCA_035698205.1 Gemmatimonadaceae bacterium | reverse complement strand
GAATCGGCCGCCGATTTCGATGCGCGCAGGCCGGGCCACAGCCCGGCGACCGCGGCCGAGAGCATCGCCAGCGCGAGGGTAAACAGCGTGGCCGCGGGATCGAGGCGGACGTTGCTCAATCGGGGCAGCTCCGTCGGCGCGATCGCCGGCAGCAGGCGCAGCGCCACCGCGCCGAGTGCGAATCCGGCCGCGGCGCCGGTCACCGCGAGCAGCAACGCCTCGATGAGGGGCAATCGCATCAATCGCCCGCGGCCGGCACCGAGCGCGTGGCGCACCGCGTACTCCCGCTGTCGCATCGTACCGCGTGCCAGCGTGGTACTCGTGAGGTTGGTGCATGCAACCAGCAGCAGGAGGAGCGATGCACCGAGCATGATCGACAGCGGCCGCCGCATGTCGCCGACCGTCGCCTGGTGCAGCGAGGAGACGTGCACCTCGTGCGGGAAGAAGTCGCGGAAGCCCCGTTCGTTCTCCACGTCCGGCAGCCCCTCGCGGAACCCGAGCGTGATGGCGTCCAGCTCGGCGTCGGCGGCCTGCGGCGTGACGCCGGAACGCAGCCGGCCGAGCACGTCGTAGTTGTGCGACGTTCGCGAGTCGTTCTGCCTGCGCAGCTCGAGGGGATACCAGATGTCCGCGCCCGACGGAAAATCGAACCCCGCCGGCATCACCCCGACGACGCGGATGTCGTAACCATCGACGTTGAGAACGGCATCATCGCGGCCGCCGAGTTGCGAGCGGAAGAACCGGTCGCTGACGACGGCCACCGGTGCGGCACCGAGTTGGTGATCGCCGGCCAGCAACGCGCGCCCGCGCTCGGGCGAGGTGCGCAGCGCATCGAGGAAGCCGGCGCTGACTGCGGCAACGTCGGCGCGCAGCGGCCGCTCTCCGCCCAGGACGGTCGACTCTCCGCTGCCGTACGCGACCAGGTGGTCGAACGAGCGTGAACGCTCGCGCCAGTCGGCAAAGTTCTGCCACGCCGCGTCCATCTCGCCACCACGACCGTTCACCTCGCGCACCACGACCAGCTCGTCCGGAGACGGATACGGGAGCGGGGCAAGCAGGACGCCGTTCACCAGGCTGAAGACGGCGGTGTTGGCGCCGAGCCCGAGTACGAGCGTAATCAGGGCAACGGCGGTGTAGCCGGGGCTGCGCAGCAGCGCCCGGATGGCGTGGCGGATGTCGTTCTTCATGCGATGGATGTCGAGACGTGGCGATCGTGCGGGAAGAGCCCGCTCACCGTCTGACAGGTATGGCCTCGTCAGAGTTGGAACGGCTGATGCTTGTGTATGCGCCCGTCGTCCCGAGCTATCCGAAGACATCCGGGGTTGCGGCCGGGGGGGGCTCACGAACGCAAAGAAGCCGGCGCGAGCGGCGCCGGCTTCTCAGTGAGCGGTAGCGGAGTGTCGCGCGCCGATCAGGCGGCGCGGACGGTATTCGTGGTTGGTGGTGCGGGCTCCGAGGCCGGACCCCACACGTACGCGGAGAAGCGCGGCAGGATCTCCTCTCGCGCACCTGGCGAGATGACGATGCCGACCGGTTCGTCGTGATCGTTGGTGGATGCAGACTGCAGATGCGTCATGGTACCGAACTCCATCCTGGTGCGGTGGGCGCGGAACGCGCAGTGTGCGCGCATCTACGGAAGTCCCACCGGCGCGGTGTCAGCGTCAGCCGACCAAAGCGAGAACCGACCGACCCTCGCGAGAACGGTTCGCGGGTTGCCGGTCGGTCCCGGACGTGGTCGGCTGGATCCTCTTCTATAGAGAAGAACGATCGTCGCACGACCCGTCGCGCACAGGGCGGAAGGGCAGATACGATGCCAACTGTCGCCCGATGGGTAAGTTGTGTGTGGCTAAGACGTTACGGATCTGCGTCGGCGTTGAGGAGACGTCCAGTGTGTCGAACTGATACGCTCGAAGTGGACGATCCGTGTCGAAACGTTACGCAGCGCCCTTGCGCGCGAGGAAGGTCCTCGACTCGCCGCCCTTGCGCTCCACGGAGATTTCCCAGCCGCGATAGCGCGAGCGCAGCTCGGAGAGCGAGATCGCCACCTGCCCGGCGACGATGGTCTCCACCAGGTGAACGCCGCCGTCGAGCGTCGCGCTCTGGAGCACACGGATGACCTGCTCGCGCTGCGCGTTGGAGAGATCGGCGAACGCGGCGGCGGTGCAGACGACCGCGGCGAGCGGTTCTTCGGGGGCCCATCCGTCGAGTTTGCCGATGCGACCGGTGAGCCGCTCGGTCAGCCCCGCCCGTTGCGCGGCGGAGATGACGCGCTCCACCGCGTCCGGTTCGGTTTCCACCGCGGTCACTCGACACCCATGTGCGGCCAGGTAGAGCGCGTTCCCCCCGGCGACGGTGTCACCGGCGACGAGCACGCGGCTGTCGACCACCGGATGGATGGCGCGCACGACCGGCGCATCCGCCTGCAGCCCCCAGTGCTCGGGGCGCCGGTACTGCTCCATGAGCTTGAGATGGCGGCGGCGCCACGTCTTGTACGTGGGGATGCGCAGCCGCTTCATGATGATCCGGTCCACCTCGACGCACAGCAGCAGCTCATCGAGGGTGACCTGCTCCTGCGCGCGCAGGATGCTGACCGCCTCATCACCGATGGCGAGTATCGCCGAGCGGGAGATCGAGTCCTTGTAATCCTCGATTTCGCGCTCGACGTAGACTTCGTACTCGTGCCGGAGAGAACGGGGAGGTTGCTGCTGTGGACTCATGGGCTCCGCTGGCGGCGCACGACACAAAGTATGTGATGAAGCGAATCGCGCAAGTGGGGGGGCAGGATTTCGTGATTGGGTGGACTCGTTATGCGGACGAAGCATGCTGAATGCTGCACGCTGTATGCTGGTGGCTGGGTGCATCCGGTTTGGGCGACGAAGCGGTCCCGCTTGACGGGGCGCTGCATGCAGCGGACACCATGCTCCATGCTGCACGCTGTACGCTGGTTGCTGCCTGCCTCCGGGCCTCGGCGATCGAGTGGTCCCGCTTGACCTGGCACTGCATGCTGCTTGCGGCATACCGACGGGAGCGACTCGACTCGCCGCCGGCGGAGCATCGCGAGGTTTCCGGCGCGCGTGCCTGAGCTCCCTGAGGTCGCCGCCGCCGCCGATCGCCTTCGCGGCGCCCTGCTCGGGCGACGGATAACCCGCGTTCGCGTCCATCACGCCGCCCAGCGCCGGCTCCTGTCCGATGCCGACGCAGCATCGCTCGAGGGCGGCGTAGTGTCCGGAGTCACGCGGCGCGGAAAGCACCAGCTCGTCGAGCTCGAGGACGGTTCGTTGATCCATGTCCACTTCCGCATGACTGGTGACTGGGACATCGGCCACGTCGATGACCCGCTGCCGCCGTATGCTCGAGTCCACCTCGACCTCGACGATGGGGAGCGGGTGTCCCTGGTGGACCCGCGAGCACTGTCCACCGTGCGCCGCTACGCCGCCGGCATCGACCCGCTGCCGACCCTCGGGCCCGAGGCGACCGACCCGGCGTTCGATGGCCCGGCACTCCGATCGGCGCTCGCGTCACGTCGCGTGGCGATCAAGCTGGCGCTGCTGGACCAGCGCGTGGTGGCCGGTGTGGGCAACATCTACGCGTCCGAGGCGCTCTGGCTGGCCCGGATCGACCCGCGCGTCGCGTCGAATCGTGTCGGGCCGCTCCGCGCGAAGCGGTTGGCGTCGGCCATCCGGCAGACCATGGCCCGGGCACTCGCGCTCGCGCGCCGCCAGACGGCCGGCGCAGGCTACCGCGACAGCGAACGCTTCCGCGTGTACGATCGTGAGGGCCGCGCCTGCAGGCGGTGCGGGACCACGATCAGGAGGATCGTGCAGGGTGGCCGGGGCACGTTCTTCTGCCCGGGGTGTCAGGGACGTTAGGCGACTACATATCGCGATTTCCGACGCCGCCGTACGTGTACCTCGTTCTCCCCAGCCCCTCGTATACTCGGGCGGGCACAGGGAGGTGGCGTATCGTGCCGGGTTGAAGTCCATCAACCCGGCGGCGATCGAACAGCGCGATTCCGCCCGTATTCAGCAGCTCGACATCACGCTCGTAGTCCACGCCGGCGAGAATCGCCGCCACCGTCGCCGCAACCGGAGGCAGTCCCCCACGCGTGACGTGCGTTCTGTTGACCAGCGCGGCAGCGCGCGAGAGATCGCCGTTCGTATGCGCGAGGGCCTCGGCGATCATCAAGTCGTTCTCCGCGGCGAGCACGTAGGCCGAGCGGGCTTCCCAGGCCGTGGCGTCGTCCGTCACCATCCATGAGGAGCGTACGTACCGCCTGTGCCAGAACGGCGACTGCATGTAGACGCCGCGGAGCGGATCGCCGACAACGGTGCCGATATATACGTAGTCAGCGGTGATGCCCTCGGTGCAAGTCAGTGGATTGACGGTGCACGGCAGATTCGCTATCGCCAGTCGAGCGTCCTGCGGAAGGGGGAGCGGCTGAGTCCCCAGCCCGTTGAACGTAGCCGGAATGTTGGGCGCCATCCGGTGGATGAGTCGCTGGTCGACCCGGAAGCGGTCTGCAAAGGGACCGTACAACGCGATGTAGTTCCGCCAGTCAACTATGTCATTGACGATGGCGAAATCCATATCGAACGATCCGTGGCCCGAGATTCCACCGTTCGCGTAGGCGAGAATTCTCGCCCACTGATTCCTGCTGTTCTCGGCTGCGGTGCGTGAAGCGAGCA
The DNA here is from genome assembly GCA_035698205.1 of Gemmatimonadaceae bacterium. GTDB lineage: Bacteria > Gemmatimonadota > Gemmatimonadetes > Gemmatimonadales > Gemmatimonadaceae > DASSBZ01. The sequence goes on along the minus strand of DASSBZ010000052.1, from coordinate 12,168 downwards.
GGAGGGTGCGCGCGGCCATGGTGCTGGCAATGCGATTCAATCGATCCGCCGTAATCGGCTCGGGGGTCGGAAGGGTGGTGTAATCCCATTGCCAGCTCGCATTCTCGGTGAGGGCAATGAGTTCATCCCAGAGCGCGAGTGCAGAGTCCCGCACCTCGGCATAGCCACGAAAAACCGAATCCGCGCCGCTCTCTCCTGCGCCCGTGTTCACGAAGGCTGAATCGAACAACAAGGCCAGGTTCGCGTGAGCGCCTGCCAGGGCAAACAGTGCAGCTGCGCGGGTACGAGCTGTGGCGTCCGCACCATCCCCCACTTCGATACCATAATCGAGCGCCCGAATCGCATCGGCGGCATCGCTGATGGCGGCATAGTTCATCTCCCACGCGCGGATCGCGTTCTGCTCTCCCCCATCGGGCTCATTTATGAAGGGGATACGCGGCTCCATGTTCATGAAGCGCACCCAGCAGCAGTTGCCGGTGGTTGCGTCTGCCGTGGACTCGAGCATCAGATAGGGCTCGTAAAACGTCGACGCGAGGTACCAGGCGTTCACGGAGGTTAGAGCGAGCGTGACAACGGAATCGGAAGAGAGGAGCGGTTCCTCGTTCGCTCGTGGCTCGCTGGGGAGCTCGTGGCAGGCTGCTCCGACCATGAGCAATGTCGCTGCCAGTACCGTACGACAGATGCGCATTCGAAGCCTCCTGTCGGGGGTTGCGTTACAAGGCAAGACGACGAGCGCACGGAAAGGGCTTCGAAACCCGGTGCGACCGTCGACCAGTCGGGCCCGTTTCCCATCCTACCAGCGTCACACAGTCCACGCAAGCCGCCCGGGGAGCGGTCGCGTCCAGCCGTGACCCACCTGATGGTGTCGATGCTGTATCGCTTGGGATCGACTTCGCCTCCAGCCGCGTCTGGAGCCCTTGCACCCGCCAGCATACAGCGTGTAGCGTGGAGCATGCAGCCCGGCTCCCTCCTCATCCAAGCGCTCGCGCTTTTCCTTACCACATCGACAGCCGCCTCCGCACAGCGCGTGCGTGTCGAGGTCGTCGAACGCACCGAGGCGGGCCCGCGCCCGGTGGCCGGTGCGATCGCATCGCTCGAATCGACCGTCGATGGCGCCCGTCTGTCGCCTACGCTCAGCGATCGGGACGGGGTGGCCATCCTCACCGCGCCCACTGCCGGCCGCTACACGGTTCGAATCGACATGGTGGGTCGAGCAACCTGGCGCTCCGATCCGCTCGACGTGGGGCGCGGGGCGACGGTCGAGCTGACGGCGACTGTTCAGCCGGCGCAGACAACCCTGGCGCGTGTCGAAGTCAGCGCAGAATCGCAGTGCAATCTGGCAAACGAACAGGGCGGTGACGTTGTTGCCGTCTGGGACGAAGCGCGGAAGCTGCTGCTCGCCAGCACGCTTGGCGGGCCTGCGATGCCGACCCTGCGCGTCGTTCGCTTTGAACGGCTGGTCGACAGCAATGGTGGCGTCGAGAGTTCGAAGACCGATACCTCCGAGATGCGCAGTGGTCGACCGTTTGCGACCGCAGTCTCGGCCGCCGAACTCTCCGAACTCGGGTATCGAATCGCGGATGCCGATGGCGACCTGTTTCTCGCGCCCGACGCGTCCGTGCTGCTCTCCGACGAGTTCGCCCGTGACCACTGCTTTTCCATCGTCGGGTCGGGTGAGGGGCAAGCGCTCGTCGCGCTCGCCTTTCGACCGCAGCCCCGGCGCAAGCTCGTCGACGTCGCGGGCACCTTCTGGCTCGATCGAGCAAGCGGCGAACTGAAGCGCATCGAGTTCCGCTACGTGAACGCGGGACAACTGGTCGAGCGGGCACGATCCGGCGGCACGGTGGAGTTCGAGCGCATCGATGGCGGGCGCTGGATCGTGGCGTCGTGGATGGTGCGTACGCCCCGTCTCGCACGGATGCAGACGCTTCGCCGTGGCCGCGTCGTTTCCGAACGAGACACCGTGATCGGTGCCAAGGAGGAGGGGGCGTCGGTCTCTGTCATGCAGGGCACGCTGGCGCCGCCGGTGAGCGTCGCGTCAGTGGAGCCGGGTCGACGCAGCTTCGACTTCACGCCCCAATCACGGGACACCGCGGTGGCACGGCGCTGCGCGACGACGCCCGCCGGCGGATCACGCACGGCGCTGGTCGGCACAGTCACATCGACGCCCGCGGGTGCACCGGTGGCACGGGCGAACGTACGGGCAAGCTGGCGCATTCCAAGCGCACGAGTCAGCGGCCGGTCGTTTGAAACGACCTACGACATCGAGTCGCGGGAGTCGAATTCTGACGAGACAGGCGCGTGGCTGCTCTGCGACCTGCCGAGGGATATGCAGCTGGATCTCACGATCTCGGCTGCCGGGTACCGTCTGTTCACGAGGCGTCTGCCTGCGAGCATGAGCACTCGACGGGAAGAGTCGGTGCAGCTTCAGCCCTGTAAACCCGACGACGACGAGCGACGCTGCCCCCTGCCCTGAAGCACAGTACGGCGGCCGAGCCACGCTCACCTGCGTGTCAAGATGGATCGGTCGCACGAGACTGGCGTACTCCACGTATGCCCCCACGTCCTCTTCATTCGCGCGCGCTCCATCGCGCCGCCTGGTGGCTGCTCGCCATCGCCATCACGATAGTCGCCCCCGCGGTCTTCTGGCTCATGCGCGATCCCGAGCCGTACATGCGCGCGCGCCACTCGGCGATTGCATCCATCGACTCCACCACACTCGTGCGCGATGGCAACACGGTGGAGCGGGAGCTGACGCTGACCGACACCAGCGGTCTTCGGGTGGCGATCGCGGTGCGGCGACCGGTCGAGGATGCGCCGTCCGATTCGACCACACCGCACAGGCGCCCACTCTACCTCATACTCGGCGGCCATCGTCGCGGCATGGGTGCCGGCGCGCTGGTCGGCGATACGCGCGGCAGCATCGTCGCATCGCTTGAATATCCGTTCGAGGGGAACGATCGCGCGAAGGGCCTCGCCGTCGTGGCCGAGGTGCCCTCCATCCGCCGTGCGTCCTACGACACACCTCCAGCCGTGCTGCTCGCCCTCGACTACCTCCTCTCGCGCCCGGACGTCGATCCCGCGCGCGTGGAGCTCGTGGGCGCCAGCTTCGGCGCGCCGTTCGCGACCATCGCCGCCGCACTCGACACGCGCATCACCAGACTCTGGCTCGTGCACGCCGGCGGCGAACCGTTCACGCTCATCGAGAACGGCCTGCGGCCATCGATCGCCTTTGCACCCGCGCGCCAGGCGGTGGCAGCATTGGCGACGCTGCTCGCGTCCGGACCGCGATTCGCCCCGGAGGCATGGGTCGGCCGCGTCGCGCCGCGCCCGGTGGTCATGATCAACGCGCGTGACGATGAGCGGATCCCGCGGCGCGCGGTCGATGCGCTCTGGTCCCGCGTGCGCGAGCCCAGGCAACAGATCTGGCTCGATGGCGGGCACGTACAGGGCAACCGGCCCGAGGTGCTGCGCGCGCTCGTGAACACGGTCATGGAGTACGCAGAGAGCGACCAGGCACCATAGTCGCCGTATTGCTCCCGGCTATCTTGCCAGCATGGACACGTCACCAACGCTGTCGCTGCCGATCGCGGGCGAGCGGGTCGACTCGGGCGACTTCGACGAGATCCGCGACCCGCTCACCGGTTACCTGCTCGCACGCGTGCCGCTCGCGAGCGCCGCTGACATGGACCGCGCCATCGCCACCGCGCACGATGTCTCGCGTCGGCCGCCACTCCCCACGCACCGCCGCGTGGAGATCCTCGAGGGCATCGTCGAGCGCATTCGTGCGCATCACGCCGAGCTGACCGGGACGATCGTCGCCGAGGCCGGCAAGCCGCTGCAGTTCGCACGCGGCGAGGTGGATCGCGCCGTCCAGACGTTCTCCCTCGCCGTCGCCGAGGCACGCAACGTGGACGGGGGGATCCTCCCGGGCGACCTGCAGCCGCGTGGCGAGGGATACACCATCCTGTATCGGCGATTTCCCGCCGGCGTGGTCGGCGCCATTGCGCCGTTCAACTTTCCGCTCAACCTCGTCGCGCACAAGCTTGCGCCGGCCATTGCGGTCGGCAATCCGGTCGTGCTCAAGCCACCCATGCAGGCGCCGCTCACCGCGCTGCGACTCGCCGAGCTGTGCTTCGATGCCGGGCTTCCGCGCGAGTATCTCTCGGTCACGCATGCACGGCCGGACGTGGCGGAGCAGCTGGCGACTGACCCGCGCATCGCCGTATTGTCATTCACGGGATCGGGTCGCGTGGGCTGGCACCTCAAGGCGGTGGCCGGCCGGAAGCGGGTGATCCTCGAGCTGGGCGGCAACGCCGCCGCGATCGTGCACGAGGATGCCGACCTTGCCGCGACCGCATCGCGCTGCGCCGTCGGTGCCTTCGCGTATGCCGGCCAGGTGTGCATCAAGGTACAGCGGCTGCTCGTGCATCGCCCCGTGTTCGACGCGTTTCTGGAGACGTTCGTCGCCGCGACGCGCTCACTCGTGGTGGGCGATCCGCGCGATGCATCCACCGTGCTCGGTCCGATGATCGATGACGCCGCGGCAGATCGGGTGATGGCCTGGGTGGACGAAGCCGTCGCCGCCGGCGCCGTGCGCCACACCGGGGGGCGGCGCGATGGTCGGACGATCGAGCCGGTGGTGCTCACGAGCACCACGAACGACATGCGCGTGGAACGCGAGGAGGTGTTCGGTCCGGTGGTGACGCTTCGCCCGTACGACTCGTACGACGAAGCGATCGACATGGCCAACGACTCCGAGTACGGACTGCAGGCGGGAGTCTTCACCCGCGATATCGGTCGGGCGCTTGCCGCCTGGGAGCGGCTGGTCGTTGGCGGCGTGATCATCAACGACTATCCCACCTTCCGGGTGGACAGCTATCCGTACGGTGGTGTGAAAGGGAGCGGACTCGGTCGGGAAGGGGTCGCCTTCGCCGCGCGCGAAATGAGCGAGCTGCGTGCGCTGGTGGTGAGGGGCTGAGGCAGATCTGCGGGCACGGCAGCCCCGCCTGCGGCAGTCACTACCTCTGCGGACCTCAGCGTCCTCGGCGTCCTCCTTGTGGCGGCAAAAAAGAGCCCGCCCAGCCACCAACCCGAGCGGCCGCAATACGCACTTGCTGTAGAAGGCGCCGTCGGCCGTTCAGCGCGCCGGCTCGCGCAACGTCGACCGCTCCCGCCTGATTTGCCGAATGGCCGCCGTATGCTCGGCAAACGTACGCCGGAACTCGTGGTGCCCATCCGGTCGCGCCACGAAGTACAGGTACGGCACGTCGGCAGGATACAGGGCGGCGACGATGCTCGCGGTCCCCGGCGAGGCGATCGGTCCGGGGGGCAACCCCGCGTGGCGATACGTGTTGTACCGCGACTCCACCTCCAGGTGCTTGTAGAGCACCCGGTCCACGCGCTCGCCTAACGCGTACTGCACCGTCGGATCCGCCTGCAGCAGCATGCCGCGTTGCAGCCGGTTGCGATAGACCGCGGCGATGATCGGCCGCTCCTCCGCCACCATCGCTTCCTTCTCCACGATCGATGCCAGCGCCATGACCTCATTCCGCGTCATCCGGAGCGTATCGAGGCGCGCCGTCCACTCGGGGCGCCACTCCTTCTCGAACTGCCCCACCATCGTCTCGACCGCTTCGCGTGCATCCGTCCCGTTGCCGAATACGTACGTCTCGGGGAACAGGTAACCCTCGATCGTGACGACATCGTCCGGAATGCCGAGCCTGCGACGCAGCGATGAGTCGCTTACCGCGGCCGCCATGGAATCGGCCGGGATCTCGAGCACCCGGGTCAGCGCGCGCGTGATCGCCGCGATGTCGTAGCCCTCGGGGATGGTCACCGATACCACGATGCCGCGCCCCGAGGTGAGGTTCTCGATCAGGTCGCCCCAGTTCGCTCCCTTGTGCAGCATGTAGGTGCCGGGCTGGAGCGACCGGTCTCGCCCCGTGGCGCCGGCCCAGATGCGGAAGAGCCGCGGCGAGCCGATGACACCCGCGCGGGCCAGCGAGTCCGCGGCGGCTGCGAAGGTGGCGCCAGCGGGGATCTTCACCCGTACCGACGCTCCATCCGCGGAAGGCCCGCAGGCCAGCAGCGCCGCCGCCGCCAGTACCGACAGCGTCGGCCATGGCCCGCGATGCCTAACGATCGTCCGTACGGAGGGCATGCTGCAGGAGCATGGTGGCGGCCAGGGCATCGACGTCTCCCTTGCGGCCACGCGTCGATCCGCCCATCTCGCGGACGGCCCGTAGCGCGGCGGCGGTGGTGAAGCGTTCGTCCACCAGACGCGTCGCATAGCCGGTGCGTTTCTCCAGCTCGGCGGCTACCTGGCGTACCTCGGCGCACCTCGGTGTCTCGTCGCCCTCCCCGTCGAGCGGGAGCCCCAGTACGAAGCCGCGCGCCTCGAGCGACTCGGCGCGGCGCACCAGTTCGGCGATCGGTGGCCGCTTGCCGACGCGGCGGGCAATGAACCCCGCCGGCGACGCGATCGTGCGCGTCGGGTCGCTCACCGCGAGCCCCACGCGACGCTCCCCCCAGTCGATGGCCAGCAGCCGCCCCGGTTCCGGATCCACCGCCGAAAAATAGCCGATCGGTCCTGCCACCGGTCAGCCGCCCTGTGCCATCTGGACGAAGAACTCCTTATTGGATTTTGTCTTCTGCAACTGGCGCATCAGGAAGACGATGGCCTCGTCGGGGGTCATGTCATTCAGGAAGGTGCGCAGCAGGTAGACGCGGTTTGCTTCCTCCTGCGTGAGGAGCAGCTCCTCCTTGCGCGTGCCCGACTTGAAGATGTCGATCGCCGGGAAGATCCGGCGGTTCGCGATGTCCCGGCTCAGCACGAGCTCCATGTTCCCGGTGCCCTTGAACTCCTCGAAGATCACCTCGTCCATGCGCGAGCCGGTCTCGACGAGCGCCGTCGCCACGATGGTCAGCGAGCCGCCGCCCTCGATATTGCGCGCCGCGCCGAAGAAGCGCTTCGGCTTCTGCAGCGCCGTCGCCTCCACGCCGCCCGAGAGGATCTTGCCCGTCGTCGGCGCCACCGTATTGAAGGCGCGCGCGAGCCGGGTGATCGAGTCGAGCAGGATGACCACGTCCCGGCCATGCTCCACCAGCCGCCGTGCCTTCTCGATCACCATGTCGGCCACCTGCACGTGCCGGGTCGCCGGCTCGTCGAAGGTGGAGCTGATCACCTCGGCCCCGGGAACCATCTGCAGCGTGTCGGTCACCTCCTCCGGGCGCTCATCGATCAGCAGCACGATCAGCGTGATCTCCGGATGGTTCTCGACGATGGCGTTCGCCATCTTCTGCAGCAGGATCGTCTTGCCGGCGCGCGGTGGCGCGACGATCAGCCCGCGCTGTCCCTTGCCGATCGGTGCGAAGAGATCGACGATGCGCATGCTCATGTCGCCGTTCGCCGGCTCCAGGCGGATGCGCTGGTCGGGGTAGCTCGGCTTGAGCGCGTCAAAGGGCGTGCGCCGCTGGTTCTCGTCAGGCGGGTCGCCGTTCACGCTGCGCAGCCGCAGCAGCGCGAGGTAGCGCTCCCAGGTCTTGGGCGGGCGCACCTCGCCGGTGATCGTGTCACCCGTGCGCAGGTCGAAGCGCTTGATCTGCGATGGCGAGACATAGATGTCGTCGGGGCCGGCGAGGTAGCTCCAGTGCTGGCTGCGCAGGAAGCCATATCCCTCCGGCATGATCTCGAGGGCGCCTTCCCCGTTGAGCACGACCTGCTGGTCGAGCAGCGCCTGCTCGATGCGGAAGATGAGATCCTGCTTGCGCAGTCCCGACACGCCGGTGATGTGCAGATCGATGGCGATCTGGTGCAGCTCGGCGGCCGACGTGCGTTTGAGATCGGCGATATCCACGGCGGGGCGGGTCCGACGAATAAAGCGGCGAATGCGGTCACGCCGCGCGTCGGAGGCGGTACGGGTGGGGAGGGGGGCGAGCGAGGGGAGGAGAGGTGCCGTGCGGGAGGCAACGCCGCAGGCTTGACGCGACGCCGAACGGCGACGCGGCCGGGTGTTCAGAAAAGACAGCGGTGTGGAGCGCCGAACGGGAACGCGCGAGGCGGGATTCGAACCCACGACCTTCGGCTCCGGAGGCCGACGCTCTATCCAGCTGAGCTACTCGCGCAGGGGAACGACCGGGAGAGGAAGCTTACCGCAGCCCGGCGACGAGCACAAGCGCGACGAGCGGTGCGATCAGTGCGACTTTTCCGGTACCGAGATGCGCTCCACGACCGTGGCAACCTCCGTGGGCGTGACACCGCCGGCGCGGCTGGCTGCGCGCGCCAGGTCGGCCTGCGCGACGATCCCCACGCAGGCGCCGCCGCCATCCACGACGACAACGCGACGCACCTGCCGATCGGACATCACGCGCTGCAGATCGTCGATGGCGGATTCCTCGTCGCACGTCTGCGGGTCTGCCGTCATGGCCTCGCGCACCTTCGTGGACGAATCGAGCCCCCGTGCCACTGCGCGCAGGGTGATGTCACGGTCGCTGATGACGCCAACCACCTTCGACGAGTTCCGGCTCTCCACCACCGGCAATAACCCGCAATCGTGACTTGCCATGAGGCGCGCCGCCTCCTGCAGCGTATCGTCGGGGGTCACGCACACCGGCTTCTTCGTCATGAGTTCATGGGCTCGCATTCGGGATCCCTCCTCTCGAGTCGTAGAGCATGCTTCCGCACGTCGAGGGTGCATCGGCGTGCACCGTCTGGTGCGGTCCCCTTCGCGAGAACATGGTGGCAAGTTGCGTGCTGCGATCGTCGCCAGCGCCGCGCAACCTGGCCGCCGCGCAACGGAGCGTGACTTCTCGATACCGGCTCGAATCGTGCAACCCCAGTTGTGCATGCACGCACCGTTGCGTGCAACGCGCATTGCAGCACTGGGAGGATCACATGGCATACTGGGACGAGCACGAGCGACGTCGAGCCGACTTCGATCGCGAACAGCGCGATTACGACGCTCAGGGTTCGGCACGAGATGCACGAGATCGGTTCAACTATCGCGCATCATCCTGGCGCAACGACGAGCCCATCGGCGAGTCGCGCGATCTGGATCGCGACGTAACACACCGCCGCGCGCGTTATCGCGAGGATCTCGCGCGCTATCGTGACGACCTCGATGAGCGAGAACACGGCGGCGCGCGCGCATCGCGCTACGCGCAGTCGTGGCGCGATCGCGATCGCGACGCTGGAACCGGGCGCGACGAGGAATTCGATGCGCGCGAGAGGGCGCGACGACCGGCGCGATGGGAGGCGGTGGACCGCAATCCGCAGCAGGGATCGCTCATGCCCGAGAGCTGGCTGGCGCCGTCGTATCCGGTGTATGCCGCTTCGGCCTGGGATCGCTCGCCGGCCACGTGGCGCCGCCGCGAGGAGTTGGAAACTCAGGGCCGCTTCTACGGTCGGGGCCCGCGCGGCTATCGTCGCTCCGACGAGCGAATCCGCGAAGACGTGAACGAACGGCTCGCGCGCCACCCGGATCTCGATCCGAGCGAAGTCGACGTTTCGGTGGAGAAGGGCGTGGTCAAGCTGAGCGGTATCGTGGAGGACCGTCGCGAGAAGCGCCTCGTGGAAGACATCATCGAGGACATCATGGGCATCGACGACATCGACAACCACCTCAAGGTGCGACGCGGCTTCCTGGCCGCGATGACAGGCGAACGTGCGTCCGATGAAGAGCTGGCGCGCGCCGACGCGCGGGCCGCGACCGGGCAGGGCGGTGGGGAGCAGGCCGGGGCCCACCGGGTGTTCTGACAACCGCAGATTTCAACGGGATCAGCTCAACTGCATCCGCAGATTTCGCAGATTTTCGCAGATTGCTGCCGAGGTGTTGGGCGGAGGAGCTGGATTAAATCTGCGCAAATCTGCGCAATCTGCGGTTGCAGTTCAGCACGCAGCACAGAAAATCGGCGGCCCGCGGACAAGTGCATGTCCGCGGGCCGCCGATTTTCAGTCGGGGCGACTGGATTTGAACCAGCGACCTCCTGCTCCCGAAGCAGGCGCGCTACCGGGCTACGCTACGCCCCGAATTCCTGGCTGTATGGCTTTTTCCGCTAGGGCTGTGACGAGCGCGCCCGGAGAGACTCGAACTCCCAACCTTCTGATCCGTAGTCAGATGCTCTATCCAATTGAGCTACGGGCGCAATCACCGCGATGCTCGATCCCGGCCAAAGCCGCCGCGCATCGTCGTAGCATCAAGAATCGCAACGACTTCGCAGAGGCGTGAAGCTATCCAGCCGGAGCCGGAGCGTCAAGGTCGAACGCGCCGCGCTCCGTGCCAGGATCGTCATGCCGAGTCCGGTTTCGCACTCGGCATGATGGGCGGTACAAGACTCGAACTTGTGACCTCCACGATGTCAACGTGGCGCTCTAACCAACTGAGCTAACCGCCCGTACCACTCGTCCGCCGACCACGCCAGCGGGTCATGCACCTCGCGGGAAGCGCCAGGCGCTCCCCGCGAGTCCTGCCACCGATGCGACGCACCAGACTCGCGCTGCTCGCACCGCGCACTTCCGCACTGCTCACTGCAAGCGGGAAACGGGACTCGAACCCGCGACCCCAACCTTGGCAAGGTTGTGCTCTACCAACTGAGCTATTCCCGCAGCCTCCCGCACGAACCCGGCAACCGACAATCTCACCGTCGGAATTTCCCAATCTCTCCCCGGCATGGAGGCGAGGGGAATCGAACCCCTGACCTCTTGAATGCCATTCAAGCGCTCTCCCAACTGAGCTACGCCCCCGGGGTACAACGCACCACTTTTCCATCCTGAACGAACCGTAAAGCTTACCCACGCAAGGGAAGCAAGTCAAGAAACGCACGCTGGCGGTTCGTCGTCAGTCCTGTATCTTGCAGCACGCTGCGCAGACGCGATTCTCTGCACGCGCCGACACCCCGCGCCACGTACCAGCGCACGCCGCGGCGCCCATCGCTTCGCGCTCCCGCGTTCCATCCATTCCGCACTCCGCGCCCGTCAGTTCGAGGCACCTGCATCCATGACCGAAGTGAAGCGCCGTCGCAAAAAGGCGGCCTCCGCCGGCATCGCCCCGAGCGAGCCGGAACGGGATATTCTCGACCAGTACCTCTACGAGGTCAGCACCTATCCGCTCCTCAAGGGGAGTGAGGAGATCGAGGTCGCCCTGCGCATCCGCGCCGGTGACCCCGATGCGCTGCAGGAGCTCGTGCGGCGCAACCTGCGCTTCGTCATCTCGGTCGCCAAGAAGTACCAGAACCGCGGCATGCCGCTCATCGATCTCATCGGCGAGGGCAACGTCGGGCTCCTCACGGCTGCGCGCAAGTTCGATCCCGACCAGGGGGTGAAGTTCATCTCCTACGCCGTCTGGTGGATCCGGCAGGCCATCCTCTCCTCCCTCGCCCGCCAGGGGCGCACGGTGCGCGTGCCACTCAACCGCACCGCCGACCTCTCGCGCATCATCAAGGCCTCCGAGATCCTGCGTCAGAAGCTGCGCCGGGAGCCCTCGCCCGAAGAGCTTTCGCAGCTCACGGGCCTCTCCGTCGACGTGGTGCAGGCGCTCTCCGCGCTCAACACCAGCGATGTGCGTCTCGACGCGCCCATGGATCCGGAAGGCGATCGCTCCCTCATCGAGCGATTCGTCGCCGACGAAATGCCCGATCCCGAGGAAGCGGCCATGAACCGCTTTCTCACCGACGAGATCGATGTCGCGCTGCGCTCCCTCGCACCGCGTGATGCGAAGGTGCTCCGTCTCTACTTCGGCCTCGAAGGCGGACGCGAACACACGCTCGAGGAGATCGGCACCATGCTCGGCGTCACGCGCGAGCGCGTCCGCCAGCTCCGCGACCGTGCGCTCAAGCGACTGCGCGACGGGGACGTCGGGCGCGCACTCGGCAGCTTCGCCGCCTGACGATACGTCAGCGGCCGCGGTCCAGCGCGGGACTTGGCGAGTGACGCAGCACCAGCCGCCGCGCCTCGGAGTCGAAGGTCACCAGCCGAACCGTGCCGGGGTGGATCGTCACGGTGGTGTCCAGCACGAGTGCGGCGGGAACGGCCGCACGCCTGCGCCGCTCCCGCTCCTCCACCTCGCGCTCCGCACGTCCCGCATAGATGCCGGTATCCGGCGCGGCGTCGAGCTGTCGCCGCTCCCGTTCTTCCCCCTCGTGCTCGGCGCGCTCCTCATCAATGTCCGG
>DASSBZ010000051.1:0-15452 GCA_035698205.1 Gemmatimonadaceae bacterium | reverse complement strand
TCGTTCTGGATCGCGCGACGCGTACCGATCACATAGCGTTCACCCGCCGCCGCATCGCGCAGGCATTCCACGTACAGGTTCTCCGCATAGTTCGCGAAGCTCTCGTGGATCCACATGTCGGCCTGATCCTGCATGGTGATGTTATTCCCCCACCATTCGTGCGCGCTCTCATGCACGATGATGAAGTCCCAGTCGAGCCCCTCGCCGGTGCCGGACAGGTCGACTCCGCCGCCACCCGGGCGCGCCCCAGTAGCCCGCCCGCCGCGCCAGTAGCCGTTCACATAATGGTTGCCGTACGCCACCGCGCTCTGGTGCTCCATGCCAAGGTGCGGCGTCTCGACGAGCTTGAAGCCGTCCTTGTACCAGGGGTATGGGCCGAACCAGCCCTCGAAGCACGCGAGCATCGGCTTCACCTGCCGGAACTGCACGCGCGCGGTGTCGAGATGGATCGCGAGCGGCCAGTAATCGAGCGTCAGGCGGCCACCCTCACCGTCATACACGTCGCCGAAGTGCGCGTAGCTGCCCGCGTTCACCGCGACGTTGTAGTTGTTGATGGGATTCGACACGAACCATTCGTACGTCGTGGTCGCGTCATCGTGATGCACGGTGGAGCGCAGCCGCCCGTTCGACACGTCGATCATGGGATCGGGCACGGTGATCGCCACGCGCTGGCTGTCAGGTTCGTCCGCCAGGTAGTCCTTGTTAGGCCACCACACGCTCGCGCCGAGCCCCTCGTTGGCGGTCGCGATCCATGGGTTGCCGAGGCTGTCGGTACGCCAGATGAAGCCGCCGTCCCAGGGCGGGTTCTCCGCCGCGCGCGGCTGGCCGTGATAGTAGACGGCAATGGTCTTCGTCTCGCCGGCGCGCTGCGGTGCCACCAGCGTGACAAAAAAGGCGTTGCCGTCGCGCCGGGCATCGAGAGCGCGTCCGTCCTGTACGATGCTGTCCACCTCGAGCGGCACCTGCAGGTCGATCTGCATCGTCTGCGACGGCCTGAGCACCCGGTACGTGATCACGTTATGTCCGCGGATCGCCTGTGAGTCAGGGAGTACGCGTACATGCAGGTCGTAGAAGGTGGCATCCCACCATTCACGCGCCGGACCATTCGACCCACGCAGCGTGTCGGCACGCGTGAATCCCTCGCGCTCCTGCGCCGCAGCGGCTTGTGAGGTGATGGCGGCGACGAGCAGGGCAACGGTCAGCATGGGGCGACGGCGCATGAGCGAATCCCGGAGGGCAGCGTTGCAGGATGATCGGTGGGAGCTCGGCTCCGTATCGGCACGCCAGGCAGACTTGCGGGTGCGTCGAGGCACGAGCTTTCCTGAACGCTGGAATATGCCGCCAACGCTCCCTGTGAGCCAGCGACCGCGCCATGGGCCGCGTGGAGCACCATACTTTCCATGATCGGTCCGTCCATTCGGCAATCCACGCCAGCGGAAACGCCACAGCATGCGTCCAATCACTCCCCAACAGCGCCGTCCCGGGCGTCGTCTCCCCGTCTACTCCGTCCGTGGCCCCGTGCGGCACGCGCTCATCGGACTCGCGGCACTTGCTGCGCTCGTTCCGGCCACACGGTTGCGCGCGCAGTCCCCACCGGCGGTGACTGGTCCGGCCTTCGAGATCGCCTTCGCGCCTGACGCGCACGCCGAGCCCATCACCGGGCGCGTGTATGTCGCAATCAGCCGCACCAGCGACGAGCGGAGGACTCCCATTCAGCAGACGGGCGAAACAGGGGTGCCGCTGTTTGCGGTCAATGTGAACGAACTCGCGCCAGGACGCCCTGCGCGCATCGACGGGAGCACGTTCGGTCACCCAGTACAGAGCCTGAGCGACATCCCCGCGGGTGAGTACTGGGTGCAGCCATTCGTCAACATCTACACGAAGTTCGCGCGCGCCGACGGTCACACGGTCTGGCTGCACATGGATCAGTGGGAGGGGCAGAGCTGGAAGCGCTCGCCCGGCAACCTGTACGGCGAGCCGGTGAAGGTCCACTTCGATCCCGCGTCGAGCACGCCGATCCGCCTCGTCGCCGACAGGGTCATCCCGCCCGTGAAGATTCCCGAGGATACGCCGGATGTGAAGCGGTTCCGCATGCAGAGCGAGATCCTCTCCGCATGGTGGGGGCATCCGATCTTCCTCGGCGCCACGGTCCTGCTGCCGAAGGGCTATGCCGAGCATCCCGAGTCGCGCTACCCGGTCATCTACGACGAAGGACACTTCACGCTGGGTGCGCCGCGCATCGGGGCGAGCGAGTACTGGAACGCCGATGGCACGCCTCGCGTGATCATCGTCAGGCTGCAGCACCCCTCTCCGTACTACGACGACTCCTACGGCGTGAACTCGGCGAACAACGGTCCGTTCGGCGATGCGATCATGAAAGAGCTGATCCCCGCCGTCGAATCTCGGTTCCGTGTCATCGGTGCGCCGTGGGCCAGGCTGCTGACCGGTGGATCGACGGGCGGCTGGATCTCTCTCGCCAAGCAGGTGCTGTACCCCGATTTCTACGGGGGAACGTGGTCGCTCTGCCCGGATGCGGTGGATTTCCGGTACCACCAGATCGTCGACATCTACGCCGATACCAACGCGTACTGGTTCGACAAGGGCTGGATGCGCGTCGAACGTCCCACGCGCCGACGCGCGGACGGCAACATCCAGGCGATGATGAAGGACGAGAACTTCTACGAACTCGTCGCCGGTGACAGGGGTCGTTCGGGGGGGCAGTGGGACATCTGGCAGGCCACGTACGGACCGGTGGGGGATGATGGCTACCCACAGCCCATCTGGGACAAGCGCACCGGGGTGATCGATCACGAGGTGGCCAGCTACTGGAAGGAGCATTACGACCTGCGCAACATTCTCGAGACGAACTGGAATGCGCTCGGGCCGAAGCTCGCCGGGAAAATCCACGTCTACGTGGGAGATGCCGACAGCTACTACCTGAACATGGGCGTGCGCAAGCTGGATGAGTTCCTGAGCAAGGCGACGAACCCGACGTTCACGGGCGAGGTTGTCTTCCAACCGATGGCACCCCATTGCTGGGGACCGGGGATGGAGGAGTTGATCCCCGCGATGACGGCGCACATGGAGCGTACCGCACCGTCCGGGGCCGACCTCACGAGCTGGCGCTACTGACGCGACGTGCCCATCAGGCAGCGCCCGGCGTATCGTCGCTCGTCAGGCAGCGACAAGTCGATCAGCGTGCCTGACGTTGCGTGGCGTCGTGCACGAGGGTGGGCATCGAGTACAGCGATGTCCGCGCCGTGAAGTAGAGCGTCGTGCCGTCAGCGCCGCCGAACGCCAGGTTCGCGGCCGCCTGCGGGAGCATGATGCGCGCGATCAGCGCCCCATCGCTCGCGTAGATCTGTGCGCCGTCGCCTGAGCTGGTCCAGACGTTTCCATGCTCGTCGCACCGGATCCCGTCGGGGGCGCCGGGTTCGATCACCGCGAACACACGTCCGTCCGAGAGCGAATCGCCTGTGACGGTGAACGCCCGGATGTGATGCGGCTCGCCCGAGTCGGCCACATAGAGCGTCCCTTCCCCCGGTGCAAAGCACAGCCCGTTGGGGCGGTCGGCGTCGGTCACGACGGGGCGCACGGCGCCGGTAGCGGGGTCGAACCGGTAGACGTAGTTGCCCGGTGTGGCCTGGGTACGATCGCCGAGGCCGTAGGGTGGATCGGTGAACCAGATGGTACCATCGGACTTCACCACCAGATCGTTAGGCGAACTCAGGGCGTGTCCATCCCATGCACTCACGAGTGTATCCACCCCGCCATCGGCATCCGTCCTCGTGATCTGCCCATCGTGCTGCGCCGTCACGATCCGTCCCTCGACGTCGAGTGTGTTCCCGTTCGACCCTGCGCTTGGCGATCGCCAGGATGTGACACCGCTGTCGGGGACCCAGCGCATCAGCGCATTGGCCCTGAGGTCGCTGAACAGGAGCCAGCCGCCGTCGCGGCTGATCCAGAGCGGACCTTCCGTGAAGCCGAGCCCGCTGGCGATCTCGCTGATCGCCGCGCCCTCGGGGACGAGCGCGCGGAAGGCGGAGTCGCGTACGATGGCGAACGACGCCGAGTCCAGCGCCGTCGCGGCCGCCGTGTCCGGCTGGACGTCGGCGGGGGAGCAGGCAGCGATGGTAACGGTGAGGGCGAGGGCGAGCAGCGGGTGCCGGACCGGGACGAGGGACATCATGGCACCGTGAGATAATCGAGTTGACGTGAGGACAGCGATGGGTGACGGGACTTGCTGTCGAGGCCGCCCGCTGGCGCCGCGGGTTGATGAGCAAACATTCTTCCGCGCGCCGGTGGCACGTTCATCGACGTTTGGCGAACAGCGCTCCACGAAGCGGCGGAAGCGCGCGGCAGCGACAACGTACGACACGGTTCACAGGCGCGCGAGGGTTCTCACGCGCGCGACCGATCACGGAGGAGGTGCCGACATGCTCTTTCATGGTCTCACGCCCATTCTCAACGTCTCCGACCTCGCCGAAAGTATCGCGTGGTTCGAGAAATTCGGCTGGCGAAAGCACTGGGACTGGGGCGATCCGCCGACGTTCGGCGCCGTGCAATTTGGTCGTTGCGAGATCTTCCTCTGTGTCGGCGGGCAGGGCGGGCGCGGGAAGGGAATGGTTCCCATGACCTTCGGGCCGGACGGCGATGAATCGGCCGACAAGGGAGCGTGGATGTCGCTCTGGGTGGACGACGTCGACGCGGTACACCAGCGCTGCCTGGAGCAGGGGCTGGAGGTGACGTGGCCGCCAACCGACATGCCGTGGAACGTGCGCGAGATGCACGTGCGCCACCCCGATGGCCATGTCTTTCGCGTGAGTCACGGGTTCGAGGAAGAGGAGGGGTAGAGGCCGCCGCCGGACGATGAACCGGCGGCTTGTCAGAGCGTCGCACGGCGGCACTCGCGCCATCCTCTTGACAGCGCGGAGCCCCGCAATCACTCATTCAGACAGCTACACATAGAGAACTAGGCATAGCGCATGGCCAGATCACGAACCGACATCCTCCAGGGCACGCTCGACCTCCTCGTCCTGCGTACCCTCTCCGCCACCGGGCCGCTCCACGGCTACGCCATCACCGCGCACATCCACCGCGTGTCGGCCGAGCTGCTGCGCGTCCAGGAAGGCTCGCTCTACCCGGCCCTCCATCGCATGGAACAGGCCGGCTGGCTGCGCGCATCGTGGGGGATCACCGAGAACAATCGCGAAGCGCGATTCTACGAACTCACGGCAAGCGGCAGGCGCCAGCTCGAACTCGAACGCGAGAGCTGGTCGCGACTGACCGATGGCGTGGGGCGCGTGCTCCGTTACGCCTGACCGGGTCGCACCGAGGTCCTCATGTCCTTCATTCACCGTTTGTTCAATCTCGGCCGATCCACCCGGCTCTCCCGCGACATCGACCGGGAGATGGCGTTCCATATCGACGAACGCGTGGCCGAACTCAAGGCTGGCGGGATGCCCGAGGCGGACGCGCGGCGGGAAGCGGCGCGTCAGTTCGGCAATCGCACCGCGCAAGGGGAGGCCACACGCGATGCGGATGTGATCACCTGGCTGGACTCGGTACTCGGCGACCTGCGCTATGCGACGCGTGCCCTGCGCAACTCACCGGTGTTCACGCTCGTTGCCGTGCTCTCGCTGGCGCTCGGCATCGGCGCCAACACGGCGATCTACTCGCTGCTCGATGCGGTCGTGCTGCGGTCGCTCCCCGTGCCGCAGCCGGATCAACTGGTGCAGGTCACGCTCAAGGACAGCGTGGGATCCGCCGGCGACGGCGACGGCTATTTCACCAATCCGCTGTGGGAGCAGGTGCGCGACCTGCAGACGGGGATGACGTCGGTGGCGGCGTTCGGCGAGTCGAACTTCAACATCGCCAGCGGTGGTGAAGTGCAGAACGTCCGCGCCGAGATGGTGAGCGGCGAATTCTTCAACGTGTTCGGCGTGCGCCCCGCCGTGGGGCGGCTGCTCACGCCGTCCGACGACGTGCGCGACTGCGACGCGACAGCGGTGCTCGGGCATGGTTACTGGGAACGCGCGTACGGCGGGCGTACGGATGTGGCGGGGACCAGGCTGGCGCTCGAAGGCAGGCCATTCGAGATTGTCGGGGTCGCCGGGCCGGGGTTCGACGGTCCCTGGGTAGGGCGCGAGGTCGAGGTCTACATCCCGCTCTGCGGCATTGCCATGATTCGTGGCAACCGGCGGAGCCTCGATTCACGCAGCAGCTGGTGGCTGAACGTCATCGGGCGGCGCGATGCGGCACTGCCGGTGGAGCAGGTCGCGGCGCGGCTGCAGACCATTGCGCCGGCCGTCTTCGGTGCGACGATCCCCGGTGACTGGCCTGCGGACATGAAGGACAGCTATGCCACGCGCTCGTTAGGCGCCATCCCCGCCGAGAGCGGGCTGTCGGGGGTGCGCGATCGCTACTCCGGTGCACTCGCCGTACTGATGGCGGCGGTGGGGCTGCTGCTCCTGATTGCCTGCGCGAACGTGGCCAACCTGCTGCTCGCGCGCGCAACGTCCCGCCAGCGCGAGATGGCGATCCGCCTGGCGATCGGCGCGTCGCGGCGGCGTGTGGTCCGGCAACTGCTGACGGAGAGCGCGCTGCTGGCGCTGCTCGGCGCAGCCATCGGCCTGCTCGCAGCACACTGGGGAACACAGGGGCTGGTTGCGCTCATCTCGTCCGATTCGAGCCCGGTCTCGCTCGATCTCTCGCTCAACCGGCGCGTGCTCGGCTTCACGGTGGTCGCTGCGACGCTCACCGCATTCCTGTTCGGGCTGGTCCCGGCGTGGCGTGGCACGCGCGTCAGCCCGCAGACGGCCATGAAGGCCGATGCGCGCGGCGTCGCGGAAGGTCACGGCAGGTTCACTATCGGCAAGGCGCTGGTGGTGGCACAGGTCGCGCTCTCGCTCACGCTGCTCGTTGGTGCGGGGCTGCTGATCGGATCGCTGCGCAACCTCGTATCGGTCGACCCGGGCTTCCGCTCGAACGGCGTGCTGCTGGCGACGGTGGACTTTCGTCGTTCGGACCTGCCGACCGAACAGATGTCGCAAACGTTCCGCACGCTGCTGGAGCGCGTCCGGTCGCTCCCGGGAGTCGGGGCGGCCAGCACGTCCGACATGACCCCGATCAGTCGCAGTAGCTGGAACAACGCGGTCTACGTGGACGGCTACACGCCCGTCAATTTCATGGATGGTGTGGCCTGGTTCAACGAAGTCAGCGACGGCTACTTCGCGACCCTCGGCACGAAGATCCTGACCGGCCGGGATTTCAACAGCGGCGACGTCGTGGGCGGGGAACGCGTGGCGATCGTCAACGACGCGATGGCGCAGAAGTTCTTCAAGGATGCATCACCGCTTGGCAGAACGTTCCGGCTCAAGCGCGGCGACACGTACACCGACCCGTACACGGTTGTCGGCGTCGTGGAGAGCGCGAAGTACCAGAGCCTTCGCGAGACGAACAGCGCAACGGTCTACCTGCCCTCGTCGCAGAACGATGCGCCCGGCGCGTCGGTCACGTTCGAGCTGCGGTCCACCGGCGATCCGCTGGCGCTGGTGAGCTCGATGAAGCGCGCCATCGGCGATGTACACGGAGCGGGGACCGTGCAGTTCACGACACTCGATCGTCAGCTCGCGCTGTCGCTGCAGCGCGAGCGCCTGCTGGCGGTGCTGTCGTCGGTTTTCGGAATGCTCGCGCTCGGTCTCTCGGCGCTCGGCCTCTACGGTGTGATGGCCTACACCGTGGCGCGACGGCGCAACGAGATCGGCGTGCGCGTTGCACTCGGCGCCGATCGCGGGCGCGTCATGCGACTCGTGCTGGGTGACGTGGCGCGCGTGATCGCGATCGGCGTGGTCGCGGGGAGCATCGGGGCGTACGCGTCGGGCAGGCTGGTCGCATCGTTCCTGTACGGACTGGAGCCCGTCGAACCGTTCGTGATGCTCGCCGCGGCGGCGGTGCTGGCGGTCGTCGGCTTCGCGGCCGGGATCGTGCCGGCGCTCAGGGCGTCGCGGGTGGAGGCGGCGGAGGCGCTCAGATGATGCGGCGTGCTTCACGCTACTTGCTGGTGGCTGCGAGCCAAACGACATGCTGCATGCTTGACGCTGCTTGCCCCTCCGCTCGCGCTATGGCTGGGCATGCGGTTTGCCCTTGGAGAGTGCTGACAGATCGCTCGATGTCCTCCACTGGAGACTGTCATGTCACTTCTTACCTGGCTCATCGTCGGACTGATCGCTGGCGTCCTCGCCTCGCTCGTGATGGGTGGGACTGGTTACGGTCTCATCGGTGACATCATCATCGGCATCGTCGGCGCTTTCGTCGGCGGATGGCTGTTCGCGCAGCTCGGTGTCAACTCGCCGCTGGCGGGGTTGCCCGGGACGATCCTTGTCGCATTCATCGGTGCGGTGGTACTCCTGTTCGTGCTGCGGCTGATCCGTGGCGGAGTTCGCCGAACCGTGTAGCACGATCGCACTGCAGCAATACAACGAAGCGCCGGGACGCATGTCGGTCCCGGCGCTTCGTCATTTCCCCATCCGACGCTCGCGACCGCTGCGGCGGCGCGCGACAGGTCGGTGACGCCTGACCGGCCGTCCCGCGATTGCCTAGTCGGGCATCGGTGACTGACGGAAGAGATACAGCACGCCGCCAACGATCACCGCGGCGAGACCGGCGAGCAGGTTCTCACGCGTGGCGCTGGCCAGCAGGCCGAGCGAGAGCAGCAGCGCCGAGATCGGAATCAACGGACCACCAGGGAGGACGACGGTGGTCGCCGTCCGCGGGAATCGGCGTCGCAGGAAGGGCACGGCGGCGGCGGTCCCGATGTACGTGGACAGTCGCGCGATGATCGACAGCATGGCGAGCTGCACGAACGACCCCGACAGCGCCAGGATCAGCGACAGTACCGCCTGCGCCAGGATGGCGGCGGCGGGGGTGCCATAACGCGGATGTACGTGGCCGAGCACGCGCGGGCCGTAGCCGTCGCGCGCGAGCGCGAAGAGGTAGCGCGGGCCGGCGAGCATGGTGCTGCCGATGTTACCGCCGATGGAGATGACCGCGCCGGCCGTCATGAGCAGTCCGGCGCCGGTGCCGATGGCGATCATCGCGGCGTCGGCGAGCGGCGCGCCCTCCACCTTGGACGCCAGGTCGGGGAGCGTGCCGAGCGCCACGAGCTGGATGAGCGTGTAGACGGCCGTCACCACGATCAGCATCGTGATCAGGGCGAACGGCACGTCGCGCTTTGGATCCTTGAACTCGCCCGCGGCCGCGGCGGTGTTCTCGAAGCCGGCGTAGGCGAAGAGCAGGAGCAGCGCCGCCTCACCCAGGTTGCCGACATCGGGGATCGACATCGGCGTCAGCAGCGACGTGTCGATGGCAAAGATGCCGAAGGCGATCAGCACGATCAGCGGCACGAGCTTGCCGATGGTGAAGCCCACCGCCACGCGCGCGCCATGCTTGACGCCGATGATGTTCACCCACGTGAGGATCGCGAGCGGAATGACGATGACGGCGATGCGCATCGCGCCGTCAGCGGCGCCGGGCCAGATAAATGTCAGCGCCTGGGCGAAGCCGTTCGCCAGCGACGCCACGGATGCCACGCGTGCGAGCCAGGTCATCCAGCCGACCTCGAAGCCGGCAAAGTTCCCGAACGCCGCGCGCGTATACACGTATCCGCTGCCAGGCTCGTCGAAGTGGCTCGCGGCTTCGGCGAAGCAGAGCACGAGCAGCAGCACGCAGAAGCCGGCGAGGAGCACGGCCCAGAGGCTGGCCGGTCCGAGCAGGGCGGCGGCGGCGGCGGGGAGCAGATACACGCCGCTGCCAATGACGTCATTGATGGAGAGGCCGACGAGCTCCCAGCGGGAGACGACTCGCCGCAGGCCGGCGGTGGTCGGGGTGGCGGCGGCGGTACTGTCGGTCATCTGGCGGAGCCTCCGGGGGTGGTCGGGAGAACGGAGGCAAAGCTACGGGATGAGCGCCGTGCGCGCTTCCCCCGGGCGGAGTCGGATGTCCCTGTCAGCGGGGAGTGAATCCCCGGTTTACGGCGGCGAAACCGGATTTGGCGCTCGTATCGGGTTCGAGATCCCGTCACCCAGCTCGCCGTAAAAATTTGTCCCCCAGCAGTAGATCGCGTTCGTGGAGGTGCGGCCGCAGGTGTGCGCGTCCCCGGCCACCAACTGTTGAAATTGCAGATCCGTGTCGACGCGAACGGGTGTGAGTCTCCAATGCTCATCGGAGCCGTCGCCGACCTGGCCGGAGTAGTTGTGTCCCCAGCACCACGGCTCTCCGGGCGCCGTGATGCCGCATGTGTGCGCGTATCCCAGTGCAAGCCCGATGAACGTCAGCGTTCCGGCAGCCGGCGTTGGCGTGTCGCGATCTGTCGCGGTCCCGTCCCCGATGCCACCAAAGGGATTGTAGCCCCAGCAGAAGACACGATTCGACGCGGTCCGTGCACAGTTGAGCATTCCGCCGGCGACCACCGACGCGAACTGCGGATCTCCCGCAACGAGAGTCGGCACATAGCGGGTTATTCTCGTCCCGTCGCCAACGGTCCCCTGACCGTTGAATCCCCAACAATACGTAGAGCCGGTGGTGGTTCGCCCGCAAGCATGGGAGTAGCCAGCGGTCAACTCAACGAACAACCGGCCGCCTCCAACCTGAACCGGTGTGAAGCGATTGATGGTGGACCCGTCGCCGAGTTGACCATTGTCATTCCATCCCCAGCACCAGGCCGCTCCTCCCGTATCGAGGGCGCAGCTATGGGCGCGACCCAGCGCCAGTGTTGCGACGGGCGGAATCCCGCTCACAGGAGCGGGCGTCAATCGGTCGTCCGTCGTGCCGGTGCCGAGCTGGCCGAAGGAATTGGTGCCCCAGCAATAGACCGTTCCCGGCGCGGTCACGCCGCAGGTATGTGTATCACCGGCAGCAAGCGTGGTGTACGAGAGATCGCCGATCACCTCTATGGGACGAGTGCGATTCGTGCGCGTACCATCACCAAGCTGTCCGTACTTGTTGCTGCCCCAGCACCAGGCCGAGCCGTCCAGCGCGAGGGCGCACGTGTGATGAGACCCTGCTGCGAGGAAGGCGAAGCTCGCAACACCGGTCATCGTCGTGGTCACCGATATGGTGTTGGAGTTCGTCGAGGCGCCATCCGGACCATATGCATGAATGCGATAGCTGAATGCCGTCCCCGGCGTAACATCCAGGTCCATGTAGCTGACGACGTCGCTGCCGGTCGCCGCAATCTCGTCGAAGGCTGACGTGCCCCCGGGTGCGCGCTCGATACGAAAGCCCGACTCGTTCGACGAGTTGTCATCCCACGAAAGCAGCACGGACGTGGACGCCGGTACCGCGGCGAGGTTGGATGGTGCAGCCGGCACTTCGCCGAAAGGCGGCGTCGGCTCGGTACCGGACCCGGAGCATCCCGGAACCGTGACAGCGAGTGCGAGAAGAGCGATACGGTACTGCCTTACCAGCCGAAGCAGCAGTACGCGGTGGCCGATGCGCACCGTCGAGTTGGACTCAGCGTCATGCTCGATCATTCGAAGAAAGCGAATGGTGTACGGAAATACTCCAGCGGCAGGGCGCCTCAACCTGCCGGTTGCCCCGCGAAGCGCGTCGCCGTCCACACCCGCACGAACGGCACGCCCGCGGTCCGGTGGGCGATGCGCACCGATTCCGCGTCAGGCGCCTCGAACTCGCAGACGCCGTGGCGTCGATCGGTCGAAACGTAGCTGCAGATCCAGCGAATCCGCCCCGGCTCCAGGCAGGGGAACAGTCGCGCGGAACGCGCCATATGCTCTTCCTCGGTGAGCGGTGGTTCGAACGTTCGCTCGACGACCACATATGCCATGAGTCGACCTCCTCGTTACGGGCCCGGGTTCGCGCGGACATTGTCCTTCGTTGACGGGTGGGGTGCCTGGCGTTGAACCGCCTGCTCGGCGCGATCGACCGCCGCGCGCGCGCGCGCCGAAAGCGCGTCGGCATCCGCGACTTCCTTTCGCAACGCCTCGAGCTGTGCCAGCGCGCCGCGTCCGTCGTTGGCGCTCAGCGCGAGACGCGCCAGATGCGAGCGCGCCACCGCAACCTCATTACGCCGGTGCGCGACCTCCGCCGATTCCAGCGCCTCCTTCACGCGCTGGAGCCCGGCCTCGATCTGGTCGGCATCCAGCTCGCTGCGGCCGGCGAGATTCTGCACGTACGCGATCATCCAGCGGCTGTCCGCCCGTCGCAAGCGTGCGAGCGCCCGGTCGAGCGGCTTCCGCGATCTCGATGGATCGAGGCGCAGACGCGCCACGGCACGCAGTGCCTCGGCGAATGGCAGGTCGCTCCCCTCGTCCAGCCGTCGTGCCGCAACCACGCACTCCTTGCTGCGAGCAAGCGCCCGCGTCGGGCGATCGCGTTCCAGTTCGATCATGACGAGACGGGCGAGGCAGGCGCATTCGAACCACCGCGCATGCTCGGCGTGCGCACGATGCGCCGCCAGCTCGAAGCACTCGACTGCATCATCGAGCGCACCGGCATGATGGTGCACATAGCCGAGCGCCTGCGGCAGTTCGTGCCCCTCGTAGGCCACTCCCTCCGCCAGCGATTCCGCCTCGCGCGCAAGTCGCCCGGCGCGAGGCATGTCGCGATCGAGAATGCCAAGGCATCGCGCGGTATCGCCGATGGCCCTGACGACCGTGGCGGGATCGGCGGTGCGTCCCGCCTCCTGGGCGCGCAGCGACCGGTCGAGCGCACCGCCGAAGTCTCCATCGAGATAGTGAACGTCCGCCACGAGCTGAAACCCGCGATGCACCTGTGCACGAAGTCCCGCGTGGCGCGCTTCGGCGATGGCGCGCGCGAGCCGGCGTTCCACGTCGGGCACGCGGTGCTCTTTCATCCCCGGATACACCGAGAGCGACAGCAGCTCGAGCTGGAGCGGCAAGCGTACGTCGGGGGGCAGCCCATCGAGGTGTTGCTCCCCGCGAGTGGTCAACGCCGCCGCCTCGTCGGGGGCCGACATCATGAGCGCGCGGCGGGCGGCGGCAAGGCACGCGCGTGCCACGAGTGCCCGATCACCGCCAATGGCAGCGTGATGGGCCACCTCTCCCGCCAGCTCATGATCCGGACCATCCATCTCATCGAGCACCGCGGCGATCCGGCCATGGATCAGACGACGTCGTGGCTCCGAGAGCTGCCCATAGGCGACCTCCCGAACGATGTCGTGCACGAAGTCGTAGCCGCTGCCGGCGGGCGCGAGCACGCCGCGCCGCTCCAGCTCCCCCACCGCGGGGAGGAGCATCGCATCGGGCTTCGCCACAAGCCGAACGAGGGTGCTCACGCTGAACGCACGACCCAGCGCCGCAACCCAGGGCAGCAGATCCCGCGCATCGACGTCCAGCAGATCGAGCCGATCGTCGATGAGCTCCGAGATGGAGTGCGATGCGATACTCTCGCGAGCATCGGACGACGCGCGCACGATCTCGAGCGCGTAGAGCGGGTTCCCGCCGCTGCGCTCGAAGATTCCGGGAGCGGCGATCGCCTGGCAACGGGTTCGGATCAGCTCCGCCGTGTCGGCCGCGTCGAGTGGCGACAGCCCCAGGTGGACGATCTCGCAGTCCCGGCGCAGCGCCCGCGGAAGGCGCGAGGCAGCCGGGTTGTCATGCACCCCCGCGCCGCGCGATGCGCACGCCATGAGCAGCCCGGCGACGGGAGTGCGCGCGAGAAAGTGGACCAGTGCCGCCGAGGCATCATCGAGCCACTGGATGTCGTCGAGCAGAATTGCGAGTGGACAACGGTTGCTCGCCCGTTCGACGAGCAGACGCGCGACGGCGTCGAACAGGCGAACGCGTCCGGCCGTCGCGTCGGGCACGTGGCCGAGCTCCGGGAGGATGGGCGAGAGATCGGCGCGCAGCGCGAACGGAATCGCGTCCTGCGGGATCGCACGCAGGGCGTCGATCCACGCGCCGTACGGCCGGATCATCTCCGCCTCGAAGGCACGACCGGCGAGCGACTCGCCCCCCGCTTCGCGCACCATCGAGGCGAGTTCGTCGAGCAGTCGCGTCTTGCCGATTCCGGGCTCGCCGGTCACGAGCAGCACCGGCATGTCGCCGCCGGCTGCGGCCGATGCGACGAGGTGCCGAAGGGTGTTGCACTCCCTGTCGCGCCCGATGAGTGGTGCGAGCTTCGGTGTTGCAACGCCTGTCTCGCCGCGTGCGGCAAGCCCAGGGCTCGCCGTCGCGGGGGAGTGGAGGCGAGGGGGGAGGGAGAGGGGGAGGATCTTCCGGCGTAGGGCGTCGAGTTCGGGCGAGGGCTGCGCGCCACGCTCCTCGCGAAGCAGCCGACAGCACGTCTCATACTGCTCTGCCGCTTCGGCGAATCGGCCGAGCTCCGCAAGCAGCCGCATGACGTCGAGATGGTGCCTGTCATCGTACGGATCGAGCTGCAGTCGCCGACGCGCATGGTCGAGCGCGCGTTCGGGATCGCGCTCGAGCCGTTGGACGAGCGCCGTGAGCAGCGATGCGTGCAGTCGTCGAGTGTTGGAACGCTCGGTGGTGCACCAGAGATCGAAGCGATGGCACCGGGAGAGATCGAGGCCCTCGAGAAACTCGCCGCGGAAGCGCTCAACCGCCGCCGAGAGGGTGTCGATGTCGGCGTCGGCGTCGGCATCGGCGGCCGCCGCCTGGGCCGCGGCCAGGTCAACGAACGCACTGCCCGGCACGAACGCGATCCGGACGGCGTCGGCCACCAGGCGAACCTCGCCATCATCATCGAGCAACGGCCGAAGCCTGCTCAGCGCGCTGCGGAGCGATGCTCGGGGGTCCGCCGGTCCGTCCCAGAACAGGTCGCACAGGTGATCGCGTCCGTGTGGGCGAGCGGTCGCGGCAAGGTACCCGAGCAGCGCGCGGGCCGTTCGCGAGGGTGGCAGTGTGACGATCATTCCCTCGCGAACGAGCTCGAGCGGACCCAGCAGGCGCAGTTGAAGGGGTGACTCGCGCATTCCGCTCCCGGCGATGAAGTACTTCGCTTTCCAACCTGCAGCGGTGTACCACGCTGCGTCCACCGTTCCGCGGCATGCATGTGGCGAAGCGGCCGCTGACGCTATGGATCAACCGCGAACTGGCAGGATACGTCGGGATTCCAGTCCTCGAAGATCCCGCTGGGGTTGTCGCGCCCTATCCAGGCGTGCAGGGCCCAGACATTGAACGTGTGATTCTGCCGGAAGTCCGTGCCGAACAGCACCGGCGGCGGCTGGTCCTCGCCACGAATGGTGAATGGAATGAGGAACTCCACGCCAACAAAGTCGAACGAGCCGTCCTCCTGCGGCTCATAGATGAGTGCTTCGGGCGCGGACGCGATCACGGTGTCGTCCACGAGGGCGCCGTTCAGGTAGTGCACCCCCATGGCGCCGAGTTGCGAGTCGCGGAGGCACGTTCGCGAGTTGACAGGATGCACGACGACGACGTCGTAGCCGGCGGCCT
>DASSBZ010000050.1:0-4104 GCA_035698205.1 Gemmatimonadaceae bacterium | reverse complement strand
TGCGTATCGCTGCGCAGCGGGTGGAATCATTGGCCCCCCGGTTCGGTCGCGGCGTTCACGTCCATGGCGAGCTATCACAAGGTGCTTGAGCAGGACCTGCCTCGAGCCGCCGAGGATTATCCGGAAGCTGGCCGGATGGCTGACAGTGCACTGGCACTCGATTCGCTGAGTATTCGCAGACGCATGCTCCGCGTCATGGTGGACCTCGGGCTCGGCGACCTTGCGGCGGCGCGAGCGATGGTGACCCGGGAATTCACCCCGATGACCGTGGTCGATCGGATTGTCTACTTCGCGACGTGCAACGATCTGTACTGGGTGCTGAGCGACGAACAGCGTGCCCTGCTGCTGCGGCTGCCGCCGCAGGCGATCGACGGCAACCGCGGCTACTGGGGGCTGGTCATGGCGCAGACGTCCTGGATGCAGGGCGACAGCGCGAAGGCTCGCGCGCACGGCGATACGGCGAGCCGCGCGTTTGCCGATCAGGCCACGCGGCGGGGAGCTGACTCACCCCGGCTTTCGCAGCACGATCACCACCGCTCCTCCCAGCCTGCCGAAGGGCGGGCAGAGCTGCATGAGACGCTGATCGATCCGCTCGAGCCACGACACATTCGACTCTTTCGGCGGCCAGAACCGATCCATTCGCGAGAGGATGCCGAAGCGGTGCACGTCCACATCCGGACACAGCCCACGGATGATCGCGAGATCCCCGGCGTTGAGCTTTCGCTCGTCTTCGGTGATGTGATTGTCCAGCGACACGTCGGTCGGGAACAGGCGCCGGACCACCGCCAGCCGTCGCACCTGGTCGAACAACGGTGCCTCGATCCACTCCTTGAAGATCGCCGTGCCGCCGGGCCTGAGCACGCGCAGACTCTCGGCCACTGCGTCACCGATCTCCACGTGGTGCAGGATGTCCACCCCCGTCACGACGTCGAACGATTCATCGCGGAACGCGAGCCGCTCGCACACCATGGGCTGCACCGTCACGCGCTCGGCGACGTCGTGCCGCGCGGCGAGCTGTCGGGCGACGGCGATGTTGCCGGGGGACACGTCGATGCCGAGTACGTCGTATCCGATCCGTGCATAACGCACGCAGTCCACACCGGGGCCGCACCCCATGTCGAGCAGTACGGGAGATTCGCCCGTGCACAGCTCGCGCACCAGTTGGTACGTGAACCAGTAGGGGTTCCACGGACGCGTTTCGGGGCCGAGGATCGGGGCGAAGTCGATCTCGGCAGGTGCGTGCAGCCGTGAGTACTGCTCGTAGTACTCGCGTTCGCGCCGTTGGCGTGCGGTGAGTCGGTTGCCGTTGGATGAGTGGTGCTGCGCTCGCGGGGCGGAGGCGTGAGCGGGGCTGGATTGCAGGGGCATGGTGCCGGGGGGCGCGGGTCGGGGCCGGAGGGTGAGCGCGCAACAACATCGTCGCACCCTCTGACATCGCCGCCGGATCGAATGCCGGGCCGGATGGCCGTGGCGCCGGCTGCATGAACGGTCCGCCGAGCCATTCCAGGTGGCCTCAGCCTTGCACCCGTTCGACCCGCACTCCATGGACCCGACGGAGCACCCAGACAATGTCCAGCGTAAGCGTCCGTTACATGATCGACGATGTCCCCGCCGCCATCGCGTTTTACACCACGCGGCTTGGCTTCACGCTCGTGCACGATGCCTCACCGGCGTTCGCCGCCGTGTCGCGCGACGGGGTGCGGCTCCTGCTGAGTGGTGATGGCAGTTCCGGGAAGCGCCCGCTTGCCGACGGTCGACGCCAGACACCCGGCGGCTGGAACCGGATTCATCTCGAGGTCACCGATCTCGAGTCGGAGGTAGGGCGCCTCCGCGCCGCCGGTGTACCGTTCCGCACGAACGAGATCGTGACCGGGCCCGGTGGTGCCCAGGTCGTTATCGACGATCCTTCCGGCAACCCGATCGAGCTGTTCCAGTCGGCGCGCACTTCCGAACAACGGTAGTCGGCCGCGGGGCAGCTCCGATGCCGGAGGCGGCTCCGATGACGAGCGCAACGATGCCCGCGAAGTCAGTCATCAGCGCCGTGGAGGCGGTGGGACTCACGCACCGCCCTTCCCCATCGCCACGATCACCTTCCACTCGGCCGCCGTCACCGGCGTGACCGAGAGTCGCCCGATGCGCAGCAGCGCCATTTCGGCGAGTTCGGGCCGCGTCTTGAGCTCGGGCAACGTCACCGGATGCGCCAGCGGCGCGACGGCGCGCACGTCGACCATGTACCATGTCGGCGTGTCAGGGCTCGAGTTCGCATCGTAACCGTGGTGCGACCGCTCGAACGCGGTGTGATCGGGGTACCCCTCGCGTACGACCTCGCAGATCCCGACGATCGCCTGCGGGTTGGTGCTCGAGTGATAGTAGAACGCCTGGTCGCCGAGCTTCATGCCGTCGCGCAGGAAGTTCCGCGCGGCAAAGTTGCGGACGCCGTCCCAGTGGGTCGTGCGGTCCTTCGCGTGCACGAGGTCATCGAACGAGAACGTCTCCGGCTCCGATTTGAGCAGCCAGTAGCGGACCTCCCCCTCGGCACGAGGTGCGAACGCGGCGGCCCACTTGCCGGTCTCATAGGGCGCTGACTGCGGCGGCTTCGCAGGCGCGCGATTCGCGGCGCGCTGCTTCGCCACGGGCTGCTTCCCGGCGGCCTTCTTCGCGACGGACTTCTTCGCGGCCGGTTGCTTCGCGGCGGCTTTCTTCGCTACGGACTTCTTCGCCGCCGGCTGCTTCCCGGCGGCTTTCTTCGCGGCTGGTTTCTTCGCGACTGGCACTCGGGCGGCCGACTTCCCCGCCGGCGACGACTTCCTCGTCGACGAGTCCTTCGCCGGCTTCGGCCGTTTGGTCGCGCTCGACTTCCGTTTCCGTGCCGGACTCATATCACTCCTCGGTGGCGTTCCGTTCCGGCGAAATATTGCGCCGGTACAGACTATTTCGCGGATGCCGCACGCATCGGCTCGCACGGCATCGCCGATCTTGGCACTTGAGCGACCGGAAATTCGCCCGCCGCGCTGGAAGGGGCGTAGCGCCAGCGCGAAAGCTGCCGTCGCGCGTCTCGCCCATCATACTGCGCGCGAAATGGCGACGGCAACCAGCCGGCCGGCGATCGTTCACCTCCGGTAGTGTCTCACTGCGCTTGGGCGACGGGCTCCGCAGTCCGCCGCAACGCTGATGGCGCACTCGCCCCCCTCAGCCGCACCGCCACCGCGAAGTGAATCAGGAAGTACACCGGCACGAGCAGCGTCGGCACCATGACCCATGGCAGACTGGTCATCGCCAGCGTGCCCGGGTCGTCGGTGAACACGCGAAACGGCGTGCCCGGCGCCGACAGCGACGCAAGCGTGACGGCAACAACCAGATCGGCCGCGCCCAGTGCGTTCCAGAGTCCGGCCCAGCGTGGTGCGATGCTGTCGCGACGCAGCGTCATCAGCGCAAGGGGAATGGCGAGTGCGCCGACCAGCATGTCGCCATATCCCGCGACCGGCGCGAACGGTTCGGACAGTCGGTGCTGCGCCTCGAGCAGCACGAAGCTGATGCCACCGAGCCGCGCGACATTGAGGCCGATCAGCGCGCCGAGCGGCAGCGACCAGAGTGCGTCGCGGAACGCGGGAATGCGGAACCATGCGGCGAGGAGGAGCGCCAGGAATGCGACGAAAGCGAGGACCGGTGCCGGGACCGCGCCGGTCACGCCCCTTTCGAAGCCGCCCGCACCCGCGATCGTGATCATCAGCACGAGCCAGAGCCCCGCTGCCACCAGGAACTTCACCTTCAGCGCCGTACTCATGCGCGAAGCGCCGACCAGCACGCCCGCCATCAGCGCATAGACCGCCACGCCGGCGGTCGCTCCGATCATGTCCAGGACGTTCGTCATGTTGCCTCCTTGGCGATGCACCGACCGCAGCCGGTGCGATTCTGCCGTACGTCACGCAGGCGCCCGCGGTCGGCGCCTCGCCACGAACAGCGCCCTCCACCTCCTTCCGGGTGGCGGAGATTCATGAGATGATGAATATCATCCCAATGAATGCGAAAAACGCGTGCTTCATCATTGCTGCTCGATGTCACCGTTGTGAAGCGGGCCATGCCTGACCCATGGCCCGCTCGCCA
>DASSBZ010000049.1:0-10276 GCA_035698205.1 Gemmatimonadaceae bacterium | reverse complement strand
AGGCTGCATCGCCCGTCGTAGTCCATCAGCCTGCCCCCTCAGCCAACGCGATCACCTCGCGCAGCCGCGGCGCGATGGGAGGGGCGAGCGCGATGGAACCCGCAACGGCATCCACCGTCTTGAGACCGTTCCCGGTGATGCTCAGCACGACGTCGTCCTCCGGCTTCAGCTGCCCCGAGCGTGCGAGCGCCCGCGCCGCGGCGACGGTCACACCGCCCGCCGTCTCGGTGAAGATGCCGGTGGTCTCGGCGAGCAGGCGGATGCCATCCACGATCTCCGCGTCGCTCACCCTCGCGCCCCAGCCGCCACTTTCGCGCAGCACACGCTCGGCGTTCGCGCCATCGGCAGGAGCACCGATCGCCAGCGACCTCGCGATCGTCGCCGGCCGCTCCGGCACGAGGGTGCGATCGCCGCGCTCGAGCATCCGCACGATCGGCGCGCAGCCATCGGCCTGCGCACCATAGAGCCGTGGCGGCGTGCCGCCCACGAGCCCGGCGTCGATGAAGTCGTGAAAGCCGCGCCAGAGCTTTCCCACCAGCGATCCACCCGCCATTGGCGCCACCACGGCATCGGGGAGGTGCCAGCCGGACTGCTCGGCGATCTCGTACGCGACGGTCTTGGAGCCCTCGCCGTAGTACGCGCGCAGGTTCACGTTGACGATCCCCCAGCCGAAGTGATCGGCCACCTGCGAGCAGAGTCGATTCACGTCGTCGTACGTGCCGCGCACGCGCACGAGTGTGGGCGCATACACGGACGTTCCGATCACCTTGGCCGGTTCCAGGTCCTCCGGGATGAAGATCCACGCCGGCAGCCCCGCGCGTGCGGCCTGCGCGGCAACGGCGTTGGCCAGGTTGCCGGTGGACGCACAGCCGACGACGCCAAGCCCGAACGACGCGGCCGCGTTGAGCGCCGTGGTGACCACGCGATCCTTGAACGACAGCGTGGGGTGACAGACGGCGTCATTCTTGACGAGCACTCGAGCCACGCCGATCTGGTCGGCAAGGCGCGGCGCCTCCACGAGCGGCGTCCATCCACTGCTGACCGGCAGCGCGGGCGGCGTGGTCCCATGAAAGGGCAGCCACTCGCGGTAGCGCCAGAGCGTAGCGGGGCGCGACGAAATCTCGGCGCGCGACGGCAGCGCTCGATCGGGATCGTACAGCGGCGACAGCGGGCCCAGACAGTCGGCGCAGATGTGCGTCGGTGCGGCGTCGATGGTTGAATTGCAGCGCGCGCAGTGCAGGGGCAGCGCGCGAAGCGGGTACGCGTTCGCCTCGGATTCAACCGCGGCGGCCGCCTGCGATTCCGCCGGCAGCACGATGCCGGGCGCGCTCACGATGCCCTCCGCAGTGTGGCGGGCGCGATGGCGCGCGCCGCGGAGATCGTGTCGGCGAGCAGCGCGGACGCCGTCTGTTCTCCGCCTGCACCAGCGCCGAACCAGGTGAGGGTGCCGGCGCGCTCGCAGCGAACCTCCACCACGTTCTGCACGCCGGTTGCCCGCGAGAGCGGGTCGCTCGCCGACAACGCCACCGGACTCACCGTGGCCGTCACCCGTCCGCTCCCGGGATCGCGCTCCGCGCGTGCGACGAGCCGGACCGCGAGCCCGTGCGCCACCGCCGCGCGGGCTTCCGCGAACGCCGTGGCATCCAGGCCGCGCACCCGTACGTCGGCGCGGCGCACAGGACGCCCCCAGGCGAGCGTGGCGAGAATGGCGACCTTCGACGCTGCATCGCTCCCATCGAGATCCGCCGAGGGATCGAACTCGGCGTACCCCGCCGCGCGCGCCTCCTCCACGGCCTCCGATGGCGACGCTCCGGCTTCCACGCGCGACAGCACGAACGTCGACGTGCCGTTGATGACGCCGCGCACGCCGAGCACGCGTTCCCCCTGAAGCGAATCGCGGAGCGCGCGCACGATGGGTACCGCCGCCGCCACGGCCGCCTCGCACCAGAGGCGCGGTTCGCCATGCGCGAGCGCGGTGAGCAGCGCGTCGTCGTCGGCGAGCGCGCGCTTGTTGGCGGTGACGGCGGCTGCGCCGCGATCGAGCGCCGAGCGAAGCCACTGCGCCGCGTCGGGTGCACCGCTGGCTTCGACGACGATCGGGAGCGACGCATCGCCGGCGAGTGCACCGGCGTTGCCGGTGAACTGGATGGGCGTTGCGCCGGAGGTACGATGCGCCCTGACGAGCTCCGGCGAACGGACCGCGATCCGCGCGAGGCTGAGCCGGAACCCGCAACGCTGTTCGATGCGCGGGGCGTCGCCGTGGAGGGCACGCGCGAAGGCGCTGCCAACGGTACCGTGTCCGATGAGGCCGACACGAAGGACGGGTGATGCCATGGGTGATTCTCTCCCCCCACCCGCCCCGCGGCCCCCGACGCCCGGACACGAAAAAATCCCGGGCGACGAAAAGCCACGGGACCGTGTGGGCTTTTTAGCTGTTGTTTAACGTGGCAGCAATACGCCGCAAATGACCACGAGCTTCGGTTGTCGGAAGGCAGTGTAGCGATTGGTTTCCCGCCGCGCAAGCCCGGCCGCCGCGGTGTACTCGATAACTTGCGTCTGGTTCACACCTCACGCGGAACGGGACCGTGGAGCAGACGACCTTCGCGTTCGTCATCGAGATGTTCGCCGTCATTGCCTTCGCCATCTCCGGGATGATCACGGCGGCGCGCAAGCACATGGACTTCGTCGGCACCTACGTACTGGCGAACGTGACCGCGTTCGGCGGCGGCACCGTGCGCGACCTCCTGCTCGACCGGCGCCCGCTGTTCTGGGTGCAGCACTGGGAATACCTGGTGTTCGTGCTCGTGATGTGCGTGCTGTTCGTGTACAGCCGTCGGGTCTACGAATCGGCAAGCCAATGGGACCTGCGATTCGACTTCGTCGATGCGCTGGGGCTCGCGCTCTATGGCGTCTCAGGGACCGTGATGGCGCGGGCCGCGGGGATGCCGCTCTTCGTCGCGCCGCTGTTCGGTGTGATCACGGCCACGTTCGGTGGCGTCACGCGCGATGTCGTCGGGAACGAGATTCCGGTGATCTTCCGCCCGGGCGGACTCTACGCCACCGCCGTGTTCCTCGGCGGATGGCTGGTCGTGATAATGCCGATGCTCGGGGTCAGCACCGCGTCGGCCGGTATCATCGCCTTCATCGCGATCGTTGCGATGCGGATGGTCTCGCTTGTCCTCCACGTCACGCTCCCCAGGCCGAACTGGCTTCGCGAACTGCAGCGCAGCGACGAGATCAGCGGCGCCGATGACTCGCGCGGGCCATGAGCTGCACGCGGGTCAGGCGATGTGCCGCGTCTTCTTCCGCAGGAAATCCATGAGGATGTACTGCCCGAGTGTCATCGTGTTCGTGAAGTAGGCCGTGCCGCGGCTGATGGCGCTCACGCGCTTCACGAACTCCACCAGCGCGCGGTCGCGGGCGAGCATGAACGTGTTGATCATGATGCCGGCGCGTCGGCATCGGGCCACCTCGGCCAGCGTCGTCGCAATGACCGTCGCGTCGAGCCCCATGGCGTTCTTGTAGACCTGTCCGTCGGGCATGGTCAGGGCACTCGGCTTGCCGTCGGTGATCATCACGATCTGCCGCATGTCCTTCTTCTGTGCCAGCAGCAGGCGGCGGGCGAGCTTGAGCCCTTCGGCGGTGTTCGTGTGATACGGTCCCACCTGGGCGCGGGCGAGCGCGTCGAGCGGGATCTCCTCCGCCGAATCGTGGAAGAGCACCACGCGAATGGAGTCGCCCGGGAACTGCGTGCGGATCAGGTGCGTAAGGGCAAGCGCCACCTTCTTGGCGGGGGTGAACCGGTCCTCGCCGTAGAGGATCATCGAGTGCGAGCAGTCGAGCATGAGCACCGTGGCGCACGATGACCGGTACTCGGCCTGGTGCACCATGAGGTCGCCGTAGTCCAGGTCGATGGGGACGCCGATCTCGCCGGTGCGCGCCATGGCGCGCGTGAGCGTTCCCGTGACGTCGAGGTTGAGCGTGTCGCCAAACTCATAGGGCTTGCTCCACCCGTCCGACTCGATACCGGTTGCGAGAAAGGGGGTATCGTGGTGTCCCGCGCTCGAGCGTCCGAGCGCGCCGAGCAGTGATCGCAGCGTCTTGTAGCCCAGGAAGTCGAGTCCCTTCTTCGTGAGACTGAACTCCACGTCACGGCTGGCCGCGTGCGCCAGGCCGCCGCGCCCCGTGACCGCTCGATGCGTGTCGGGCATGCGCGGTGGCGCCTCGAGGTTGAGATAGCCTTCCGCGATGAGCCGCTGCACCAGGTCGTCGAGCAGTTGCGCCAGCTTTGCCTGCGACTCCTCGTCGCCCTCGCCCCGGAGCGCGTCGAGCATCTCGGGGGTGAACTGCCCCGAGTCCATCAGGGCCTGGAGAATTGCTTCGCGCAACGCATCGAGCGAGCGGTCGCTCTCGTCGTCGAAGTCGCCCCAGTACGGATGCGAATTCGCGCCCCCCGCAAAGCCGGACTGCAGCAGAAAGTCGGAGAGCTGCTCGAGCAATGCCTGCAGGTCGACCGCGTCGGCCAGCTCGGGGTTGAACTTGCTGTAGGTATGCGAGCGCATTCGCCTCCCGGCTTCGCACGAGGGTGCCCGAACGGGCCACGTCCCCCCACGCCTATGATTACAACGTAACCTGTCGTCCCCACCAGATACCCCCAATGGTCGTCGTCGAACGCGCACGCAATCCCTTCCACATCCTGAAAACGCAGCGGAACTTCCGGCTGTTCTGGTCCGGCCAGACGCTGTCGCTGATCGGCACGTGGATGCAATCGATGGCCCAGGGGTGGCTGGCGCTGGAGCTGACGAACAGCCCGCTTCTCGTCGGGCTCGTCGCCTCGATCGGAGCGCTGCCAATCGTGTTCTTCTCGCTCCCCGCGGGGGTGCTCGTCGATCGACACGACAAGCTGCGCCTCGTCACCATAGGCCAGGCGTTGCTCGCCACGCAGGCGCTGCTGCTCTGGTGGTTCGTGTGGACGGGGCACATCACGATCGGCTGGCTGCTGGCGCTCGCGGCCATGAACGGGTTGGTGGCGTCGCTGGAGATTCCGGCGCGCCAGTCGCTGATCATCGAGCTGGTGGGGCGCGCCGAGCTGGGGAGCGCGATTGCGCTGAACTCGAGCGGATTCAACCTCGCGCGTGTCATCGGGCCAAGCGTGGCCGGGCTCGTCATCGCCCGGCTCGGCCTTGCCTGGTGCTTCGGGCTGAACGCGATGAGTTACTCGATGGTGCTCCTCAGCCTCGTCATGATCCGGCTGCCACGTTGGGCTGCCGATGCGTCGCGGCCGACCGCGTGGGCGGGTTTCGTGGAGGGGCTCCACTACATGCGATCAACACCGGAGGTCGTGTTCCTGATCCGGATCGTGATGGCGTATGCCGTGCTCGGCGTTCCGTTCATTGCCCTGATGCCGGTGATCGCACGCGACATGCTTGGTACCGGAGCGGGCGGCTACGGGCTGCTGCTTGGCAGCGTCGGGGCGGGCGGCCTCGCCGGCGCGCTGGTGCTCGCCGGCATGCTGCACCATGTGCCGCGCATGACGCTCCTGCCGCGGGCGTGCATGGCGTTTGCCGCGCTGCTGCTGGCGCTGTCGTTCGTGCGGACGCCGGTGCTGGCGTATCCCATCCTGTTCGGCGCGGGATTCTCGATGATCGTCAACAGCGCGGTCGCCAACGAGCTGCTGCAGACCGTGGTGCCCGATGCGATGCGCGGCCGTGTGATGGCGCTGTACGCCCTGATCGTGATCGGGCTCTCGCGTGTGGTGGGTGCGTTCGCGGGCGGCGTGGTGGCCGATGCCGTGGGAATCGACTGGTCGATCGGCGCGTCGGCGGCGCTGCTGCTCGGGTTTACGGCGTGGATCTTCTCGCGGCCGCCCGCGGCGTTGCCGGTTTCGCCGCCTGGCGAGCCGACGCCGGGGGACGTGCCGCTGGTTGTGCCGGTCCAGCCGGAATGACGCGCCGGCGCAATTGCTCCACGACGCCGAAGCCGAGCGCGCTCCACGCGCCATCCGCCTGCTCGCTGCCGGCCATGGAGTGCAGGCGCAGTTCGCCCAACCCCTGCCGCGCGGCCCAATCTTCCGCGGCGTTGACGAGTGCGCGGAGCACACCGCGTCGGCGCGCGCGCGGGATCACGAAGGCGCTCGTCATGTAGCCGTGCGGCGGGTGATCGAACAGCGGCGAGGGTGGCGCGGCCACGCAGCGCACGATGCCCACGCACGTCTCACCCTCGAAGGCCAGGAATGTGGCCTCACGTCGCGACGACAGCTGCGTGCCGAAGAGCCGCCGCGCGCGCGCCGGTGCATCGGCGCGCAGCGGTTGATAGAGCGGGCTGTCGGACTGCTCGGCGACAAGCGCGAGACGGAGCGTGACGACCGTCTCGATGTCGGCGGGGGTGGCCGCGCGCACCCGCACACGCTGCTTCACGCCGACATGCCGCCGCCGAACATGTCCTGATTCGGCCGCCTGCGCGGTTCCTGCCTCGCGCGGCCATACTGGCCTGCCTCGTTGCGCGAGATCCGGCGCCGGGCGACGAGCGCCTCGAGCAGGAGCTCGCACGCGCCGGCCACCACCGGCACGTCCCCCTCGCGCGCGAGTCCGACGGATGACACCGATCCCACGAGGCCGGGCACGGTTCCGAATCCTTCCACCAGCGCAGCCGTGCGTGCTTCGTCGTCAACCTGCAGCGCACCACCGGCATCGAACCACATCACGATCTCGTCGGTGTCCAGCCCCCCCGCCCGTGCATCGATGGTGGCGTCGGCCGCGCGACGGATCAGCTCGCGCGCGATGGTATAGCCGCCAATGAGCTCTCCCTCGTATTCCAGCTCGAGCTTTCCGGTAATGGCCGGCAGCGCGGCCAGCACATCGGTCATGCGCGGTACGATCTCCGGCTCACCGTGCAGTACCGCGCGGCGCTCTGCGTTGGAGACGACGTTCTCCATCACCGTGATGGGCATGCGCTGCGACACGCCGGAGCGCCGGTCGACGCGCTTGTCGGTACGGGCCTCGAAGGCAATGCGCTCCACCACCTCGGAGATGAAATCGGGAATGCGAAGCGGCTTGCCGTCGCGGGCGGTCCACGCCTCCTGCGCCGTGATGGCCATCCCCGTCTCCACCGAGTCGGGGTAGTGCGTCATGATCTCGCTGCCCACGCGGTCCTTCAGCGGCGTGATGATCTTGCCCCGCGCGGTGTAGTCCTCGGGGTTGGCGGTGAAGCAGAGCAGGACGTCGAGGGGGAGCCTGACGGGGTAGCCTTTGATCTGGACGTCGCCTTCCTGCATGATGTTGAACAATCCCACCTGTACCTTCCCCGACAGGTCGGGCAATTCGTTCAATGCGAAGATGCCGCGGTTGGCGCGCGGCAGCAGGCCATAGTGGATGGTCAGCTCATCGGAGAGCACATGTCCGCCGCGTGCCGCGCGGATCGGATCCACGTCCCCGATGATGTCGGCGATGGTGACGTCCGGCGTGGCCAGCTTCTCCACGTAGCGCTGGCTGCGATCCACCCACGCGATGGGTGTGTCATCGCCGGCTTCGCGTATGAGCGTGCGCGCCTGCTTGGAGATCGGCGCGAACGGGTCGTCGTTCACCTCGCTCCCCGCGACCACGGGGATGGCGTCGTCGAGCAGCGAGACCAGGGCGCGCAGCAGCCGGGACTTGGCCTGTCCGCGCAGGCCGAGCAGGATGAAGTGGTGCCGCGACAGCAGGGCGTTCACGATCTGCGGCATCACGGTGTCTTCATAGCCGAGCACACCGTCCACGATCGGACCGCCGGCGGCGATGCGAGCGAGCAGGTTGGAGCGGATCTCGTCCTTGACGGATCGATTGCGGTAGCGCGCGGCGAGCGGTGACTGCTTCAGCGCGCCTAGTGTTTCGGGATACGTCGTCACGGCGCGAATGGTGAGGAGGGCGATGGACAGGTGGACATTCGCAAGCTAATGCCGGGCGTGGTGCGAGCGCCCCGGCATCGACGGTCGGCGCGCGGAACTTCGCGCGAGCGTCAGCGGGGCGTTTCCAGTGACAGCCGTACGAACAGCGTACGCCCGGGAGACGGTTCGTAATAGCGCCCCCCGGCGGCGTTCACGACTACCGACGAGATGTATCGCGCATCGAACAGGTTGTGCACGCCCAGCGCGATCGCCGCGCCATGCCATCCGCCCAGCCCGGTACGCAGGTTCACGGTCTCCCCGCCGTTCACACGTATC
Source organism: Gemmatimonadaceae bacterium (assembly GCA_035698205.1). Taxonomy (GTDB): domain Bacteria; phylum Gemmatimonadota; class Gemmatimonadetes; order Gemmatimonadales; family Gemmatimonadaceae; genus DASSBZ01. The sequence goes on along the minus strand of DASSBZ010000049.1, from coordinate 2,079 downwards.
GCATTTCTGTCATCGGCGAACACGCTGCCCGCGGCCGTGCCCTCGGCTGTCACGAACCACTGCTGCCGCCGCCAGGTCGCGGCGACCTCGGCGCGGTGCATGGGGATGCCGGGGAGGCGGCCACGGTCTGCCGGCGGCGCACCATCGGAAATGGGGCGCGGCCCCTCGAAGTCGGACCAGGTCCAGGCGCCCGTGAGATCCACCGGGCCGATCCTCCCCGCCAGCGATACCTCGGCCCCGTTGCGTCGCAGCCGCTCGGCGTTGCGGAAGAAGCGGCGCCCGCTGCCATCGTCCACCTCGAACGGCACGAGTTCGTCGCGCGTGGCGGTGTGATACACGGCGAGATCATATCGCACGCGGCCGAAGGCAATGCCCGTCGCCCCCACCTCGTACGTGGAGGCGCGCTGTGGATCGAGCTCCGGGTTCAGGCCGGCGCTGCCGTCGGGCTGATTGGCCAGCTCCGTGGTGGTTGGCGTCTCGAACGAGCTGGAGTACGACGCGCGCAGTGCATGCGTGGGCGCGAGCCGTTTCACGAGGCCAACCATCGGACTGAAGGCGCGCATCGTCCGTTCCCCCGAGTCATCGGGGTCGCCGGCCTGCACGAGATGATCGTCGACGCGGAATCGCGTCCAGTCCACGCGCGCTCCGGCGGTGAGCGAGATGCCGGCGCCGAGCGAGAACTCGCCGCGCAGATACGGGCCCGCGTTCACGATGCGTTCGCGTTGGTCCACGCGCAGCGCGCCGCGCTCCACGCCCGCCACCGGACAATTGGCGGTGGGTGATGTGACGGGCAATCCATTGACGTTGCAGTTGGCGAAGTTCAGTCGGTCGTCATCCTGCCACTGGGCGTCGATGCCGGCGTCCACGCGGTGCTCACGTCCCCCCCAGATGAACGGGAGCATCGCGCTCGCGCCCCCTCCCCAGGTTGCACGATCCAGGTCGATGACCGCGAACGTGAGTGGATTGTCGAGGCTGCGCTGGCTCCCGTGCAGCACGGTGGAGAGCGCGACCTGTCCGGCATGACCGTCCCAGGTGGCACCGGCCTGCCACTGGCTGGCGGCCTTGCGCGTGGCGCGGGTGACCTGTGCCGGGTCGGAGGCGCGGCGATCGACGCGCAGCTCGTCGAGCGTGAGTGCGCCCGGGTTCGCCGCCACCGGTGCATCGTGCGCGGTGATGGTCGCCGCCCATTCGGACGATTCGCCGGCGTGTACCAGCCGCACCGTACCCAGGATGGAGCGCTGTTCGGCGTGGCGGCGATAGCCGTCCTGGCTGGTGCGCGATATGTCGCCCTGGTAGCGCCAGGCATCGCGCCGTCCGCCGGCGCCTAACGAGATGCGCGACATGCCATGGCTGCCGGCCTGGAGCGAGGCGCGCCCCGCAAGGGGCACGGGCGGTGCCTCCGGCGAGTGAATGTCGATCACGCCGCCCGATGAGGTGCCGTACAGCGACGAGGCGCTGCCTCGCAGCACATCCACACGGCCGGCCTGCTCGAGATCGAGGTTGTCGAGCGCCGTCTGCCCGTCGGCCACGGTGAGCGGGATCCCGTCGCGGAGGATGTGCACGCCGCGCACGCCGAACGCCGTGCGGGCGCCGGAGCCGCGTATGCTGAGGCGTGCGTCCTGCGTGGGATTCCCGCGGCTCGCGGTGAAGACGCCGGGAATGGCAAAGAGCAGCTCCTCGGGGCCGAGGTGCGGGAGCGCGGGGCGCGCGGAGTCCGGACGCACGGCAGAAACGGAGAACGGCAGCGAGAGCGGGGATCGTGCCCCCTCGCGCGTGACGCTCACGACCACCGCCGGCAGTTCGCGCGCGGTGCTGTCCGGACGTCCTGGATCCTGCGCGGCGGCACTCGCGGCGAGCCCGATGACGAGCATCGCCGCGAACGCCAGGGGCGTGACCGCATTCCTGGCCTGCCACGATCGGCTCGCGGCAGCGAGCGCATCAGTCGGCAGCGGAGACCTCGACCAGGTTGTCGTAGAAGACGGGCCCGTGTCCAAGGTCCGTCTCCCCCTGGGACGTCGTCTCGTTCGCATTGCGTCCGTCAGGCGCAAGCTTCCCCCACCAGACCGAAGGTGCCCACGT
>DASSBZ010000048.1:0-4978 GCA_035698205.1 Gemmatimonadaceae bacterium | reverse complement strand
GCCGGATGCCGCTCGATCTCCGCGCGCTCGGTCGGCGTGAGCGGCCCGGCCTTGTCGAGAATCCGGTTCGAGACGCCGAGCTTCCCCACGTCGTGCAGCAGGCTCGCGCGCAGCAGGCGCACGCGGGCACGCGGTTCCAGTTCGAGTTCGGCGGCAATGCCGTCGGCGAACCGGGCCACGTTCGACGAATGGGCGAAGGTGAAGGGCGACTTGGCGTCGATGATGTCGGCGAAGGCGCGTGCGACATCGTCGAGCGCATCCTCTTCCACCCATCGCTCGTAGCGCGCCGCATCGAGCGACGTCGGCGTTTCCGTGGCGGCCAGGGCGGCCCACCAGGCAAAGTCGCGGCTCCAGCCCAGGACCACCTTCGCGAGCGCCGGATCGAACCAGCGACCGCGCCGCGCCTGCAGCATGCGCATCACGCCGCCCACACCCTGCGCTCCGTGGAAGACTTCGACCGTCTGGGCGATGTTGGCGATGCGCGACAGGAGCGGGATCGCCTCCCCTCGCAGCCCCTCGGGGTACCCCTTCCCGTTCCAGTGTTCGTCGAGCGATTGCACCGCTTGTGAAGTCAGCTCGGGGAAGCCGAGTCGCAGCGCGATGTCGGCACCCCGTTCGCAGCGGATGCGGATGATGTCGCGCGAGACGTTGTCGGTGCGGGCGATCCCCAGGAAGTGACTGATGCGTTCGCCGGCCGCGCCACCCACCGCGGCGTTCCGGAAGGTCTCGACGGCGAGGCGCATCCGCCCATGCCAGTTGACCATCTTCATCCGCGACTTGACGAGGCGATCGTCGGAGCCGTAGAGCGCGCTCATGCGCGCCGCGTTGGATGAACAGCCGGCGTCCTTGAGCAGCATCGCGTAGTACAGCGCCGATCGTTCGTCGTGCGGCAGTTGGATCTCGCTCGCGATCCGCATCGCGATCACGCTCGACCGGATCGAGTGCCCCATCGGCTGCCCTTCGGTCAGGTCGAGGGCGTGGGAGAGTGCGGAGAGCACCTGGGAGAGGCTGATCGATCCGCCTGGCGCGGTGCGTGGGCGGTATGCGCCGGGCGCCGCTCCCCCCCGACCGGCTGAACCCGGCCGATCGGGGGAGAGGCGCTGCACTGGAATGACGGACTGCTCGATCATCGGAGCGCGGGCGGCACTCGGAGCTCGAGCGGGTCGACGGACGGCCGGAGCGGGCTCGTCTCGATTGAATTCGGGATGCACATGGACACGTAGCAAGACGATCGAACGCCGGTGCCGTCCCCCTCCTGCGCATGAAAATCGACTCAGGTTTTCTCGTTGCGGCTCGCGACGATTCGTGGCGGAGCTCGCTTCATGAGAAATGACGCATGTGTGACGGTGATTTCGCACACTGCATTGCAGTATGCTCATCATACCACTAGGTTCGGGGCCCTTGGACGACCCCTCGGCGCAACGCCAGGATCGTCCGGACGAGGACAGCCCCATCATGTCCTACGACGACCTGAGATCGGTCCGCCATACGCTCACCGCGGCGGCGCGCACCTTCGTCCCCGAGATCGCCGACCTCGATGACGATGACTGGCGCGTCGTCGAATGCGACATCGAACGCCTGTTCCTCCAGCGAACGCCGGAGGTGCGCCGCCAGGTCGTCCTCTTCCTCACCGCGCTCGAGTTCCTCGCCGTCCTGCGATTCGGCCGACCGTTCTCGCATCTCGCGCTCGACTCCCGCACCCGCTTCCTCGAGTCGCTGCAGCGTTCGTCGATGGTCGCGGTGCGGCGAGGGGTGTGGGGGATCCGCACGATGGTCCTCGTGGCGTGGTACACGCAGCCCGCCACGACCTTCGCCATCGGCTACGCTCCCCAATTCGATGGATGGACCCTCCGGCGACCCGTGTCTACACCCATCACATCCACGGACGGCGAATCCGCGAACGGCGCACCCGCGAACGGCGCACCCGCGAACGGCGCACCCGCGAACGGCTCACTCGCGAACGACAATCCCGCGAACGACAATCCCGTGAACGACAATCCCGCGCACCACGCACCATGAACGAGCGCACCTATGATGTCGTGATCGTCGGCTCCGGCGCGGGGGGCGGCACGGTTGCGCAGGAGTTGGCTCCCCTCGCGCGACAGGGGCAGCGGATACTGGTCGTCGAACAGGGTCCGCGACTCCGCTCCTTCGAGTTCACCGGGCGAGAGACCGACATGAGCTCGGCGCTGTATCGTGACGGCGGCGCATTCGTGACCGCGGACCGCTCGATATCGCTCGCCTTCGCCCAGCTCTACGGCGGCTCCACGGTCGTCTGCACCGGCACGTCGCTGCTCGCCACCGAACGCACCGTCAGCGACTGGCACGTCCCCGGTCTCGCCTGGTCGGACCTCGAGTGGCGGAGCCGGAAGTACCTGGAACAGAACAGCGCGCACCTCATCCCGCCGGAGGACATCAACGACAACAACCGGCTGTTCGCCGACGGCGCGCGCGCGGCGGGATTCAGCGTCGAGCAGTTCCCCGTCAACGTCAGCGGGTGTCGCGGCTCCTCGCTGTGCAACCTCGGCTGCCCGAACGGGGCCAAGCAGGGGACGCACGTGGTGCAGTTGCCGGCCGCGGAGCGCGCGGGGGTGGAGGTCGTGACGCGCGCCGAGGCGGTGCGGGTCGAGGAGCGCGCGGTCGTGGTCAGGGTGCGTCAGGCGCTGCCGGGGGAGAAGGGGGCGCCGGGGGAGTGGGAGCCCGGCGAGTATCGCGTGAGGGCGCGCATCATCGTCCTCGCCGGCGGCGCGGCGGGGACGACGGCGCTGCTCCTCCGTTCACCGATCTCGCGACGGATACCGCACATCGGCACCGGCTTCACCTGCCATCCATCGCTGATCATGGTGGCCGAGCACGACGCGCCGATCACGAACGACGTGGGGCACCCCAAGAGCTTCTATGTGGACCACGCCGATGCGGGGGGATATGTGCTCGAGTCGTGCATGTATCCGCCGTTCGTGGTGGCGCGCAGCCTGACGGGATTCGGCGCCGATCACAGCCGGATGATGCACGCCTTTCCGCGACTGCAGATGATCCTGGCGTTCGCCTGCGATCGCACCACCGCCAACAACCGCATCGCGGTCGACGACGCCGGGGAGCCGGTAGTGCACTACAAGCTCACCCCCGAGGTCACGCAGTCCCTCGCCGCGGCGACCCGTGCGGCCGCAAGGATCTTCTTCGCGGCCGGCGCCCGGCGCGCGCACGTGCCGGCCGCCGATCCACCGCTACTCGAGCGCGCCGATGCCGCACGCCTCGACACGCGCATCGACGCCTCGCACGTTGTCCCCGGCACCACGTCGATCTCCTCCGCGCATCTCATGGGCGGCTGCGCCATGGGCCCACCGCACCAGGCCGTGACCGACGCCTGGGGGCGCGTGCACGGCATCCCGTGGCTGCGTGTGGCCGACGCCAGCCTCTTCCCGGACGCCGCCCGCATCAATCCGTACGTGACGGTGATGGTGCTGGCGGATAGGGTGGGGGAAGCTGTCCGGACGGATGTCGGCGTGCTTGGTGCGATAACGGCACGCTGAACACAGCACGCTGACAGCTACACGCTACTTGCTGGTGGCTGCGTGCATCCGGCCGCGTCACGAGGTGCATGGGGCGACTCGTCGCGGGCGCAGCATGCTGCATGCTGCTTGCAGCGCCCCGACAAGCCGTCGCCGGCCAGCCCTCGAATCCCGGATGCAGGCAGCCCCCAGCTGTCAGCGTGTAGCATTCAGCGTGCTGTCTCCCACCAACGCCGCCAACCCCAAACGTGTATAGCAGTGGACGAGCCCGAGCTGGTCAAGCGCGTCCAGAGTGGCGACACGGCAGCGTTCGACGAGCTGGTGCGTCGCCATTCGCGGCGGGCGTTCGCGGTGGCCTGGCGCATCATGGGGCGGCGGGAGGACGCCGAGGACCTCGTGCAGGAGGCGTTCATGGCGGCGCTCAACCGGATCGACTCGTTCGAGCCGGGCCGCCCGTTCGCCCCCTGGCTGCTGCGGATCGTCATGAATCGGGGGCTCAACGCGCGCCGGGCGCGCGTGCTCCGGGCGACCGACGAGATTCCGCACGACGTGTCGACCGGCGATGACACGCCGCACGAGGATCTCGAGCGGCGCGAACTGACGGAACGGCTGCGCGCGGCGATGGCCGATCTGCCGGAGCGGCAACGGATGGTGCTGCAACTGTTCGAGCTCGATGGGCTGTCGGCGGCGGAGGTGGCGGAGGTACTCGGCATTTCAGCGGGAACGGTGCGGTGGCATGCACACGAAGGGCGCGCGGCGCTGCGACGGGTGCTGGCCGGCGCATACGGTAACCCGGAGGACGAAGCACGATGACGGATCGACTGGAGCGCGAGCCCGAGATCGCGGCGGTGCTGGAACGCGCGACGCGCAGGCCACCGTTCGACGAAGTCGACTGGACGCGCCTGCACGCACGCATCGCCCGCGACGCCACGGCGACGCTGGCGCGACTGCGCGAGACGCCCACGTGGTGGAACATCGCCGCGTCGTGGGCGCGTCCCGCGATCCCCCTCGCGCTCGCGGCGGGGATCGCGCTGGTGCTGCTCGTCGCGTCACGCCAGGACAGCCAGCCGGTCGCCACCGACTGGCGCGAGGTCGATCCGCGCTCCGCAATGCTCGGTGCCCTCACGGCCGACCGACCTGACACCGACGTGATGCGCGTGATGTTCGGCGCGTCACGCGATGCGTGGGTCATGCAGGAGGTTTTCGTTGTCCGATGAACCGCGCACCGGCCCGACCGATGTGCCACCGATGAATACGCCCGCGCGGCGTGCCCGGCTCCAGGCCGCGATCGTACTCGCGGCGGTCGTGCTGACGTCGCTCGTCGGCGGGATCGCGCTCGATCGATTCGTGCTCCACCGCCACCGTCCGGGTGTGCGCATGGAGCGCCGGGGACCTGACGCCGCACGGCCGGCGCGCAGCGAGATGTCGCGTCGCATCGCCGAACGCATGGGGAGCGACCTCGATCTCAC
>DASSBZ010000047.1:0-9207 GCA_035698205.1 Gemmatimonadaceae bacterium | reverse complement strand
TAGATCAGGCCATTGGCGGTCTCGCCGAAGTCGTAGACGGCCGCCACGTTGGGGTGCGAGATCTGGCTGGCGTTCTCCGCCTCCCGGTTGAAGCGCATGACCGCCGTGGAGTCGGTGATCATGGAGCGGCGCATCACCTTGAGGGCGCACTTCCGCTTGATCCGCACGTGCTCGGCGAGAAACACCTCGCCCATGCCGCCCGTGCCCACGCGCGACACCACCCGGTACCGATCGGCTACGATCGACCCGATGAGCTCATCGCTGGGCTCCGCCGCCATCAGCGTCGCACCGTCGGTGGCACAGAAGCTCAGGGCAGCGCCGTAGCGCGCCCCGCACTGCGGACAGACTTTCTCGCCGGTCACGAATCTGGGAGAGCGGATCCAGCTACCCTGCCGCGGCGCCCTGCCGCCCGGGCAAGCGAACCCATGAATCTACACGATGTATCCGAATGTAGGGACGCCCCCGGCCGGCGCAAGACGACCGGGCGGCGGCCGGCCGTACAGAGGGGGCCGCCACGCACCCCGCCCTGCCGCGGCCGCCTAACGACCGCCGCTCCCGGGGCCACCCGGCGCCCCCCGCCATCCGGGGCCGCGAAGCGCCCGCCCCGGTGTCGCCCCGGTCGCCTGGCCGTTCTGCAGCACCGGCACCCCGTTCACGAAAACGTGCTTCACCCCCCGCGCGAGCTGGTGCGGCTGCTCGTACGTCGCCAGGTCGAGTATGGTGGCCGGATCGAACACCACCACGTCCGCGTACATCCCCTCGCGCAACAGCCCCCGGTCGCGCAGGCCGAGCTGGCTCGCCGGCAGCGCCGTGGACTTCCGGACGGCATCCTCCAGCGTCAATACCCCCTGCTCGCGCACGTAGCGGCCCAGCAGCCGTGGCCAGGTGCCATACGCACGCGGGTGCGTGAGCCCGCGCGCCCCCTCGGGATTCTGCCCGCCGGCATCGCTGCCGATCGACACCCAGGGCTGCTGAAGCTGCATGGCGACGTTCTCCTCGTTCATGCTGAACGTGATCTTCGACAGCCGGTTCTCCTCGCGAATGGTCAGGTCGATCAGCGCGTCCACCCAGTCGGTGCCCAGCGAATCGGCGATCTGCCCCAGCCGGAGACCGTCGAACTTCCGCAGCTCCGGCGTGCGGAAGCCGAGTACCATGATCACGTCACCGCCATCCGGACACCCGGCCGCGGCACGGGCCGCTTCACTCGTGTCGCGCATCTCGGCGCTCACCCTCGCACGCGTCGCGCGATCGCGAAGATTCTCCAGCAGCCGGCCATCGGCGGATGTCCACGCCGGCAGGCACGCCGAAAGGCTGTTCGACGACGCCGGGTACGGATACATCGTGGCCGTCACGTCCTGTCCGGCGGCGCGGGCCGAATCGATCTTCGCCACCATCGATCCCGCCTTCCACCAGTTGCTCCGGCCGGCGGCCTTCAGGTGGTAGATGATCACCGGCACCCGCGCCTCGCGTCCGATCTCCAGCGCTTCGTCGATCGCCTCGAGCACCCGGGCCTCCTCGGACCGGATGTGCGTGATGTACGCGCCGCGATACGGCGCCATGGCCCGCGCCGACTCCACGAGTTCGGACGTGGCGGCATAGGCACCAGGCGGGTAGATCAGCGCGCTGGAGATGCCGAACGCGCCATCCTGCATGGCCCACCGTACCACCTGCCGCATGGAATCCAGCTCGGCGCTGCTCGGCGCTCCCTCCGATTCCCCCCTGGCGTACACGCGAATCGTCTCCGCGCCGAGGAATGATCCCACGTTCACGGCGTTGCCATGCTGCTCCATGGCTTCGAGCCAGCGGCCGAATCCGCCGGCTCCGTAGAACGTGGCATGCAACGCTCGCCGAACCGTGTCGGCGGCGCCCAGGCCGATATATGCGAGCGTGCGATCGTTGAGCGGTGCGGGGGTGAACGATTCGCCAAGGATCTCCGACGTGACACCCTGATGGATCTTGCTGAGCACGCGCCCGTCGCCGGTGAGCAGCGCTCCCCACGAATGGCTCTGGATGTCGATGAACCCCGGGGCGACCACCAGGCCGCGGGCATCGAACACGCGGGCGGCCTGCACGCGCCCCAGTCCGCCGGGGCGTGCGATGGCCGCGATGCGATCGCCACGAATCGCCACGTCGCCCAGGAACCAGGGATTGCCGGTACCGTCGACGATTCGGCCGTTGCGGATCACGACATCGTACTGCGCCACGTCGACTGCCGGTTCCGGCGCACGCACACCCGATGGCGCGCACGCGGACAGCGCCAGCATGAACGCGATGGTGATCGAGGTCGCGGCTCTTCGGTGACGTCTGGACATGTGAGAGCAGAATAATGCGTTGAAGTCGTCAACATCCGTGTTGAATGCTGCGTGCGTGGCGATATTACACCGCGAATTCCGATCTCGACAGGCGCCGATGCCCAGTTCCCTTCTCGCTGAACAACTCGCCCCCCGATTCGTGATCTATGACGAGATCGGGGCTGGTGCGATGTCGCAGGTGTTCCTCGCCACCGATACCACCCGGTCGCGCGAGGTCGCGATCAAGGTGCTGCGCTCCGAGCTGGCGCAGGCGACGGACACGATGCGCTTTCACCGCGAGATCGCGATCCTCGCCCGGCTCGAGCATCCGAACATCCTGCCGGTGCTCGAATCGGGGAGCGCGGGCGATGCGCTGTTCTACGTGATGCCCTACGTGGCGGGCGAGACACTCGGTCAGCGACTGCTGCGGACCGGACCCCTCCCGGTCGAGACGACGATCGACATCGCGGGTGACATCGCGGCCGCAATCGATCACGCACACGCCAGCGGCATCATGCACCGCGACATCAAGCCGGACAACGTGATGCTGGGCGAGCAGGGCGCGCTTCTCTGCGACTTCGGCATCGCGCGCGCGCTGACCGTGGCCACCGGCGAGCAGATCACGCTCACCGGCCTGATGGTCGGCACGCCCGAGTACATGAGCCCCGAGCAGGCGACCGGCCTCGGCGAGATCAACGGGCGCACGGACATCTATGGACTTGGCTGCGTGCTCTACGAGATGCTGACCGGGCAGCCGCCATTCACGGGTTCCACGCCGCTGGTGATCATCAATCGCCACCGGCTGCAGCCGCCGCGTTCCATTCGTGTGGTTCGCCCCGATGTACCGGAGCACGTGGAACGCGCGATTCACTCGGCGATGTCGAAATCCCAGAACATGCGCCCCGCGTCGGGCGCGGAGCTCATGGAGATGCTGCGCGGCTGACGCGCTCGCGCCAGGCAGCGCGACACGCACTCCTCCAGCTGTTCAGTCGCGCGCGTTTCCCTGAACGGCCCGTGCCACGATCACCGTCACGTTGTCCGTGCCGCCGTCGTCGAGCGCCGCGTCGACGAGCCGTCGGCAGGCCTCTTCGGCGTCCGGCGACGTCTGCAGCACGTCGGTGATACGGTCCTCGGAGACGTGGCGCGTGAGCCCATCCGTGCAGAACAGCATCACGTCGTCCGTCTCGAGATCCACGAGCCCGATGGACGGCGTGATATCGCTTGCGCCGACGGCGCTTGCGAGCGCGCCTCCTGCGGGCGACCGCTTCGCCTGATCCTCGGTCCACGCCCCCGCCTCGACCATCATCTCGCCGAAGGTCTGGTCGCGCGTCAACTGCCGCAGCCGTCCCTTGCGCAGGTAGAAGGCACGGCTGTCGCCGACGTGCACGAGGTAGGCGCGCGGCCAGACGAGCGTTGCCATGGTGAGCGTCGTGGCCGGACGCTGCTGCTCATTCTCGTAGTCGGCCACGATGCGATCGTGCGCGCGGCGTACCCCCGCCTCGAGCTGTTCCAGGAATTCGTGCTCGCGCTCGACGTCGAAGCTGTTGAAGCAGCCCGCGGCCTCGCCGAGGTACTCGACCAGCGCGGTCACCGCCGTCATGCTCGCCTGGGCGCCGCCAGGTCGGCCGCCCACACCATCGGCCACGACGAACAGCAGGGCCTCGGGCACGCGGATCGCCTCGATGATGGCCGCATCGGCAAGGCTCGTCTGCCTGATCTGCAACGCCTTGCGGAGCGAGACGATCGCGAAGTGATCCTCGTTCGCCTTCCGCACCCGCCCCACGTGGGTGAGGCCGAAGGCATCGATCGACACGTCCGCGGCGACCGTTGCGGGATTGGTCGTTCGCTCGGGCGAGTTCATGGACGCACCTCGCCGGCGCGCAGCATGTCGGCGGCCAGCTGTTGAAAGAGAGATTCCACGCCGTCGCCGGAGCGCGCGCTGGTCCGGAGCACCACGCCCTTGCTTGCCAGCGCCTTCTCGTCGGCGCTCGAGAGCGTCCATTCCGACTCCAGGTCGCTCTTGTTGAGCGCCAGCACCGATGGCACCTCGCCGGCCGCATCGCGTACGATCGTGCGCAGTTCATCGAGCTGCTCGTACGTCTCGCGACGCGTGCCATCGGCCACGTAGAGCACCCCGTGTGCACCGCGCAGGTAGCTGGCCGTGATGTCCTCGCGCCCGTCGCGCCCGGCGAGATCCCAGAGCACGAGCGTGATCTCGCCGCCGCCGAGCGCCACGGGCTTGCGGTCGATCTTCACGCCCACCGTGGACAGGTACCGGTCGGAGAAGCGCGAGTGCACGAAGCGCTGTACGAGACTCGTCTTGCCGGTGCCGAACAGGCCCACCATGCACACCTTCTTCTGGATCATCGGATTCGCACCTGGAACGAGACGCTCCGGTTCAAACGCGCACGCTCGGCGGGATCGGCCGCCTCGATGGGACTGCTGGTACCCGCGGCCTGCACTTGCATGATCGCCGCCTCGACTCCCTGCACTGCCAGTGCACCCGCCACCGCGTCGGCACGCAGGCCGCTCAACGAACGGTTGGTCGCGTCGGATCCGGTGGGATCGCTTCGCCCCGTCAACTCCACCCGCATCCGAGCTCCCGCGACGCCGAGTTCCCCGCGCAGCCTGCCGAACGCCGTGGCCACACGCGCGATCGACGCCCGTGCCGCGGACGACAGCGATGACTGCCCCACCTCGAACAGTACGCGCTCGCGCTCGATGGATGCCACCACGGAGTCGAGCGCGGGGGGGAGGCGGAGCGTGACGGCGCTCAGGTCGACGTGCGCGATGCCCGGCGGCAGCGCCACGCCGCCCGCGACCGCGGACAGCCAGGCGGGGAGCGCGCTCCCCGTCAGCCGCAGCGTATCACCCGCGAGCGTCGTGGTGACCGACGCGGGTACCGCCAGTACGCCGCGCGCACGAGCGAGCACCATCGCCGGCTCCATCGAAAGAAATGGTTTCCACTGATGCCGCACGCGCATGGTGTCGATGTTCATGGCGGCCAGCAGCGACATGGGATTGGCCGCCAGCGGATCGCGAAGCCCGGAAAGCGTCCACCCCGGCCCCGAGCGATCGGCGCGGGCGACGACGATCCCCGGTTCGCTGTCGAGTCGCGCGACGGCCGATGTGAACCGGCGTTCGGCACGAAGACCCAGCCAGACCACAAGGAGCGCGAGGAGACCGATCGCCACTGCATACGGCAGCCATGCCGGTCGCGCGCTCGAGCGCGACACGGCAGCGCGATCGGTGGAGAGCACCGTCGTCAGGCACGCCTGCAGCATCGGCTCCGCCGCCACGAAGGGGAGCGAGTCGCCGTTGAAGTCGGAGAGCGGTGCGGCGAACTGCAGGTGGATCGACTCCAGCGTCTCCTGCATGGTGGCGAGCAGGGACTCGGGGGCCTGCCCGCGCACCACCGCCGCCAGCACGGCCTGGGGCCCCTGCTCCACCATCACCGTCAGCTCGCCAACGCTGAACCGCCGCAGGCCACCCGCATCGCGCTCCGGCGCGAACGAATCAGCGACGAAGTCACGGATGGCGGTGAGCATCCCCGATACGAGATCACCATCGGCGCCGCGGTCCGCATCGGCCGGAGCCTGCGCGAGCAGCAACCCCGTTTCCGCGTGCACGAGGAAGACCTGCTCCACCCGATACACCAGCGAATGCTTGAGGACGATCTGCGCGAACGGCACACCGGTGCGCCACGCCTCCAGTCGCCAGCGCAAGCCGCGTGGCGAGATGCTGTGCTCGATGGTGCCGTTGATCGACGCGACGAGCGACGCGAGCGACTCCGCGATCGCCTTGCGAATCGCCGGCCCGAGCACCGGGAAGATGGCCGTGGCGATCTCGCGCGGATTGCGGCGCACGGATTCACCGATGGCGTTTTCCACGGTGGGGGCGAGCGCGCGGGCGAGCTGGCGGTCGCGGCCGGCGCGGAGCGCGATCGCTTCGGGGAGCAGGTCGGCGAGCTCGTCTCGCGTCAGGCTGCCCGAGTCGAGACGCTCCTCGAGCGCGCGCAGGCGACGGCGCTCGGCACCGAGCAGCAGTTCGCGCAGCTCGGACAGATCGGCCGACGCCGGATCATACGCCGCGCGCGTTTCGCTCCCGGGAACTCCTCCCGTTACGGAGTCGCCTGACTCCCAGGAAGGCCGGTCGTCGGGCACTCGCTCAACTCCGACGGCTGTTCTTCTCCGGCGGTCCACCAACCTTGCCGGCGAGGTCGGCGAACAGGTTGGCGAGGCGCTCGGTCAGCCTGCCCTGGTCGGCCTGTGCGGCGCGCGCCTGCGCCAGCAACTGGTCGCGCAGCTCCGAGTCGGCAACGCCCGACGTCTCCTCGAGCTTGAGGTGACGCTTCTCCAGCTGCTTGAGTGTTTCCTTGAAGTCGGCCGAGAGCGTCCTGATCGCCTCGGACCGCTTCTCGCGCTCGGCGGCAAGCGCCGCGTCGAGCGCCCCCGTCTCCTTCTGCCCCATCGCCTTGAGCTCGGCAAGCTGCTTCGCGAAGTCATCGCGCAGCGCTTCGTGCTCGCTCAGCAGGCGTTCTTCCAGCCCCTGCAGCCGCGCGTCGACCGCGCGCATCTGCCCGCCGAAGAGAATGTCGCGAACCTTGTCGAGGCTCTCGGGCGGTCCGTCCGGTGCCGCGCCGTTCGGAGCTGACGCGGCTCCCCTCTTCCGAGTGTTGTCGGTCTTGGACATGCTCGTTCTCGCTGATCTGCGGATTGGACACCGGGAACCCGATCCGGGGAGTCGAAGCTACACCCGCGGAATCGAGGCTGCCATGCCGGAATGTTAGAACGTGGTCTTGACCCCCATCAGAAGCTGGCCGTCGTCGTTGGACCGCGCGCCCCGGGCAATGGCCTCGCTGTCGTAGTTGGCCATGTACGAGATGGTCAGGTTCGTGGATTCCCGGAGCTGGTAGGCCAACCCGGTCGTGGATTTCAACGTGTACGAATCCACCGCGGTCACTCGAGGCTGGTACATGGTCTCGTGGCTGGCCGAGAGCCGGTCGTCGAACTTGTGGCGGGCCCGGAAGCGCGACGACCAGCGCGCGAACGACGTGATGGACGGATCGGTCGCGCGGTCGCTCGGGCGCGTGCGTTCGGAGAGCATGGCCAGGCTGAAGTCGGTCAGCGTGGCGTCGTTGCGGATGATCACGATCTTGCCGCCGATTCCCAGCCCCACGCGATCGAGGATGCGCTTCTCGTAGCTCGCCTCCCACGTGCCGAACATGAAGGGGGAGAATCGCGCGTACGGATGAAAGTCCACGGCGAGCGAGCCGAGCCAGGTGCGGCGCGTGACCTCACGCGGCAGGGAGTCGCGATCGGCATCGGCATAGCTGAAGCTGAGGTCGGACTTCCACTCCATCACGCTGTCCTTGCGCGAGACGCCGGTCTTCGCGAAAAGCGACCGCTGGTTCGTGTTGCCGGAGAAGAAGCTTAGGGCGGCTTCGGCATTGCCGGTCCAGCGACGACCCTGCGCCGCGGCGTTGGACGATACGACCAGCGTGGCCGCGGCCAGGAGCAGCAGCGGGTGAAGACGGGGCATTCGACAGACACTTCGGGAGCGGAGAGGTCGCGGCGAGTCGGTCAGCGCCGGAGGGGAGCGCGCGGTGCGCCCTCGTGCAGTCTCTCAGCCTCGAACCCCGGGAACAACCCCTCGTCGCGAATTGATCTGTGTCTAACGCGGTGCGAGGCGACGGTACGCCATCCCGTCGCGGCGAAAGCCGGCGGCCGGGAGCGCGCCCGCAAGCGGGTGCGATGCGGCGGGAGCGCCGTCGATCTGCTCGATACGCAGTTCGCGGCGGCGCGTTGCCGCTGGAACAATCGCGCGTTCCGCATGGTCGACAAGCGCCTCGAGCGCGCGCGTCAACTCCACTTCGTCCACGTCGCTGGCCAGTCGCAGACGCCGCCCGCGCGACTCGGCCACCACGCGCACCTCGCCGTGGCGGGTGACGAGCAGCGTGGAGCGGGCGCCGGGGCGGGGAGGCCAGGCCGGCCGCGTTGCGCGCGGCAGCGCCCAGGCGTTGGCGGGATCGGCGCCCGCGACGACCACCCACGGCGCTTCCGGATCGGAGTCGGTGCCGGCCTCCCGCAGCACATCCAGCGCCTCAGGGAGGGCGAACTGGGCGCCGGACAGCCCCTCCACAAAGTACCCGCGACGCACCTCCCCGCGCATTTCGAGGGTGCGCAGCTCGCGATAGACGGCGCGCCACGAAGGGCCAACTCGTTCATTCTTCCAGCATTCTCGCGACACTATTGCATATCTATCAAGCCATTTCAGCGCCATTTCATGGGCTGAGTCCTGTTCGGACTCGTCCGTACCAAGCACGCCCGCCGAGTGCACCAGAAACCAGCGGCCGCGCCAGGCCCGGCCCATGGCGCCGTCGCTCTCTCCGCCCCTGCGCCAGCCACCACCGCCCCTGCCTCCCCGCGCGCGACGACTCCCACGCCCCATCCCATACGCGCGTGGCGGAAATGAAATGCCGCGTTCATATCCCGCAGGCAGCCAGCTCGACGGATCCGCATCCGGGCGTTCCCGCGTGGCTGGCCGGGGCGTGGCCGCGATCATCGCGCGCATGGACTCGACGCTGTCGCTCGTCGCCAGCCCGAGCCGCGCCAGCTCCAGCAGCGCCGAACGGACCGCCGGAGCGTCGAGCGCGGTCGCTGCTTCGAGGTCCGACGTGAACGACGCACCCGCCGCCTCGAGCGCGCGCATCACGCGACTAGCCGCATCGGAGGGGACGTGCTCCTGCGGCGGAGAAAGCCAGCGCCTGGCAGATCCACGCTCCACGAACCGGATTCCGGCACCTGCCACCCAGACCAGCTCTCCAGACTGCGTGAGCGCGTCGAGCAGCGCCGGTTGATACCCACGCACCCGCGACGGCAGCACATCGCGCTCCCAGCTCTCCGCCGGCCGTTCG
>DASSBZ010000046.1:0-10460 GCA_035698205.1 Gemmatimonadaceae bacterium | reverse complement strand
CGATCCGTGGTGCATACGTGCTGCGCGCGAGGTGAGGCACGGGAGCGGCCTCGAGCAGCCGGATGCCGGGGGGGCCGTCATCTTCCTCGGAGAGCATTCCCGCGGACTCGACGGGCGGAACGACATCGGCTGACGCCCCGTTCGCCGCTGAGCCCGGCGCGCTCCCCCCCGCGAACTTCGCCACCGTCACGCCGCCGCCGATGAGCACCGCCACAGCCGCGGTTCCGAGTGCGATCCTGGCCAGTGTCCGTCGTCGCCCCGCTTCACGCGCCAGGTGAGCCTCATGCCGGCAGTACAGGCAGACGGTGGTCCCGGGGCGCAGTTCGTGGGTGCAGGTCACGATGAACGGGGCAGCATATTGGGGAGGAATCGGGCCGACGCACAGAAAGATGTCGGTGCCCTTGTGACGAATGACACGAGTCGCACGCAACGCCTGTGTACCTAACGCGTATCACGCCATTCGTCGACACGTGAATGCAAGCCAATAGCAGTTCCGGGCCCGGATCACGAGTCGACGACTCGATTGCTGGCGCAATCGACACGCTTCTCAACGTCCTACGCATGAGTTCGCGGGCCGCGCTGCAGGCGCCACCGGGTGCGGGCAAGACCACGCGCGTTCCCCCCGCGTTGCTGCACGAGCCATGGCTGGGCCACCAGCGGATCCTGATGCTGGAGCCGCGTCGCATTGCCGCACGCGCCGCGGCGCGCTTTATGGCGCATCAGCGGGGCGAGGCGGTCGGTGAGACGATCGGATATCGCACGCGCCTCGACTCGCGCGTCGGGCCTGCGACGCGCATCGAGGTGCTCACCGAAGGCATCCTCACCCGCATGTTGCAGGATGATCCCACGCTCCCCGGCACGGGGATGGTGATCTTCGACGAGTTCCACGAACGGAGCCTCAACGCCGACCTCGGACTCGCGCTCGCGCTGCAATCGCAGTCGCTGGTGCGAGAGGACCTCCGACTTCTCGTGATGTCGGCAACACTCGATGGCGCCGCGGTGGCGCGGCTGCTGCACGACGCGCCCGTCATCACGAGCGCAGGGCGTTCGTATCCCGTCACCGTTGTCTATCGGCCGACGCGGACGGGGCAACGAACCGAAGCCGCGGCGGTCGCGGCGGTGCACCATGCCCTGCGCGAGCACGAGGGTGACGCCCTCGTGTTCCTGCCGGGGACGGCCGAGCTCCGCCGCGTGGCTCAGTCGCTGGGCGGGGAGGTCAACGACGACGTCGACGTGCGACCGCTGTCCGGCAGTCTTGACGCCGCCGCGCAGGACGCCGCGATCGCACCGTCACCGGCGGGTCGTCGAAAGGTCGTGCTGGCGACGTCCATCGCGGAGTCGAGCCTGACGATCGACGGCGTGCGTGTCGTGATCGACAGCGGGCTCTCGCGCGCCCCGCGCTTTTCGCCGCGCACAGGGCTGACGCGACTGGAGACGACGAGCGCATCGCGCGCGAGTACCGACCAGCGCTGCGGGCGCGCGGGGCGCCTGGGGCCGGGGGTGTGCTACCGGCTGTGGCCCGAGCACGAACAGTTGCATCGCGTCGCGCAGTCGCCGCCGGAGATCACCGCGGCGGACCTGGTGCCACTGGCGCTCGAACTGGCGGTGGCTGGCGTGCGCGACCCCGCGGATCTGCGGTGGCTCGACCCTCCGCGACCGGCCTCCTTCGCCCAGGCCCGCGAACTGCTGCGTGAACTCGGCGCGCTCGACGCATCCGGGCTGGTCACCGCAGATGGGAAACGGATGGCGACGCTCGGCGTACACCCCCGGCTCGCGCGGATGCTGCTGCGGGCTGCCGGTGCCGGCGCGAGCGCGGTCAGCATGGCGTGCGATCTGGCCGCGCTGCTCGGTGATCGCGATCCGTTGCGAACGCCCCCCGGAACGATCGCCGACGTCGATGTTCAACTCCGGATCGATGCCCTTCACGACCCGCACGCCGGCGAGCGGCACGGAGCGACGGTGGATCGTGGACTGCTCCACGCGATGCGCGCTCAATCGGCGCAGCTCGCGCGGCGATTGCGTGCGGTCGCGCGGTCCACCACTGAGCGGGGAGCGCCCCGTGCGGACGCATCGCTCGATGCCGGATTGCTCCTGGCGTTCGCCTACCCGGATCGCATCGCGCAGCGCCGCCCGGGGCCCGCCGCGCGGTTTCTCCTTCGCAACGGATCGGGGGCGGTGCTCACCGATGGACAGTCGCTCGCGATGGCCGAGTTCATCGTCGTGGCCGAACTCGACGGCCGCGTTCCCGAGAGTCGCATCTTCCTCGCGGCCGCGCTCGACGAGACCGATCTCGTGAGGCACTTCGCGGATCAGGTGGACCACGAGGCGATCCTCGCATTCGATGACGTATCGCGATCGGTGCGCGCGGCGCAGCGCGAGCGGCTCGGCGCGATCGTGCTGCGCGAGAGTGTGCTCGCGAGGCCGGACCCCGACGAGGTTCAGCGCCTGCTGCTGGATGTGGTGCGGCGCGAGGGAGTGCAGACATTGTCGTGGTCTGATGCGGCCACACGATTGCGGCAACGTCTTCGGTTCGCGCACACGCTCGACGCGACCTTCCCTGACGTCAGCGACGAGGCGCTGGGCGACTCCATCGACGCATGGTTGGCGCGGCGAAGCGCGAACGCGGGATCATTTGACGACCTGGCCCGCGTGGATCTCGGTCAGGCGCTGCTGGACCTCGTGCCGTACGAACGACGACACGAGCTCGACGCCCTGGCGCCGACGCACATCGTGCTCACGAGTGGGTCGCGGCATCCGATTGACTACAGCAACCCGGCTGCGCCGGCGCTGGCGGTTCGACTGCAGGCAATGTTCGGGGTGGCCGAAACACCGCGAATCGGGCGTGGCGCGGTGCCACTCACCCTGCACCTGCTCTCCCCCGCGAATCGCCCCGTGCAGGTGACCCGCGACCTCGCCGGCTTCTGGAAGGGCTCGTACGCTGACGTGCGGAAGGAGATGAAGGGGCGGTATCCGAAGCACGATTGGCCCACCGAGCCGTGGAGGACGCGTCAGGGATAGCCCAGTGCTGCGATGTATCGCGCATCGCTTGAACGACATCTTGCCCGCCATCCCGCCGGACGCCGAGATTCGGGGATGCGACTGACGTGGGTTCCCTCGCTCGCCGTTGCGCTCCTTTTCCCGTTGATCGCGGAGGGGCAGTCACGGGCGCCCGCTCGCGAGCTGAGCCGCGATACCGCAGCGATGTCGGCGCGCGTGCGCTCACTGCTGCCACGGATGACGCTCGAGGAGAAGTTCTGGCAGCTCTACATGAGTCCGGGCGATCGCACCAACATCACGCACGACTACTCGCACGGCGCGTTCGGTCTGCAGATCCCGCCGGCGGCCACGGCGCGCGCCGATGCACAGCGCATCGCGGCCATCCAGCGCTACTTCGTGGACTCGACGCGGCTCGGCGTGCCGATCATCGCGTTCGAAGAGGCGGTACATGGGCTGCGTCGCCCCGGGGCAAGCATGTTCCCGGCCGCAATCGCGCTGGCGGCCACCTGGGATACGACGATGATGGGCGCGGTGGCAACAGCGATCGCGCGCGAAGCAAGGAGCCGAGGGATCCGGCAGGTGCTGTCGCCGGTGGTCAATATCGCGACCGACGTGCGCTGGGGGCGCGTCGAGGAGACCTACGGTGAGGATCCCTTCCTCTCCTCCGCCATGGCGCGGGCGTATGTGCAGCCCTTCGCAGCGCTCGGGATCGTCGCCACGCCCAAGCACTTCGTCGCGAACGTTGGTGACGGCGGTCGCGACAGCTATCCCGTTTCGCTCGACGACCGTACGCTGGCCGCATTGCACTATCCGCCGTTCCGGGCGGCGTTCGAGGCGGGGGCGCTCTCCGTGATGACCGCGTACAACTCGGTGGGCGGCGTACCGGCGACACAGAACCGGCGGCTGCTGACCGATGCGCTGCGCGGCACGCTCGGCTTCGACGGCTTCGTGATCTCCGATGCCGCTGCGACCGGCGGCGCGACGGTGCTGCACATGACCGAACCGAGTACACCGATTGCCGCGCAGCACGCCTTCGAGGCGGGGCTCGACGTCGTATTCCAGTCATCGTGGCCGCAGCATCGTCCGTATCTCGATGCCTTTCGTCGCGGTCTCGTCGCACCTGACGTGATCGACTCGTCGGTGGCGCGCGTGCTGCGTGCGAAGGCGCAGATCGGCCTGTTCGACGAACCGTATGGAGATCCGGACAGCGCGGCCTGGTGGAACGGTCACGCCAATCATCTTGCGCTGGCGCGCCGGGCCGCCGCCGCGGCGTCGGTGCTGCTCGCGAACGACGGCGCGCTGCCCCTCTCGCCATCGATCGGGTCTGTCGCGCTGATCGGGCCCGATGCCGCAGAGGCGCGACTCGGCGGCTACAGCGCCGATGGTGTGGCGCCTGTCTCCTTTCACGATGCCCTTCGCGCCCGGCTCGGCGACCGGATGCGGTATGCGGAAGGTCCAGGGCGTGCGCTGGTGCGGCACGTGCTCGTGCCGGCGGGGCGCCTCGACGTGCGCGCGTCGTTCTTCGACAACATCACGCTCGATGGCGCGCCGGTCGCGGAGCGGGCGGACTCGGTGATCGATGCGCACTGGACATTCAATGCCCCAGCACGCGGAATGCATAACGACTGGTATTCCGTGCGTTGGGAGGGCGAGCTCACGGTTGGCGCCGACAGCGTGCACGAGATCGGCGTGGACGGAACCGACGGCTGGCGGCTCTTTCTCGATGGCCGGTTGCTGGTGGACAACTGGCACAAACAGTCCGCCGGCGTCCGCACGGCGCGCGTGGCGTTGCCACCGGGCTCGCGTCATGCCATCCGGCTCGAGTACTTCGAGACGATGGGAAATGCGCGCGTGCGGCTCGTGTGGGATGCCGGAGTGCACGACGATCATGCGGCACGGATAGACAGCGCCGCCGCGCTCGCGGCGCGCAGCGACATCGCCATCGTGGTGGTGGGCATCGAGGAGGGGGAGTTCCGCGATCGGGGATCGCTCGCCCTGCCGGGTGCGCAGGAGTCGTTGATCCGCGCGGTCGCCGCCACTGGCACCCCGACAGTGGTGGTGCTCATTGGTGGGAGCGCGATCACCATGCCGTGGCTCGATGACGTGAACGCCGTGCTGATGGCGTGGTATCCGGGGGAGCAGGGTGGCAGTGCGATCGCCGACGTGCTGTTCGGCGACGTCGATCCGGCCGGTCGCCTGCCAATCACCTTTCCCGTCGCCGAGGGGCAGCTCCCGTTGGTGTACAACCATCTGCCGACCGGTCGCGGTGACGACTACGTGGACCTCACGGGGTTGCCGCTCTTTCCCTTCGGCCACGGGCTGAGTTATACGCGATTTTCGTACTCCGACCTGCGAATCGAGAGGGGCTCCGGATCGGACGGTGACGGCCTGACGGTGCGATGCATGGTTCGCAACATCGGTACGCGCCCCGGCGATGAGGTTGTGCAGTTGTACCTGCGCAACGAGCTCACGCCGATCGCGCAACCCGTCCGGCGTCTCGCCGGATTCACGCGCATTCAGCTCGCTCCCGGCGAGCAGCGAGAAGTCACGTTCCGGCTCGGCGCACTGGAGGCGGGCATGATCGGTCGCGACGGTCGACGTGTGCCGGAGCGGGGGCGGCTGGTGATCCTGATCGGCGCGTCGTCGACCGACGTACGCCTGCGCGGCGAAGTCGAGAGGTAGCGGGGACCTGTTGTGCATTCTTGAACTACGCTGAGTGCCTTGCTCTTCAGCGCCGAGGGCATGCCGCGTCGAGCTGTACTCCGCGTACCTCGGTGTGCCCCCTGCACCAACTCTGCGCGAGCCTGCCGCAGGCGGTCCTGCCTATCCCTCGTTTGGCCTACGGGGCTGTCGCGTTGGTCAGTGGCACCGCAACGGCATCCGAGCGCAAATGAATGCGATCCCACGGCTGGGCCACGCGCGCGAACAGCGCCTCACGCGGGAGCGACTGGATCGCGAGCCGCCACATATAGCTCGTCCCGTTGAGCGCCGCTCCGGAGTACCAGAACGTAACCATGTCGGTCGGTTCATCGTACCACACGGATCCGCGATAGACCACGTCGGCGAACGCCGGGATTACACCGCGCTCCAGCACCGGCGTCGGGTACATGGTCCACGATACACCGTCCGGGCTGGTCGCGATGAACAGCGCGTCGGTGGTACAGCCGAACGGCTGCTTGCCGTTGAAGATCGCCCAGAACTCCTGCCGTTCTGGAATCCAGCGGACGTCGAGGTGCCAGGGCGAGCGAGTGCTGGCCTGCATCACGACCGGTTGCGGTGTCGACCAGTTGATTCCGTTGATCGAGCGCCGCAACTCAACCGTGGCGTGCTCGCCGCCGCATCCCTGCGTGCCGCCGTTCACGGTCCACATCATCCAGTCACCGGGCCCGCGCCTGACGACACTCGGTGAGATCGCAAGGTGGTTCGGCACGCTGACGACCGTTGATGGAACGCTCCAGCGTACGCCGTCGCGCGACCGGACCAGGAGAATGTCGTTATGCGTGCTGACCTTACGGTAGTAGAGCCAGTGCTCCTTCGTGTCCGGGTTGTACAGGTGATCCGGGTCGGAGAGATAGCCGTATCCGTTGGGTCGCGCGATCGGGTTGATCACGCCCGCCGGCTCCAGCCACTCGAACGCCGTGCCTGGCTGGTAGAGCGACGGGTTCTCGAAGAACGCGTTGCCGTCGGGGTACGGAGTCGCCACGAACTGCCAGATGCCGCTCTGCCAGCTCGCGGGCGTGCGTGCCACGTCGGGGTGCACCGCCTGACCGGAGCCGTCGTAGGTCACGAGTGACAGCGGCACGACCGGCCCGGGCGACGGCGGTGGTGGAGGCTCGGGTGGTGCTGGAGCCATCGCGGCATCGTTTCCGCACGCCGCAGCGAGCGCCGTCGCGCAGAGCGCGGCGACAACCGACACGGTCCGGCAGAAGTGCGACACGGTGGCCTCCGCAATCCGTGACGTGAAACGACTCCCCGAGAGAATAACCTGGCAGAAGCGGCCCCGTCACTTCAGAGGGGCGAAGCGATCGGGAGGCGTGACGCGGCGCGAGGCAGGGGTGGATCGGTTATGCAGCATTGCAGCATTGCAGCATGCAGCATGCAGCGCCCCGAGTAGCACTAGCCGCCCATACGAGTCGATCGGATGCACGCAGCCACCAGCAAGTAGCGTGAAGCAGGCAGCATGCTTCTTCCTTATGTTGTTTGAATGACCAGACGACAGCTCGTCCTGCTCGCCTTCCTCGTGCCGCGCCCGGGCGTTGGTCAGATCCCGCTCGTCGTCGACCAGGCGGCCGCCGAAAGCGTCGCGGCGCCGGCTTCGGCCGCGCCACAGGCTTCACCACCGGTACAGGTCAGCGCGGCGTCACCGCGCGCGTCCGTTCGTACGTACCTCGAGGCGGCGCGTTCGGCCGATTGGGCGACGGCAGCCCGCTACCTGCAGGTGCCCACCGGCGCTGACGGCGAAGAGCTCGCGCGCAAGCTGAAGTCCGTGCTGGATCGACGCCTGTGGGTCGATCTCGACCGGCTCTCGCCGCTCGCCAGCGGGCGACTCGATGACAACCTCCCCGTCGATCGCGAAGAGGTTGGTGTGCTGGCCGGACGCGCCGGCAGCAGGGAAATCGACGAACCGGTGCGCCTGACGCGCCTCGCCGAGCCAGCACCGGGGCGCTGGGTGTTCTCGCTGAGCACCGTGGAGCGCGTCGACAAGTGGTACGCGCAACTGGGCAACGTGTGGTTGCGCGACCACATGCCGCCCGTGCTGGAGCGCGTGGGGCCGTTCGACATCCTGCTTTGGCAGTGGGTGGGGCTGCTCGCCGCGCTGGCAATCGCGATCGTACTCGCACTGCTCCTCCGCCGCGTGACGACGCGCATCGAGCAGTGGCTGGTCACGCGCACGCCGATTGCCTTCGACAACCTGCTCATCGAGCGCACTCGCGCGCCGATGTTGCTCTTCTGGACGGTCGTGTTCTTCCGGCTGGCTGTCCTGCCGCTGGGGCTGAGCGCCATCGCCGCGGATCGCGTGGGGCTGCTCGTGCGCGCGGCGTTCATCGCTGCGTTCTTCTGGGTCCTGCTGCGTGTGATCGGCGTCGTTCAGGACGCATTGCCCGGCACTGCCTGGGCGACCCGGAATCCCGCCGGCCGCTCGATCGTGCCGCTGCTCGCGCGGGTGACGCGCGCGCTCGTCGCCATCCTGGGCCTCATCGCGATCGTCGGCTCGTTCGGCTACCCGGTGGCTACGCTGCTCGCGGGACTCGGGATCGGCGGTATCGCGGTCGCACTGGGTGCCCAGAAGACGCTCGAGCACTTCTTCGGCTCGGTGTCGCTGGCCGTCGATCAGCCGCTGCGAGTGGGAGACTACGTGTCCGTGGGTAACGTGGCGGGGACCGTCGAGGCACTCGGACTGCGATCGACGCGCATCCGGACCCTCGATCGCTCGATCGTGACGATTCCGAATGGCGACCTGTCGAATCAGCAGATCGAGAATTTTGCCGTGCGCGACCGGATCAAGCTCGGTACGGTCGTCGGGCTGACATACGGAACGACGGCCGCGCAGCTGCGCGAGATCGTGACCGGGTTCGAGCGTGTGCTGCGCTCGCGTCCCGAGCTGTGGACGGAGTCCGTGACCGTCCGGTTCGTCGCGTTCGGTGCGTCGTCGCTGGACGTGGAGGTGATGTGCTGGTTCATCGGCACTTTCGACGAATTTCGCATGATTCGGGAGGCGGTGTTCTTCGGCTTCATGGAAGTCGTGGAGACAGCGGGGTCCGGATTCGCCTTCCCCACGCAGACGGTACACCTGGAAGCGGGCAGCACTCCGCTGCGGGTGATGACGGACCGCCCCGCGCCCGGAGAGGACGCGCAGCCGTCCGCCTGACGCGAAGCCGCTTCCGGGCACGTACGACGCGAGGCGGCGGACCGCGCGCATGGCCCGCCGGGTAGCGACCGCAAGCGGGCGCTGCCTAACGAACGTGCGTCACGTCACGGTTGGCGTGTGCGGTCGCAGTCCGCTTCGGCGGTACGGGGTTTGCACTTTGAGGGACCAGCCGATGCCCGGAAGTTCGGCGCCGGCTGGTCGCGCGCGAGGATCGCGCCCGCGCGCCGGCGTGCCACCGCACGCCGTTCAACCGCACATCCCAGGAGGAATCCCTGATGTCCCGCCGTTTGCAGGCCACGGTGGCGGCGCTGGCGCTCGTCGCCGTGCCCGCCGTGATGCAGGCCCAGACCAGCAGGGCGCATATCGGTCCGCGCTTCTCCTACAACTTCGATGTCGAGGACGCCGCGATCGGCGTGCAGTTCGGCCTCCCAGTGGCTGACCGCACGGAGTTCTATCCGTCGTTCGACGTCTACTTCGTGAACCCCGGATCGCTGTGGGCCCTCAACGCGGATCTCAAATACCGCCTCACGCCGGATGTTGCCGGATGGTGGTACGTGGGCGGTGGACTGAGCATCGCACACGCCAGCGTCGGTGACGCCGACGACACCAACGCCGGCCTCAATCTGCTCACCGGCGTGGAATCGCTGAGCGGCTGGGTGCACCCCTTCGCCGAGGGGCGCGTCACGCTGAGCGACGACACCAACTTCCAGCTCTCGCTCGGACTGAACTTCACGATCGGACGGCACTGATCGGCGACGCTGCCGATCGTACGACGAACGCCCGGTCGCCTCGCGCTGCCGGGCGTTCGCTGTGTTCCACCCGCCCTCAGCCCCGGGGATCCGCGCCGAGTACCACGACCCGGCGTCGCTCCCGACGCCGCTCCCCCACCAGTTGCCCGAGCGGCGCGAGTGCCGGGATGTGCCGCGATGCGATCTGCGCGACGATCAGCATCGGCACCGCCAGAAACGCCCCCGGGACCCCCCATACCCAGTACCAGAAGAGTACCGAAAGCAGGACCACGATGGGCTGCAGCGTGAACCGCCTGCCGAACAGGAAGGGGACCATCACGTTCTCGACCAGCAGGTTGAGCGTGGTGAGCACGAGCGGTACCGCGAGGATGTGCGAGCTGCTGTCGAGGTTCACCAGCGCGCTCAGCGTCGCGCCGGCGATGAGCGCGACCGCGCCGAGGAATGGCACGAACTCGGTGAACGCAGCCATCACGCCCCAGAGCGCGGCGTGCGGCAGGCCGAGCAGCCAGAGCGCCACGCCGACGCTCAACCCGAAGCACGCGTTCACGAGTGCGAAGGTGGCCAGGTAGCGGGCGAACGACGCCTGGAGATCCTGCGCAAGTGCGATCGCCACCTCCTTGCGTCGGAACTCCGGAAGCAGCCGCGCCAACTGATCGAGAAACATCCCGCCCGACGCGAGCATCACGAACAGGAGGGCCACCACCTCGACGGCGCCGATCAGCACGTTCTGCGTCACGTCGAGCGCGACGCGTCCGAGCCGCGGCGTGCTGAGCTCCACCCGCTGCACGTCGTTCGAGGCCGCCGGTGCGACCGCGGTGCCCAGCTCGTCGGCGGCCTGTACCACC
>DASSBZ010000045.1:0-12333 GCA_035698205.1 Gemmatimonadaceae bacterium | reverse complement strand
ACGACGAAGTGTAGCCAGCGACCTCGACATGCGGGTAGCGAAACCCGGAGATCACGGAATCACGAAGGCTCCCACTGCCCCGCTGAAGTCGTCGCTCACCCGGGCCACGTTGCGGGGCACCCTCCATGCGCCGCCGTCGATGCGGACGTTGAACCGATGTTCGCCGGGCGCAAGCGGCAGCGCCAGCTCCCACACGCCGGTGGGCGTGCGCCGCATCTGTCGCGGCTCCCAGTCGGTGAAGTCGCCCATGAGCTCCACGCGTCCTGCACCTGAGGTGCGAAGGCGAAGTACCTCGGCCCCGCTCGCGCTGTCGGCGACCGTCCAGAAGAGCACCATCCCCTCCACCAGTGTCTCCGTCGGCTCGCGATCGGTGCGCCGCGGCACGGGGAGCGGCGGCGGCACCGGCACGCGTCGGCTGGTGGGAAGCCGCATGGTGAATGATGCGTAGCGACCACCGGGGAGTCCCTGCAGCAGGTCCACCGGATAGCTGCCGATGCTCGCGGTCCCGAGGAGTCCGCGGAAGATCGGCACGGTGAGCGAGAGACCGAGCCAGCCGACGGTGCCGCGCAGCGCCTCGCCCGCGCGAACGCCGGCGGTTGCCCCCCACGTGGCCTGGCCCTGCGTCCACTCCACGTTGGCCTCCGTGTCGGCGAGCAGGTCACCGTACGCCATCTGATACGGCCGGCCGCTCAGCGTGAAGAGCGCGTTTCCGCGTCGCAGCCACGCCGTTCCGTCAGCGACGAGCGTGGTGCGCCACTGCACACCGTCGAACACGCGTGCCATGCCGCCACCCAGCCACAGGCCGCGATCGATGTCGAGGAAGTGCGTGCGTGCCTGCGCCACCAGTTCGAGCGTTGGCTGCTGCCCGCGCTGCGCGGTGGAGAACGCGCCGACGCTGAGCTCGCCGCGTACCGATGAGAAGAGCGGGACCGCGCTCGGCAGCGCGACCGACGGCGAGAAGTTGGATCCCTGGAGCGAGCCGGCCATGCTCCAACTGCCGTCGCTGAACATGGACAGCACGCCGTTGGCCGACGTGCGCGAACGAAAGCGCTCGAGCACGACGGTTTCGGAGAGCGTCATCGCGCCAAGCTGCAGGCCGTTGTCATAGTCGACGATGGCGAAGCCGGCGTCGCGCACGTGAACGGCCTGCGCGCTCGTGTGTGCAAGAGGTGACGCAGCGCACACAAGCACGAACGCGGCAGGAGCGAGTCTCCTGCCGCGTGTCATCCGGAACGGCCGACGTGGACCCTAGGGTCGCTTGCGAGGCTTGCCGCGCGGCGGCGGGATGGGACGCTGCGGAGTCTGCGCGGGCGTTTCGCCAACGCGCGCGCCCACGGCGGCGCCGGCCGCCTGTCCCGCGAGTCCCGGAGTCTGAGAGCGCGTTGTGCCACGGCCCGAAGGTAATGCCGCGTTCTGCGCTCCGCTATTGGGACCACCGCTCGCGAGGATCACCTGTTCGAGCGCACGCACGCGAGTGGATGCGGCAACCTCCGCGGGACGCCCCGCGCGGATGTCGGTCTCCACGTCACGCGCCACACCGAGCACCTGGTCGTCGCTCGCCGCCACGCGCACCAGCGCCTGCGTGATGGCGATCGCGGTATCAGGTGGTACACCGCTGGCGAGGAAGTGGCCGAGTGCGGTGAGCGACGATGCCACGCGGACACCAGCGCGCGAGGCACGAATCTGTTCGAGTTGCTCGACGGAGATCCCGCGGCGCAGCGCTTCGGCGCCGGCCATGACTTCCGCCGACGTGGAGCCGGGGCCGAGCGCCTGGCGCGCGGCATTGAGGTCGTTCAACCGGTTGCGCACCGCCTTCACAATGAGCGCACCGCTCGCACGCTTCTGCGCGCCTTCGAGCGACACATCGACCAGCGGCTCCACCGGCAGCCCGTCGCGCTGCGCCTGATTCACCAGCGCGACGACCGCACTGCGGGTGCCTTCGTCGAGTCGCGAGGCCAGGCGCTGCTCGATGGATTCCTGCGCGCCGAGCGCGAGCGAACCGACCATGAGTGCGAGCGCGGCAACGACCGGAGCGCGGCGCATCAGCGACGCCCCCGGCTGACCACGATCACCGCGTTGATGTCGCCGAACTCGGTCGGCACCGTTTCGGCCGCGGCGGGATCGGGGATCTGGCGTACGCCGTCGATCACGAACTGGTACTCATGTCGACCGGCCATGAGCGGCACCGTGGCGGTCCACACCGAGTCGGAGACGCGCGTGAGCGGCGTGCGCGTGGGATCCCAATCGTTGAAAGCGCCCACGACCGACACCGACTTCGCGTCCGGATTCTCGTAGACAAATGGCGTGGCGGGAACGGGCAGCTCGGCGGCCAGCCCGTCGCCACGATCCGCGACCGGCGTGAGCTCGATGGGGCTGGCCGATGCGATCATCTCGGGGGCGGTGCGTGTTGCCACGCGATAGGCGCCGAGCGACACCGCAACGAGCAGCGCCGCTGCGGCCGCGAGTCCGGCGAGCGGCGAGACGCGCAGCGTGCGCTTGCGCAGCAGCCACGGGCGCTCGGGCAGTTCGCGCGCTCCGTGCAGCGGAATCACGCTGGTATCGAGCGCGGCCATCACGCGCGCGTCGAAGTCCGCGCCAAGCCGTACCGGCTCGCGCAGCTCCGCCGCAATCGCGTCGATGAACTCGTCCCGCTCAATCTCAGCCACCATATACCTCGTGAAGGAGCACTCGCAGGCGCTCGCATGCGCGCTTGACACGCATTTTCAGCGCCGAGACACCCACACCCGTGAGCGTCGCCATCTCTTCGTAGCCGAGCTCCTCGACGTGCTTGAGAAGGAAGGCTTCCCGCTGATCGTCGTCCAACTGCAGCAGCGCCAGTTGAATCTCTTCCTGCCAGGCCTGCCGGTCGGCCGGATGATCGTGCGCGGCTTCGAGCAGTGCGATCTCGTCGCGCACGAACGTCTTGTCCCGCCGACCGCGACGGGCCCCCGCCGTACGGCACCTGTTGGCGAGGATGCGAAACAGCCACGGTCCGAACCGCTCCGGGTCGTCGCACTTCGCCAGCGAACGATGCGCCCGTACGAAGGCATCCTGGAGCGCCTCTTCGGCGTCCTCCCGATTGCCCAGCATGCGCGCCGCGAACCGTGCGTACGGCGCCCGGTACCTGGCGACGAGAATGGCGTATGCCGCCGTCTCACCGGCCAGAACGCGAGCCACGACCTCCGAATCGCTGACGTCCTCGATGGCCGCGCCGCTGTCGTTCTGAAGATGTAGACCCCGAGATGTCAGCATCGGTCAACCGGAATCGTCACTTTTTTTGTGACGGGGGTCACGAACGCCGGAATGGCGTTGCGCGGCAAGCACTTGCGGGATTCTCACGGATGGGCGGTTGGAAGCCGCCCAGTGCGCCCGGCGCTTCAAGCTAGCCCACAGACGAGTGGCGCGGAACGAACGTCAGCGAGCCGGACCGCTGCCCGAAGGTTCCAGCGGGTGCCCCCGCTCCGGATAGAAGCGCGTCCCCCGGCGGGCCATCTCCACGAGGATGCCGGCGGGCTCGAAGCGCGGCGTGTGCTTGGCATACAGCGACTCGAGGATCCGCGTCGCACTGGCGATGCCCGTGGAGTCGAGATAGCGGAACGGCCCGCCGCGGAACGGCGGGAAGCCGATGCCGAACACCGCGCCCACGTCGCCATCGCGCGGCGAGCGGATGATCCCCGACTCCAGGCAGCGTGCGGCTTCGTTCGCCATCGCCATCAGGCAGCGCATCTGGATCTCGCTGGGCGGGATCTCCCGTCGCTCTCGCCCGCCCGGCAACAGGTCGTAGACCGAGTCGTCCACGTCGCGCTTCTGCCCCGATTCATCATACGAATAGAAGCCGCTCTTTCCCTTGCGCCCCGACCGCCCCGATTCCACCACCCGGCGCAGCGATTCGCTCGGCGCCAGCCGCTCACCGAACGCCTCGAACATGATCGCGCCCGACTTGCCGGCGATGTCGAGTCCCACCTCATCGATGAGCGTGATGGGCCCGACGGGGAAGCCGGCATCCATCATGGCCTTGTCGATGGCATCGATGGCGGCGCCTTCGTCCAGCAGGCGGCCGGCCTCTCCCACATACGGCGCGAGGATGCGGTTGACGTAGAATCCCGGCGCGTCGTTCACCACGATCACGGTCTTGCCGAGCTTCTTGCCGTATGCCACGGCGGTCGCGGTCACACGCGGCGCCGTCCCGGCGTGCGGAATGACCTCGAGCAGCGGCATCCGGTGCACGGGCGAGAAGAAGTGCATGCCGAGCACGCGCTCGGGCCGCCGCGATGCCTCGGCGATGCGCGCGATGGGAATGGTGCTCGTATTCGATGCGACGATCATGCGCTCGGGGCCCACCTCCTCGACCTCGCGCAGCACATGGCGCTTGATGTCGAGATCCTCGAACACCGCCTCGATCACGAGGTCCACGTCGTCGAAACCGGTGTAGGCCATGGTGCCGCCGAGCAGCGTCATCTGGTCGAGGAGCTGCTGTCGTGTGATCTGCCGCTTGCGGAGCCGCTCATCCAGCCGTTCGCGCACGGCGGCGAGGCCGCGCCCCACGCGCCCATGGTCGGCGTCCTTCATCCGGACAATCGTGCCGGCGCCCACCGCCACTCCGGCGATGCCGGCGCCCATGAACCCGGCGCCTAACACGCCGATCTTCCGCACGGGCAGCGCCTCGGGCACGGGCGGCGCGACGCCCGGATCCTTCTTGAGCGCGGTCGTCGCGAAGAAGAGGAAGACGAGCTGCCGCGACACTTCGCTTACCGCCAGTTCGCCGAACAGCCGCGCTTCCTCGCGGTAGCCGTTCTCGCGACTCCCCGAATAGCCGGCGGCGACGGCGTCGAGCGCAGCGAGCGGCGCCGGGAAGTGCCCGTGCGTCTTCTTCAGCGTGGCCTCGCGCGCCTTGCGGAGCACCACGGAACGACCCAGACGATTGTCGTCGAGCAGCAGCTCGCGCGCGCCATGGCGCCGGGTGCCGTCGCTGGTGCCGCGGCCCCGCTTGCCGCTGGCAAACTCGCGCGCCCGCTCCAGGGCGATGCGATCGAGAATGGACGGATGCACGAGCTCGTGCACCAGCCCGATCTGCAGCGCCTTCTTCGCGCGCACGTTGCGCCCGGTGAGGATCATGTCGAGCGCCGCCTGCAGCCCCACGAGGCGTGGCAGGCGCTGGGTACCACCGGCGCCCGGGATGAGGCCGAGCTGCACCTCCGGGAGCGCCAGCACGGTGGAGGACGAATCGCTCGCAACCCGCCACGCGCAGGCGAGCACCGTCTCGAGCGCGCCGCCAAGGCAGGGTCCACCGATGGCCGCCACGACCGGGACACGATGCGTCTCGATGCGCTCGAGCAGCGCATGCCCGTCGCGGCTCAGCGACTCGGCCTCTCGCGCGCTCTCGATCGCGAGGAACTCCTCGATATCGGCGCCGGCAATGAACATGTCCGGCTTGCCGCTGCGCAGCACCGCCGCCTTCACCCGGTTGTCGCGCTCCAGTTCATCGAAAAGCTGGCGGAACGCATCGCGCATGGCGCGATCGATCGTGTTCACGGCCGCACCCGGCTGATCGACCGTGATCACGGCGATGTCGTCGCGAATCTCGACGTGGAGCGGCGACTCGCTCATGCGCGCTCCACCACCATGGCGAAGCCCATGCCGCCGGCCGCGCACACGGTCATCAGGCCGAACTGTCCGTCCCGACGCACGAGTTCATTGCACAGCGTGGTCGTGATGCGCGCACCGGTGGCGCCGAATGGATGACCGATGGCGATCGACCCGCCCATCACGTTGAGCCGCTCGGGGTCAACCGCGCCGACGGGCGAGGAGAAGCCGGCACGCGCGGCCCACTCCCGCGACTCGAATCCCCGCAGGTTGGACAGCACCTGCGAGGCGAACGCCTCGTGCATCTCCACCAGGTCCATGTCCGCCAGCGTGAGGCCGGCGCGCCGCAGTGCGACCGGTGCCGCGAGCACCGGCGCCATGAGCAGCTGTTCGCCGGGGTCGAGCGCCGCGTACGCGTACGACCGGATGAACGCCAGCGGGAGGTATCCGGATGTGGCCGCGTGCTCCTCGCTCATGAGCAGCACCGCGGCCGCGCCGTCGGTGAGCGGTGAGGAGTTCCCCGCCGTCACGCTTCCATAACGCCGGTCGAACACGGGCTTGAGCGCCGCCAGCTTCTCGAGGCTGGTGTCGGTGCGAACACCGTTGTCGTGGTCGAGCCACTCCGCATAACGCGGGGGGATGTAGATCGGGGCGATCTCCGCGGTGAGCCGGCCATCGGCCGTGCCGGCGGCGGCGCGCTCGTGCGAGCGGAGCGAGAACACATCCTGGTCCTCGCGCGCGATGTCGTTCAGCTTGGCCATCTTCTCCGCCGACTCGCCCATCGTCTCGCCGGTGGTGGGCTCGGCGATGGCCGGCGTGACGGGAACGAGGTCGCGCGGGCGGATGGCTGCGAGCGCCTTCATGCGTGCCGGCAGCGATTTCGCCTTGCTCGCGGCCACCAGCGCATCGCTGAACCCCTTGGAGTGCAGGACGGGCACGTTGGAGAGCGACTCGGCGCCACCGGCAATCACCACCGCGGCGTGGCCGAGGATGATCTGGTCGGCGCCGTCGGTGATGGCCTGGTTCGCCGAGGCACACGCACGCCCCACCATGTGCGCCTGGACACCCTTGGGCAACTGCGGAATGAGCGACACCTCGCGCGCGATGTTCGGCGCGGTCACCGACGGCACGACCGTCCCGAACACGAGCGCGTCGATGGAGTCGCGGTCCACGGCGGTTCGCTGCAGCAGCTCGGCGACGCAGAATCGGCCCAGTTCAATCGCCGACATGTTGCGCAGCACGGTTCCCGCCCTGGCGAACGGCGTCCGCACGCCCGCGACGATCGCCACGCGGCGCCCTGGCGTTCCGTAGCTCATGGCTGCATTCGGGAGACGGTGCTCACGATCCTGTCGCGGGGCTGGTCGGCACGTTGGGAAGGTAATCGCAGGCCTTGCGCCTGACGCGCCCGGCAGGCTTCATCCTCACATGGCGACTCCACCCTTCCATCTCCGGCCGTGGGCCGGCCAAGGCGTGCGCACCGGGCGCTCCACGGCGTGAAGGCTCCGCCGCCCCCTCCGCCGCTCAGTCGCGCGCGTGCGCTGCGGGCTGCCCGGCTCGACCGGCTGCGCACCGAACAGTTCGATGTGCTGGTGATCGGCGGCGGCATCACCGGCGCCGGCGTTGCCCGCGACGCGGCCATGCGAGGGCTGCGAACGGCGCTGGTGGAGCGTGGCGACTATGCCAGCGGCACCTCGAGCCGGTCATCGCGGCTCGTGCACGGCGGGGTGCGCTACCTGGAGCATGGTCATCTCCACCTCGTGTTCGAATCGAGCCGCGAGCGACGCACGCTCCTGCGCATCGCCCCGCATCTCGTGCGCCCGCTGGCGTTCACCTGGCCGGTGTATGCGGGCGCACGCATCCCGCGGTGGAAGCTCGGCGCGGGGCTGATGCTCTACGATGCCCTGGCGATGTTCCGCAACGTGGGGCGGCATCATCGACTGGGCGCGCGCGCGGTGCTGGAGCGCGAGCCGGCGCTGGCGGTCGACGGGCTGCGCGGCGGGGCCACATACTTCGACGCCAGCACTGACGACTCGCGGCTCACGCTCGCCAACATCCTCGCGGCCGAAGAGGCGGGCGCCGCGGTCACCAACCACGCTGTCGTGATCGGCATGACCGGCGAGCGCCGACAGGCCGGCACCTCCAGCACGGTTCATGTGCGTGATGCGCGGACGGGCACGATGTTCGAGCTCCGCGCGACGGTCGTGGTCAACGCCACCGGTCCGTGGTCGGATGAGATCCGACACCTCGCCGATGGCTCCGACGACGATGGCCACACCGTGCGCGGCACCAAGGGCGTGCACATCGCCGTGCCCGCCTCACGCGTGGGCAATCGCGGTGCGCTCACGCTGCTCTCACCGGTGGACGGACGGGTGATGTTCGTGCTGCCGTCCGAGTCGACCACCATCGTCGGCACCACCGACACCCCCACTGACGCCCACCCGCGAGACGTACGGGCGTCGCGCGAGGACGTCCGCTACCTGCTCGACGCCGTCAACCGCTTCTTCCCCGCTGCCTCGTTAGGCGCCGGGGACGTGATCGCGTCGTGGGCCGGCATCCGCCCGCTGGTGGCAGCGGGCTTCGGCAGCGATCCGTCGAGTGCGTCGCGGGAACATGCCATCGTGCGAACGGACGCGGGCATGGTCCATGTGACGGGGGGGAAGCTGACCACCTACCGATCGATGGCCGCCGAGGTGGTGGACGAAGTGGAGCGCGCGCTCGGCCGCGTACCGGAGCGTTCCCCCACCGACACCGTTCCGCTCCCGGGGGGCGACACACCATCGATGACCGCGCAGGTGGCCGCCGCCGGTGATGCCGTCGGCGATGCCGCGATCGCCACGCATCTCGTGCACCGCTACGGTACCCGGTGGAGACAGGTGCACGCCATGATGGTGGCCGACCCGTCGCTCGCCCGCCCGGTCGCGGATGGATTGCCATGGCTGCGCGTCGAGCTCGCGTGGGCGGTGGAGCACGAACAGGCCTGCGACATCGCCGACGTGCTCATCCGCCGGACGCAGGTGGCGTTCGACACCACCGATCATGGCGCCGCGGCGGCCAGCGTCGCCGCCGACGTCCTGACGCCGCTCCTGCGCTGGGACAACGCGATGCGCGATCGCGAACTCGATGCCTTCGCGAACGCAATGGAGCGGATGTTCTCGCCCGCCTGAACGATCGCTACCGCAGCGCGCGCCGCGACCCGTGCGCCGGCAGCTTCGTCCTGCGCCCTACTCCAGCACCGTGTCGTGAATGGTGCGCAGCTCCACGATCTTCAGCCGACGTACGCTGGACGGCAGCTTGAGAATCACCTCGTCGCCCAGCGCCTTCTCCACCAGCGCCTTCCCGATCGGCGACGCCATGCTCACGTGCTCCTCGTCGAACTCCACGGCGTCGCCGAACATGAGCGTATAACTCTCGCGGCCGCCGGCCTTGAGGTCCTCGACCACCACGCGCGAGCCCAGCCCCACCTTGTCGGCGGGGATCTGCGCCATGTCCACCTGCGCCAGCTTGCTCAGCCGCTGCCGCAGGTGGCCGAGCCGCGCCTGCACGAACTGCTGCCGCTCGAGCGCCGCCTTGTATTCGCTGTTCTCGCGCAGGTCGCCGTGCTCCACCGCCCGCGTGATGTCGGCGGGGAGGGTGACGTTCAGCTCGTACTGCAGCTTCTCGACCTCTTCCTGGAGCTTCTGCTTGAGCGCCTCGATCATGAATCGGCCCCACGAGATGACGGGGATAAAAAATCGGAGCGCCCGACCGTTGGGGCCGGGCGCTCTCCCTGTCTGGTAGTCTAAGCCCGGCCGCCAGCGCCTACAAGCAGACGCGGTGCCGCTCGGCCCGCCGCGTCACGGCGTCGGACGCAGCGGTCGACCATCGGCATCGAGCAGACGCACGGGACCGAGGTTGAGTGCCCGGATGCCGGCTTCGATCTTCGCACGGTCACCGACGAGCACGTAGATGGCGCGGTCCGGATGAATCACGTCGGTCACCGCCTCGGCCACGTTCGCCGTCGTCACGCCGCGCACACGATCGGCGAATGTGCGATAGTAGTCGGCCGGCAGGTCGTACTGCTCCATCTCGCGCATCGCACCCAGCACGGCACCACCCGTCTCCCACCGCCCGGCCAGCGTGCGCGTCTGGCGGTCCTTGGCCACCTGGAGTTCGTCGGCCGAGATGGGGCGCGGACCGACCACGTCGGCGAGCTCCTTCACGACTTCCTGCACCGACTCCGCGGTCTTGTCCGTCTGCACCGGCGCGTACACGAACCAGAGGCGCTGCCCGCGCGCGTCGAACGGAATGCTCGCCGCGCCGTACGACCAGTGCTTGTCCTCGCGCAGGTTCATGTTGATGCGCGATCCGAACGCGCCGCCGAACGCATCGTTGAACGTCTCGAACGCCGTCTCGTTCTCGTACGCGCGAGGCGGGATCAACTGCGCCGCGAAGATGATCGTCTGGTCGGCGCCGGGGCGATCGAGCAGGAAGACCTCGCGCGATTCCCGTGGCGCCACGGTCGCGATCTCCTTGTCAGGCGTGTCGCCGGCGCGCCACCCCTGGAACGCACGCTCCAGTTGCGGCGTCAGCTCCGCCATGGTGATATCGCCCACCACCTGCACGACCGCGTGATTCGGCTTGAACCACGTCGCGTGGAACTTCCCCAGGTCGGCACGGGTGATGTCCTTCACCGATTCCTCTGTCCCCGAGCCGGTGAGTGGCATGCCGTAGGCGTGATCCGGCCCGTACAGGAGCAGGGGCAGCACGCGCAGCGCCATCCCTACGGGCTGGACCTTCTCCTGCTGGATCGCCGCCAGTGTCTGGGCGCGCAGGCGATTGAAATCGCTCTCGGGGAACGACGGATGGAGCACGACGTCCGACCAGATGGACATCGCCTCGGTGAGCTTGTCCTTGAGCGCATTCACCGTCACGTACGAGACGTCGAGCGCGGAGCCCGTGGAGAGCGTCGCGCCAAGCAGGGCAAGCTGGTCGCTGATCTGCTGCGACGTGCGCGATGCCGTGCCCTCGTCGAGCATGGCAAAGGTGAGGTTCGATGTGCCGGGCGTGGCGAACTTGTCGGCGGTGTAGCCGGCGTCGAGCATCAACGACGCGGTCACGACCGGCACCGCGGTGCGCCGCACGAGCTGCACGCGCAGCCCGTTGGAGAGCGTGTCATTCTCGACCACGGGGAAGCTGACATCGGGGGGAGCGCCCGGATCGGGCAGCTTGCTGCGATCCACGTTCGAGGCAACCGTCGTGTACTCCGGATACGGCCGCACCTCGAGCACGTACTGGCCGTCCCCCAGCCACTTGCGCGCGGCATCCCGCACTTGCGCGGCGGTGGTGCGCTGCGAGAGTTCGATCTTTTTCGGCACGAGGTCGGGATCGTCGCCGAAGACCATGCCCTGCGCGAGGATGTCGGACTTGCCGCCGAAGCCGCCGATGCGTTCGATGCCGCGCACGTAGTTGGAGCGCATGCGCACGCGCGCCTGTTCCAGCTCATCGGCCGTGGGGCCGTCGCGGAGGAAGCGGGCGATCTCGTCGTCCATCGCGGCTTCCACCTTCGCCAGGTCACCGTCGGGCTGTGCGTCGGCCCAGAGCCAGACCTGTCCGCCGGCCTCACGCGCGTCGGTGAAGCCCGTGACGCTCGTCGCCAGCCGATCGGTGTAGACCAGGCGCCGGTACAGGCGCGAGGTCTTGCCCGTCGAGAGGATGTCCTGCGCCATCTCCAGCGGTACCGACTCCATGTTCGCGAAGCCCGGCGTGTTCCACACCTTGACGATGCGGGCCTGCGGCACGCGGTCCTCCATGACCTGCCGGTGCGTGCCGGAGCGCTTCGCGATCCATTCCTGCTGCTTCGCAATGGGTGGTCCGGCGGGGATGTCGCCGAAGAAGCGTTCCACCCGCGCCTTGATGTCGTCGGGCCGGACATCACCGGCCACAACGAGCACCGCATTGTTGGGGCCGTAGTACGTGCGGAACCATTCCTTCACGTCATCGAGCGATGCCGCGCCGAGATCCTCCATGGAACCGATCACGGACCACGAGTACGGATGCCCCGCCGGATACGTGTTCTCGGTGGCGGTGATGAACATGCGACCGTACGGCTGGTTCTCCGACTGGCGCTTCTCGTTCTGCACCACGCCACGCTGTTCATCGAGCACCGCCTGATCGATGGCACCGAGCAGGTGCCCCATGCGGTCGCTCTCCAGCCAGAGAATGCGATCGAGCGCCGAGACGGGGACGTTCTGGAAGTAGTTGGTGCGATCCTCGCTTGTGGTGCCGTTGAGGTCCGTCGCCCCTACCGGTTCCACCGCCGAGAAATAGTCGTCGTTGAAGTTCTCGGAGCCGTTGAACATCAGGTGCTCGAAGAGGTGCGCGAAGCCGGTCTTCCCCGGCTTCTCGTTCTTGGAGCCGACGTGGTACCAGACGTTGACCGCCGCGATGGGCGCCTTGTGGTCCTCGTGCACGAGCAGGGTCAGCCCGTTGGAGAGGACGAACTTCGTGTACGGGATGCGCGGCACCGACACCGAGGCGGACTGGCCAGTGGCGGCCTGGCTGAATGCGGGCTCGAGAGCAGCGCTCGTGGCCAGCGTGGCGAGCGTGATAAGTGACAGGGTGCGTCGGACGGACATGGGGCGACCTCGACAGGATGCGAGCAGGTGGCGCCGACGGCACGGACCGCGGCGCGGCTGGTTGGCAGACGGGATGACCTGGCCTACGCACGCGACCGACCGTCCGGTTTCAGCGCTGCATCGCGCCGTTTGAAAG
>DASSBZ010000044.1:0-7943 GCA_035698205.1 Gemmatimonadaceae bacterium | reverse complement strand
ATCCCGCCCACGTCGCGCAGCCGCAGTTGCCGGGCAACCTCGCGAGCGGCCTCGAGGTTCGTGCGCAGTACGGTCTTCTCGGGGTCCTTCTTCCCCGTATACCGCCCGGAGTTCACGTCGATCGAGACCAGCGCCTCGGTGGGCTCGATAATCAGGTAGCCTCCCGACGGCAGGTCGCAACGCCGCTTGAACAGGTCGCGGATCTCCGTCTCGATCTCCGCATGGTCGAACAGCGGCACGGCCGCCTCGTACAGCGTGAGCCGGTCGACGAGCTCGGGCGCGATCCCCTCGAGGTATTCCTTGATCTCCCCGAACACCTGCGGCGAATCGACGGTCACGCGCTCGATCTTCGTGCTGAACACATCGCGGACGATGCCGCGCGTGAGGTTCGTTTCGCGGTGCACGAGGTTGGCGCCGCGCATGAAGGTGGTCTTGCGCTTGATGCGCTTCCAGTGCCCCATCAGCGTGCGGAGCTCGCGCTCGAACGTCTCCTGTGTGACGTCCTCCCCCACCGTGCGTACGATCACCCCGCCGGAGTTCTCGGGGAGCACCGACTTCACCTGTTCGCGCAGGCGCTGCCGCTCGGCGCGCTCGCCGATCTTCCGGCTCACCCCCACGCGCGAGGCGAACGGCATGTAGACGAGAAAGCGGCCGGCCAGCGAGACCTGCGCCGTGACGCGCGGCCCCTTGGTGGAGATGGGTTCCTTGGAGATCTGGACGATCAACTGCTGGCCGCGCTTGAGCACGTCCTGGATGGGCGGTGCCTTGGCATGCCGACCGGAGCCGCCAGTCGGCGCGGCGGCGTCGTCATCCTCGTCGTCGTCATCGTCATCATCGGCGGATTCGTCGTAGACGAGGTCGGACGCGTGAAGAAAGGCGCTCTTCTCCGTGCCGATGTCGACGAACGCCGCCTGGATGCCGGGGAGCACCGCTTCGACCTTGCCGAGATAGATGTCGCCGACCATCCGCCGTGCATCGGGACGGTCGACCAGCAGCTCAACGAGTTGGTCGTCCTCGAGGATCGCCACCCGCGTCTCGCGCGGGCTGGCATTGATGAGCAGTTCGCGTTTCATGGGGGACGTCGCGCCGAACGCCGGACGGGGCCGGTGCGCGCTGGCGCGTTCTCCGCTGCAGAATGTGGGGGGGGACGGCGCACACGGCGATCATGACTGCCCGCGGGCGCGCAACCAGAGCACGATGAATCCGGCGGCAAAGCCAAGTGCCGCCCGCCACTCGCGGTGGCGCAGGTAAAGCTGAGAGCTGAATGCTGCTGCGTCGGCCGAGTCGGGGCCGCGCCAGGGGGTGAGCCGCGGCACGAACATCGGCACGTGCGCTGCCCATTCTGCGTAGGCCTCGGGGAAGAGGCCGCTGACCTTCTCGCGTTCGCGCGCCATCACCGGCGCGTAGATCACCAGGAAGAACACGCCCACGACGAGCAGAAAGATCCAGCCGCCGGCAAGCGCGAAGCCGCAGGCAATGAGAAAGCTGCCGAAGTAGAGCGGGTTGCGGGTGTGTGCGTACGGGCCCGTGGTCGCGAGGCGGTCGTTCTTCACGATGTGCCCGGTGGCCCAGGCACGAATGAGCAGCCCGATGAACGCCACCGCGCCACCGGCGAGCAGCGAAGCCCGCGTGGGGCGCGCCAGCCAGAGGAACGCCCCCGCGAGCACGAAGCCCAGCGGGAGACGGAGCGTTCGCGCCGTGGTGCCCCAGTTCAATCGGCAAGCTCCCTGAGCAGCTGCCGCCCGATCACCAGGCGCTGGATCTCGGACGTGCCTTCGCCGATCTCGCAGATCTTGGCATCGCGCATCATGCGCTCCACGGGATATTCACGTGTGTAACCGTAACCGCCATGCAGTTGCACCGCCTTGATGGTCGTGCGCATGGCGAGTTCGGAGCAGTAGAGCTTTG
Source organism: Gemmatimonadaceae bacterium (assembly GCA_035698205.1). Classification (GTDB taxonomy): domain Bacteria; phylum Gemmatimonadota; class Gemmatimonadetes; order Gemmatimonadales; family Gemmatimonadaceae; genus DASSBZ01. Next base: position 6,035 of record DASSBZ010000044.1, on the reverse strand, counting down.
CGATTGCCGCCGCCTTCGTGATCGGCTTGCCATGCTGGGCCAGCCACGCCGCGTGATAGAGCAGCTGCTTGCCGGCCTCGATGCCGGTGGCCATGTCAGCCAGCGGGAACTGTACGCCCTGGAACTCGAAGATGTTCCGCCCGAACTGCCGCCGCTCGTTCGTGTAGCGCAGCGTCTCCTCGAACGCACCCTCGGCCAGCCCCAGCGAAAGCGCCGCCAGCCCGATACGCCCGGCGTCGAGCGTCCGCATGAAGTTCGTGAACCCTTCCCCTTCGGCACCGAGCCGGTTCTCGTCAGGCACCTCGACGTCCTCGAAGATCAGCTCCGAGGTATCCGAGGCGCGCCAGCCGAGCTTGTCCTCCTTGCGACCGGCGCGGAAGCCCGACATGGAGGGGAGCGATGGCTCATGCCCCATCCCCACCGCGGCGGCCGCCTCGGGTTCGGACGTCGGCTTCGTCAGGATGAACGACGAGATCCCCTTGGTGCCCGCCGACGGATCGGTCACCGCGGTGACGACGAAGATCTCCCCCACGCTGCCGTGGGTGATGAATCGCTTGGATCCGTTGAGCACATAACGACCGTCCTTGCGCACGGCGGTTGTTCGTGTGCCGCCGGCATCGCTCCCCGCGCTCTCCTCCGTCAGTCCGAATCCGCCAAGTACGCGCCCCGACGCCAGCAGCGGCACATAGCGGCGCTTCTGCTCCTCGGTGCCGAAGTGGACGATGGGCGACGTGCCGAGCGTGGTGTGCGCGGAGATGGTGATGGCGTGCGATGCATCCACCTTGGCCATCTCGTGAATGGAGATGATGTACGAGAGCAGGTCGAGTCCGGCGCCACCGTACTCCTCGTCCCACGGCGCGCCAAGGAGCCCGAGTTCGCCCATCTTCCGGACAGTCGCCCACGGAAAGGTGGCGGCCACATCGTGTTCCTTCGCGATGGGAGCCACTTCCTCGCGCGCGAAGGTCCGCACCATGTCGCGCACGGCGAAGTGCTGCTCGGAGAAGTAGAGGGCGTCGTCCATTCTGGTCAGGCGGGGTGGGAGGGCGAATCGGCGCGTATCACGGCCAGCAGCCGCTCGCCGTAGCGCTCGAGCCGCGTCGGCCCCACGCCGTGAACCGCGCCGAGTCGATCCAGCGTGCGCGGTCGAAACCGCGCCACCTCGGCGAGCGTGCGATCGGTGCACACCACGTAGGCGGGCACCCGTTCCTTTCGAGCCACTTCGGCGCGCCAGGTGCGCAGTGATTCGAACAGCCGCATCCCGTCCGCGTCGAGTGGTGTGTCGTCGTGCCTGGGCGCGGCCGCGCCACGCACCGCCGTTCGCGAGGGCCGCGAGGTTCGCCCCCGCGACTTCGACGCCGGTGCGGCACGCTGAGCCGTTCCGAGGCAGTTATCGCACCCCGAGCAGGTCTGGCGCGCGCCGTCATCGCCGAAATATCTCAGCACGAAGGCACGGCGGCAACTCGTGGTGTAGGCGTATCGCTGCATGGCGTCGAGCTTCGCCAGCTCGGCGCGTCGACGCCGGTCGAGCGCGGGCCAGTTCATCCGCACGCCGCTATCGTCGAGTCGCGAGGCGCGCAGGCGCAGCCCCCCGCCGGTGCGCGACCAGGTGAGAAACTGCCGGTCCTGCAGCGCATCGAGCAGCGGCACCGCGGTGCGGCTTCCGCCAAGGCCGGGGGGCAATCCGTCGAGATCGATCGACGCACCACGCGCAAAGGCGTTCCCTCCTCCGGCCGCGCGCCATATCGCCCGCAGCAACCCGAGCTCTGACTGGTGCGCCCCGTCATCCAGTTCGCTGCGAATGCGCTTCGGCGCAGCCAGCAATCGCACGAAGACGCCCCCCTGGCTTGCCGACTCGGTGGCCAGGGCGCCACCGCGTACGAGCTGTGCGATGGCCGACTCCACTTCGCGCGCCGACACCTTGCCGGGCAACCCCGATGCACTCGCATCCGCCTCGTCGCGTACCAATCCCCCTCCCCCTCCCCCTCCCCCCGCTTCGCCGCGACGAACCAGTTCATCGAACACCCGTTCAATGGTCTCTCGCGAGGGGTGCGCACCACGAATGAAGAACTCGTGCGTGAACCGGTCTGGGAACGCATGCAGGAGGACACAATCCGAATGCTGGCCGTCGCGCCCGGCGCGCCCCGCCTCCTGGTAGTACGACTCGATGGTGCCGGGCATGGCGTAGTGCACAACCACGCGCACATTGGCCTTGTCGATCCCCATGCCGAAGGCGTTGGTCGCCACGATGGCGCGCACGCGTTCGCGCATGAAGCTGTCCTGGACTTCATGACGATGGTCGTCATCGAGCCCGGCGTGATACCCGGCCGCGGGGAGGCGCGCGCGCTGCAGCACACCGGTGATCCGCTCGACCGCGCGCCGGGTGGACGCATAGACAACAGCGAGTCCGTTCGCGCCTTCCACCGCAGCAACGAGCGCAGCGTCCTTGTCGCGCTCCGTCGGTGCCGGCACCACGTGATAGTGCAGGTTCGGTCGGTCGAAACCGGTGATGATGGTGGTCGCGTCGCGCAGCGCGAGCTGCTCGACGATGTCGCGACGCACCTCCGGCGTGGCGGTCGCGGTAAGCGCCACCGTGGACGGCGCGCCCAGTCGCTCGCGCAGGTCGCGCAGCCGCGTATAGCTCGGCCTGAAGTCGTGCCCCCACTCGCTGATGCAGTGTGCCTCGTCCACCGCGAGGCGCGAGACACCGGCGGCGCGCAGCCTGGCATCGGTGTTCCCGAAGTCGAATCGCTCCGGCGCCACGTACAGCAGCTTCAGCTCACCGCGCTCGGCCATCGTCAGACGCTCGGCGATCTGTGAGCTGGTGAGTGTGCTGTTGACGAACGCCGCCGGGAGCCCCCGCGCCACCAGCGCGTCGACCTGATCCTTCATGAGCGAGATGAGCGGCGAGACCACCACCGTGAGCCCTGGCAGCATCAGCGCCGGGAGCTGGTAGCAGATCGACTTTCCACCACCGGTCGGGAGCACCACGAGCGTGTCCTGCCCCGCCAGCACAGATTCGATGGCGCGCTCCTGACCACCTCGAAACTCGGGGTATCCGAAGTGGCGCTGAAGTGCCACGCGCGCCTCCGCCAGCGAATCCTCGGTCACGTCGTCACGATGCGGCGTACGCACGGCGCAGTGCCACCCCCGCATTGCGGCCGCACGCATGGCAACGCCGTCGCCTGCACAGGGCGCACACGCCGCGCATGGACCACGGTGGCACGGGCGATCAGACGGCCCGCGAGAAGTGGCCGCGTGTGAAGGCGGCGCCGGTGGCCAATCTGATGGGCGCGAGGGCGGGTTCGCTACCCGACACCAGCGCGCCGAGAGCTGCACGCCAGCGCGAGACGAGCATTTCGACCGGATCGTCGGGGACGTTGCAGACGAGACGGAACCCTCGCAGTCCGTGCTTCCAGAGGCGTGGCAGGAACTCGGACGCCTCGATGGGACGCGAGTGCAGCAGCCGGTTGCGACAGGCGAAATCGGTGGCCACCGGAAAGACGTAGCCGGCGGGATCGGTCAGCTCGGTGTACGGATGTCGCTGCACGCACAGGTCGCGGCAGGTGGTGGGCACGCGATCGTACGCGGCCGACAGCACGCAGTGCTCGATGGTCATCCCCTCGGGGCGCCCGTAGACCACAACGTCGAAGTTGCGGCCATCCCAGGGCGCGGAGAGTTCCGACAGCTCCTCCACCGTGAGCTCCACCGACGGCACGATGCGGCTCGCACCGAGCGAGAAGAGCGCGGCCGCCGTGTACTGATTGAAGCAGTTCACGGCGTAGTCGGCGACCACGTCGCGCCCCTGCGACGCCAGCTCGTGCACAAGGCCGAGGTGCCCCGAGAGCAGTGGCAGCCCGAGGTCGAGCCACTTGGTCACGAACCGTCGCTCGGCGGGGCGCATGACCGTCGGCGTTCGCAACCGCAGCACGATCCCCGCCTCGCGCAACTCGCTGGCGAGTGCCTTCACGCGCGTGACCGGGGGCATGGGGTGGCGCAGGAACGGATCATACGCAATCTCCGTTGCACCACCGCGTGCAGCAGCGCGCGCGTCGTCCAGTTGATAGACATCCGCGCAGAGCCGGAACGCGGCGGCACCGGCGGTGTTCGGCGCCAGGCGAATGGTCGCCGGTTCACCGACGGTATCGAGCGCCGTGGCGATACGCGCCGTTCGCTCGGCGAGTCGTGCGGTGCGCAGCGTCTCGAAGGCGGAATCGAAGGCAATGACGGCCTCCTGCCGCATGCGATTGAGCTCGCTGACGGGGAGGAACAACCCCGGCGACAGCGACGACAGATCGACGTCGTCGAGCGTGTACGCCGTTTCACCCAGGCGACCGAGCTGCGCGCGCAGCGTATGCTCGTCCAGCTCGCGTTTGCTGGCCGGGGCGAGCGGCGTCGACGACAGCACCTCGACCTCGGTCTCGCCAACGCGGAAGACCGCGGCGAGCGGCGCGCCATCATGACCGGAGAGCCGCACCGACATCGGCGAGCTCCGTCGCTGCGCCTCCACATCGGCAAAGCTGCCCCTCGCGCGCCTGACGAGCGCGGGATCGGAGGTACGGAACACCAGCCAGCCGCGCGCCGGATGCGCACGGATGGTGACCGCCTGACGAGTGATGCCGTCGCGTTCGTGTAGCGTGGTCGCCACTATCACGGTGCCACCCACCGCCATCCCCGGCTGACCGGGCGGTGGTTCGAACCCCAGGCCATCGCCGGCGTCCACCGGCCGGCGCGTGTCGATGAGCACCGCGTCGTCGCGCGATCCGACGACCGTGCCGAGTTCGAGTCCGCGGTTGTCCGGGTGATCGCGTGTGATGTAGTCGCGCCCGGTGCGTCCGGCGCCGATCATCCCCGGGGTGAAGCCGCGGCTGTAGATCTGGACGAGTTCATCGACCACGTCCGCGGGCGCGGGCGCCGCGATCCCATCGCCCAACTGATCGAGAAATTCGCGGTATCGGCGGGTGACGGTGGCCACGTACTCCGGCTTCTTCTTCCGCCCCTCGACCTTGAGACAGGCGATCCCCGCGGCGGCCATCGCGGGGAGCGCATCGTGCGCGGCAAGATCCTTCGCCGAGATCAGGTAGCCACGGTCGATCTCGTCGCCGGAATCCGCGTCGCGCAGCACGTAGTCCTTGCGGCACGACTGCGCGCAGGATCCGCGATTCGCGCTCCGCTCGCTGATCATCCCCGACATGAGGCACTGCCCGGAGTACGAGATGCAGAGTGCACCGTGCACGAACGCCTCGAGTCCGAGTGCGGGCACGGCGCTGCGAATCGCCTCGACGTCGCTCACCGTGTTCTCGCGGGCGAGCACCACGCGTTCCACGCCAAGGGCGTGCACGACGGCCGCCCCGCTGGCATCGTGCACCGTCATCTGCGTGGAGCCGTGGACCTCGAGCGCCGGGAAGATCCGGCGGATGAGGCGCACGAGGCCGATGTCCTGCACGATGACGGCGTCGATGCCGGCGTCGACCGCCTCGCCGAGCAGTGCCAGCGCCTCGGCGAGTTCGTGCGGCTTGACGAGGACGTTCAGCGTGAGATAGATGCGCGCCCCGCCGGCGTGGGCAACGCCGCACGCCACCGCCAGTTCATCGATGGAGAGCTGGGCGCCGTCGTCGCGCGCGTTGAACCGTCCGGCGCCCAGATAGACCGCGTCGGCGCCGTTGGCGACCGCCGCGCGCACGGCGTCGAGCGAGCCCGCCGGGGCGAGCAGTTCGGGGACTGGCGTGAGGCGATCGACCTGCGGCGCGCGGGACATGCCGTAAGTTACGCGCCAACCGTCACCCCACGCCCATGACCCAGCCCGCCACCGCCCGCGAATACACCGCCCTTGGCCGCACCACCGACATCTTCGGACGCGTACTGTGCAGCATCCGCGACCATCACTTCGTGATCGACGGACCGGTGCAGAACGACTGCCCCGGTGAAGAGGTGACGCCCGGCGAGGTATTTCTCGCGTCGATCGCGGCCTGCGGCATGGAGCTGATGCAGGTGATCGCGCGGGAGGACGGCGTCCCCCTCACCAGCGCGCGGGTGCG
>DASSBZ010000043.1:0-20449 GCA_035698205.1 Gemmatimonadaceae bacterium | reverse complement strand
AGCCATACAGCGAGAACGCCGCGGCGCTGCACGCCATGATCGCCGCCTGGCAGCTCGTACCATCGTCGCGCGGACGCATCGGGGATCCGTCGCTCTGGCCGGTGGACATCGCGCCGTTCGTCAGCAAGGACACCGCACGCGCGCGCTGGCAATGCTTTGACGCGTCAGAAGCGCTCACGCCGGACCTGTTCCAGGGCAATACGCTGCGCTGCGCGGGCACGACGCCGGTCGGCGCGCCCGCCGGATCCGGCTCAGCGAACAGGCCGGGCGACGCATCGGGCTCCGCGCTGTCCGCGGCAAGAGACGCAGCGGCCACCACCAGCGGCGACGGCAACCTGATCGACCCCTCGCGCCCCTGCGACGTGGGGGAGCACGCCGAGGGCGTCCGCGTCTGCCGCTCGCACGGGACCACCGCGTTCGTGGTTGGCGACGCCGACGGCAACGTGGTTGCCGTGACGCAGACGCTGGGCACGTGGGGTGGAAACTTCTATGTCACCCCCGGGCTGGGCTTCCTCTACAACGACAAGCTCACCTCGTACGGCTCCGACCCGGATTCGTACGGCGCGCGACTCCCCTACGCCCGCCACGGCAGCACCATCGCGCCAACCATCGTCACGCGCGGCGATGGTGCGGAGCGCCGGCCGGTGCTGGCCGTTGGTGCCGCCGGCAATGCGTGGATCACGTCGGCGGTGTACCAGACCCTCGTGGGGGTACTCGACGACGGACTCTCGGCGCAGGAGGCGCTCGAACTGCCGCGCTTCCTCCCCGGTACGCGGGGCAGCGGGGCCGAGCGCGCGTTCGAAATCTCGATCGAGAGCGGGGTGAACCCGGACGTGCTGCGCACGCTGGAGCGCATGGGATATCATTTTGACGTGATCTCGTTGCCGGGAGAGCTGCGCATGGGCTACGGCGCGGCGATCACCTTCGGCGACGGGTCGGTCACTGCGGGCGCCGATCCCCGTCGCAGCGGCGCGGCCGCCGCCGTCCCCTGAGCGGGGTCAGGTCTTGCATTGATGCCTCCGGCACCCTGCCAGCCGGGACCTTGAATCCGCATGGGGGAAGCTCGTGACAGAGGAGCGCGAACAGGTCATCCTCGTGAGCCCGTCCGACGAACCCGTCGGTGTGGCCGGCAAGCTGGACGTCCATCGCGACGGACGGCTGCATCGCGCCTTCTCGGTATTCGTCGTGCGTGACGACGGTCGCCACCTGCTGCAGCAGCGGGCGCTCGGGAAGTACCACTCGGGCGGGCGCTGGTCGAACGCCTGCTGCGGGCACCCACGGCCGGGGGAGCGGACGATCGACGCCGCGCGCCGACGGCTGAACGAGGAGCTGGGAATCGACTGCGAACTGGAGCATCGCACAACCTTCACCTACCGTGCCGACGTGGGCGAGGGGCTGCTGGAGCACGAGATCGATCACGTCTTCGTGGGCCGTCATGCCGGCGAGCCGCGCCCCGATCCGCACGAGGTGGCCGCCTGCAGATGGGCGGAGCCGTCGGCGATCGACGCCGACCTCCGCGCACGCCCCGATGACTACACGGCCTGGTTCCGGCCGGCCTGGGAGGCGTTGCGAAATGCTGCGCCCGATGAGGAACCGCGCGCCTCCCATTCGGATTCATCAGTTGAACACGAGAGAACGGAGTATCCGATGACCGACACACTGAAGAAGACCGACGCCGAGTGGCGTGCAACGCTCAGCCCCGAGGAGTACCGCGTGCTGCGCGAGAAGGGCACCGAGCGCGCGTTCACGGGCAAGTACGAGCATCATCACGAGCCTGGTGTGTATCGCTGTGCCGCTTGCGGCAACGTCCTCTTCGATGCCGACACCAAGTTCGAGTCCGGCTCGGGGTGGCCCAGCTTCTACGCGGCCGCGTCGGGCGATGCCGTGCGCACCGAACAGGACGCGAGCATGGGGATGATGCGGACAGAGGTGCTCTGCGCGAAGTGCGACTCGCACCTCGGCCACCTGTTCCCTGACGGGCCGAACCCGACGGGAATGCGCTACTGCATGAACTCCATCTCGCTCCGCCACGAGCCGCCGGGCGACGAGGGCGAGTCGAAGTAGCGCCGGCGGCTGCGCGGGTGTGAAACGAAAACGGGGCGTCGCGGATCTGCCGCGGCGCCCCGTCTGTGTTGCAGCGGCAGCTGCCGCCTAACGGCGCCGGACGCTCACGCTGCCGTTGGTCGTGGTGGCCCGGATGGTCGCGCCGCCGCGCCCGATGTCGGTGGCGATCTCGCGCCGCGACAGCTTCCCCTGCACCGTGATCGGGAAGTCGAAGTTCATCCCCCCGTTCACCGTCCCGGTCTCGAGGCGGGCGTTGTAGCCGTCGGGCATGGTGATGCGCACGGCTCCATTCGTGGTCTCGACCTCGAGGCCGCTGCCGTTCCATTGCGTACCAGTGAGCACGATGCTGACGCTGCCGTTGGTGGTCTCCCCCCGCACCGTTCCGCCGACGTCATCCAGCACGATGCTGCCGTTGGTGGCATCGAAACCCAGGCGCCCCCGCACTCCCGTGATCCGCACGCTGCCGTTCATCGTCTCGATGTCGAGGTCGGTCTGGCGCGGCACGCTGATGTCGTAACTCACGGCCCAGCCGCGACGGCTCCAACTCCGCCCGTTCGGGCCGTCAGCCTCGATGGTGCCGTCACGAGCGATGGTGATCTCGCCCGCCAGCGCCCGGGCGTCCGACTCGGTCTCCGCCCACGCCTGGATGCGTGCGCGGACGACGATGTCCGGTCGATCCCAACCGGTGATGGACACGCTGCCGTTCTGTCGGCCGTCCACGGTTACCCGCTCGCGCGCACGGAGCGTGAATTCCTGCACGTCGCAGAACGCGACCTCGTCATCGCCGCGATCGTTCTCGCGGCAGTTGCGCAGCCACTCGTCATTGGAACGCTGCTGGGCCCCCGCCACCGCGGACGGCAGCAGCGTGCACAACCCGGCCAGCAACAGTATCGTCGGTCTCATTCCGTGCCTCGAAGTCTGGTGGACATTTCGAGCGATAAGACAGGCGGCCGGGGCCGGGGGTTTGAACGCGCGATCAGAGTCCGGTGAGCAGGGTGTCGTTGTTCGGCGTTCCGGCGATCCGCTTGATCAGCCACTCCATGGCCGCCTGCGGTGGCATCTGCTGCAGGCCGCGCCGAAGCGTGTAGACGGCGTCGAGCTGGTCGGTCTTGTAGAGCTTCTCCTCGCGCCGGGTGCCACTGGCGGCAATATCGAATGCGGGGAAGATGCGCTTCTCCGCCAGCGAGCGATCGAGCTTGATCTCGCAGTTGCCGGTGCCCTTGAACTCCTCGAAGATCACGTCGTCCATGCGCGAGCCGGTTTCGACGAGCGCCGTGGAGATGATCGTGATGCTGCCACCGCCATCGGCGTCGGCCACCGAGCGTGCCGATCCGAAGAACGCCTTGGGCTTGGCCATCGCCTGCGAATCGAGTCCGCCGGAGAGGGTACGCCCGGTACCGCGCTCGGCGGTGTTGTGCGCGCGTGCCATGCGCGTCAGCGAGTCGAGGACAATCACGACGTCCTTGCCGGTCTCGACGAGTCGCCTGGCGCGCTCGATCACCATCTCGGTGACTTCCACATGGCGCGCCGCCGGCTGGTCGAAGCTCGAGGCCACCACCTCGCCCACGCCCCACGAAATCGCCTCGCTCACTTCCTCAGGGCGCTCGTCGACGAGCAGGATGAGGAGCGTCGCGTTGGGGTGGTTGATGGCAATCCCCTCCGTGATGGCGTGGAGGAGCATCGTCTTGCCGGCGCGAGCGGGCGCGACGATCAGTGCCCGCTGTCCGTAGCCGATGGGCGCGATCAGGTCGATGGCGCGCCGCGTCAGTTCGGGGCCGCCCCCCTTGGCGGACCGACCGGTCTCGAGCGTCAGCCGCCGATCGGGGTACGTGGCAGTGAGTGAGCCGAAGTCCGAACGCGGTGCGGACTCGTCCGGGGCGGTGTCGTTGACGGTGAGCAGTTCAACGATGGAGACGCGGTTGCGATTATCGCGACCGGTCGTGGCGTGGAGGGCATCGCCGCGGCGCAGGCCGTACTGGCGAACAATGTGCGACGGAATCCACGCGTCGCCGTTATCGGCGAGGTAGCTGTTGGCGGCGCGGCGGATGAAGCCGCCATCGCGCGATGGATCGAACCAGCCGAGGGTCTCGCCATCGGCCGTGAGCGGCGTCGACGGCGTGCGATCCGTCTGCTCCCGGCGCTGCTGGTTCCGCCCCCGGTTGCGACGCCCGCGGCGTCCGCTTCGATCGAAGCCCGGCCGATCGTTGGACCGGTGCCGGTTGCCCCCGCCCCCTCCACCGTCACGCGCGGGGCGGTTGCCCGTCGTGCTGACGGCTTCACCGCCCGAGGCGTCCGAACCGTTGTTCGCCGATGGCGGCGGCGCGCTCTCGCGATCCGGTGGCGCGTTGCCCGTGGACTCTCGCCCCTCACCCTCCTGCGGTGAGGGAGGGGAGTCGCCACCAGAGCTTTCGGGGGCGGGGCTGGCATCGCGGTACGGATTCGGCTCAGCGGCGGAATCGGCGGCGGAGCGGTTGCCCGGGCGGCGGCTGCGGCCGCGACGATTGGGGCGTCGAGCTTCGGTCATGCAGGTCTGCTGGTGAAATGGTGTACGGGCGCAATCCGGACGGCCGAATGCCTGTCTGAGAATTGCGGAACTGCTCGTCAGTGTGTGACTGGATCAATTGGCAGGCGGGGCCGTGAGGCCACGCGCGCTGCACACATTGCGATGAAATCGGTGGTACGAGCTACGGGAACCGTCGTGCGATCACGCACGAGCCATGTGGACACCGAAACAGCGCGGATCACTCACGCGGTGCCGGAACCCCCTGGCTTTCGAGGCACGGGGCGGCGAGGCTGGCTCCGTGGAACTGAAACCAATGCGTCGCGAGCGAGGCGCCCGATCCGGATCGCGGCACATGCCGTGTCCGAAGATGCTACGAGTATCGCCTGCCGGCCCCGTTCGCGCAAGCCGGTCGGCCCGCGGGCTATCTGACTGCATACACGGTGCCGGGGTGCTCAACAGGCTCTCGCACACCCTCCTACCCCGCTTGAGGACGCCGGTGCCATTCCGCCGGTCACGGATGGTCCGAGCTGTCCAGGGCGCGCACGATTGCCACCATCCGCCGGCAGAGTGCCACCATCCGCTCCACCGACTTGCGCTGCTCGTCGGTGATCGCTTCGAGTTCGAGGAGTTGTGCCTCGGCGAGCAACGCCGCGAGCGGGTTGTTGAGCGCGTGCCGCAGCCGCGTCAGCTCCTCCAGCACGAGCTGCCGCGCTGCGGGATCATCCACCAGATTGGCGATGCGGGGCGCGTCGGAATCGGGGGAGCGGGGGGCGTTCATATGGCGTCCAACATAGCTTTCGTGGATGACTGTACGCACCCCGGACCTGCCGGCGCGCATCGCGTCGCTGGTTGAAGACTATCGTGAGCACGCCGACGTTGTGCGCCTCCATCAGGAGGTGCGCGACGCCATCGACGGGGCGACCCCCGACGCCCTGACGATCGCCGCCGAACCGTACCGCGATGACCCGCACGTGGCGGGAACGATCTACCAGCGCATCGTTGAACTGCAGCCCGAAAATGCACGTGCGCTCGTGATTCTCGCCAACGCCTGGTGGCTCGGCGGGCGCGGTCCCGATGCCGTGGGCGAGCTCGCGACGCGCGCGATTGCCGCCGATCCCGCCAATCGCGGCGGCTGGCACCTGTGGGCGCTCTCCGAGTCGAATCCCAGGCAGCGCACGCTGCGCTGGCAGCAGGTGGCGCGACGGTTCCCGGAGGACGAACTCGCGGTGGCCAACGTGGCCGACAACGCCGCCGCCGTCGCCGGCGCCGAGCACGATTACGAGATGCTCGACCTCGCGGTCGAGACGTACGAACGCCTCCTGACCACGGCCACCAGGCAGGAGCAGCGCGACGCGCTCGAGACCGCGCTCAAGGCGCTCCGGGGGTGGAAGTTTTGAGCCACGACCACGGCGGCGACGGCGATTCGCTGGCGGAGTTCCGCGCCTTCCGCGAGCGCATGAACGCGGAGATCCTGGGCGAGAACAACCTCGTCATCAACCGGTTCTTCGCCCTCGACACGCGCACCTACGAGGCGGGAGCCCTCGATGTTCGCACCAAGGAGCTGCTCGGACTCGTTGCCTCCATGGTGCTCCGCTGCGATGACTGCGTGACGTATCACCTGGTACGATGCGCGGAGGAAGGGATCGCACGCGACGAGGCGTTCGAGGCGATGTCGGTCGCGCTGGTGGTCGGTGGCTCCATCGTCATTCCACACCTGCGGCGCGCCGTGGACCGTTGGAATGACCTCGAACAGCGCCGCGACGCGGAAGTGGCGACCGAGCCCAAACCCACGAACTGACGACGCGCTCGGCCATCTCGCCAGCGCGACGGTCCACGCGCGCGGTAGGCCCCGACGGCGGTTCCGCCGCTATGGGGCGACGATCGGCTGCTTCGCCACGCGCGCCGGAGGCTGCGCCACTCGCGACGGATCGCCGTCGCTCACGTAACGCTGCCCCGCGCGCTCGAGCTGGTTCAGCGTGCGGGCGACGGCGCTGTCACCGATGACCTGCACCCGTGGAATCGACCGCGGATTGAACGCCGGGTCGTAGGGGCTCCGCGAGGGACCGCCCGCCACTTCGAGCACGGCGGAGTAGTCGTAGCGCACCACGATGTCGCCCTTCGGGGCACGCCATTCACCGGAGTACGCGAGCGCGCGATTGAGGGGCCACTGCCCGAGCGGAAGCGCGAACGTGCGGACGCGATAGCCGGGCACCGCCGAGTCGATCGCCAACTGTCCACGCGCGATCTGCTCCTGTACCGTGCTGTCCGGGTATCGGCGCAGGTTCGCGTGCCAGAGCGTGTGATTGCACAGCTCGAAGCCCTCGGCGTGCAGTCGCTGGACCTTGCTGAATCGCCACTCCGTCTTCTGCCCTTCGATCCCCTTGTTGCCGAAGAACGACCGACCCGCCTCGGCACCGGAAAGCAGGCAGAACACCGCGCGGTTGCGCCAATCGGCGTGGGCGCGGTTGAACGCCAGCAGGATCCCGACGGCGCTCTCCGGATCGACCTCCAGTCCGTCATCGGTCTCGACGTAGCCGAACTGCGAGGGCGAGGCGTCGTCGAACACCATGACCACGGGGGAGAGCCCGGCCGGGAGGTCGAGCTTGCGATCGACGAGTTCGGAGACTGACACCGGACGGTAACCGCGCTCGTAGAGCAGTTCGAGGTCGCGGCGCAGGCCGCTGCGGGTCCGGGTGTATGTGGAGTTGCTGTCGCCGAGAAGGTGATACTCCAGCACCGGAATACGGCCGAGCTCGTTCGGAGGCAGCGACGATCCCGCGGACGAAGGGGAATTCGTGTCGGCTGCCGCAGGCACTGCGGGCGCGCTCGTTGCCTCATTCGCATTGACGACGGGCGTCACCGACGGCGCCGTGTCAGCGAGAGGGGCGGCCGATGCTGCGGCGACGACGTCGCCGCCGGCGGCACCGGAATCCGGTGGACCGCCGGCACAGGCGGCGGCGAATGCAAGACAGAGGACGAACGCGAACGAACTACAGCGGCGCGGCATCACGGCAATGAACGGAGGCGGGATCGACGACGAACCAATTCACTTGAAGACGATCGGGTTCGCGAATCGACAACGTAGTCATTCATGGGGTGTAATTGCAGTCGTCACAACCCTGATATGCTGAAGGGGTGTCTCACAGGATGATGAAAGAGAATCGAGCAGTGCGTCGCCGTTGGCGGCTGTTTGTGGAGCGCTGTCGCGCGTCTGCCGGTCGCCCGTCGCTCACCTGGCGGGAGCTGCTGCACCGGCACCGGCTGTTGGCCATCGCGGGGACCGCCGCGGTGGCCGGCGTGCTGCTGTTCGACGCCTGGGTGGCAACGTGCGCCTTCAACGGCTGCCCGTCTGCCGCCGAGATCCGCGCCTTCCGTCCGCCGGAAGGGGGGCGCATCCTCGACCGCGACAACCGCCTGATTGGACGCATGCGCTACATCCGGCGCGTGAACGTCGAGCTCGACAAGGTGCCGGAGCATGTGCGGCAGGCGTTCCTCGATACCGAAGACCGTCGCTTCTACGCGCACGATGGAGTCGACTGGCGGGGGTTCGCGCGGGCGGTGGTCCACAACGTGGCTGCGTTCGACGTGCGTGAGGGGTTCAGCACCATCACCATGCAGGCGGCGCGGAACACGTTCATCGCCGAGCGCCGGGCGCTCGAACGCACGCTGGGGCGCAAGCTGATCGAACTGCGGCTGGCCCGGCTCATGGAGCAGGCGCTCACGAAGGACGAGATCTTCGAGCTGTACCTGAACGCGATCTACATGGGCAACGGCATGTACGGCGTCGAGGCCGCGAGTCTCGACCTGTTCGGGAAGTCGGTTGCGAAGGTGGACGTGTCGCAGGGGGCGATGCTGGCGGGGCTCCCCAAGGCGCCGTCATCGTACACGCCGCGCCGCAGTCGTGATCGTGCCACCGCGCGACGCAACGTGGTGCTCGGCCTCATGGCCCGCAGCGGTCACCTGTCGCCGGAGCGTCTCGAGCAGGCACGCAAGCGTCCGCTCACGATCGCGAGCAAGGAGTGGCGTCCGCCACAGCCCGACGATTCGTACGCGGTGGACGCGGTGCGTCACCTGGTGGATTCCGTGCTTGCCGCGCGCGGGCTCACCGGCTCCGAGGTGATCGTGCATACCACGGTCGACCGGGATGCGCAGCGCGCCGCTGGTCGTGCGGTTCGCCGCCGCGCGGAGAGCATCGAGCGCGAGGCGGTGAATGCGCGCGGCAAATCGGCGCGGGGGATCGAAGGCGCCATGGTGGCGCTCGATCCTCGCACCGGCGACATCCTGGCACTCGTCGGGGGGCGGCGTTTCGAGCGCAAGGCGTTCAATCGCGCGTTCGACGCCCATCGGCAACCGGGGTCCGCCTTCAAGCCGTTCGTCTACGCCGCCGCGCTGTCGCACGGCTTCACGCCGGCATCGCTGGTGAACGACGAGCCGGTGCGCGTGGAGCAGGACAACCGCATCTGGACGCCCGCCAACTACGGCGACGAGTATCTGGGGCGTATCACGTTGCGGACCGCACTGATGAAGTCCGCGAACTCCGCGACCGTGCGGGTCAGCCGGTCGGTCGGCGAGCCTAACGTGGTGGAGGCTGCGCGTCGCAATGGCATCACCAGCCCGCTTCGTCCCGTGCCGGCCATTGCGCTCGGCGCGCTGGAGGTGACGCCGCTGGAGCTCGTGGCCGCCTATGCGCCATTCGGGAATGGCGGCTACCGCGTGGAACCTCGACTCGTCCGCCGGATCGAGTCCGTGGATGGCAGGACGATCTGGGAGCAGGCGACCGAACGGCGGGCTGTCATGGATCCGCGTGATGCGTTCCAGTTGACGGGCATGCTGCGCGGGGTCGTCGATTATGGCACCGGCTCAGCGGTCCGCGCATACGGCGTGACCGGCCCGGTGGCGGGCAAGACGGGCACCACCAACGAGGGCGCCGACGTCTGGTTCGTGGGGTACACGCCGACGATTGTCGCCGGCTTCTGGTTCGGCTACGACACGCCGCGCCAGATCGCGTGGAACGCGAGTGGCGGGCGCATGGCGGCACCGGCGTGGGCGGAGTTCTACCGACAGGGGTGGCAGGACAACGAGACCGGTGACGGCTGGACGCCGCCTGACGGCATGGTCTCCGCGGTCATCGATGCCGAGACCGGCCTGCTGGCAGGGGAGTATTGCCCGCATCAGATCCGGACCTGGTTCAAGCCCGGCACCGAGCCCACCGAGTACTGCCACGAGCACGACTGGGATTTCTACGACTGGATGGACGACTTCCGGGGGCAGTTGCGCGACGCGTTGAAGAAGATCCGGGTCAGGTTCTAGGGGCGCGGCGTTCTCCGCGCGCCGCTGCGAGAGTCCGCCGCAGGCGGTCCTGCCGAACTGTCAACAGCTATTCAATATCCACGCGCCCCCCCGTGATCACGGCAACGACTCGGGCCTTGGCCAGCGGTTCGCGTTCCGCGATCTCGCGCAGCCCGGCGATCCCGGCCGCGGTCGTGAACTCGCAGACCACCCCCGCTTCGCGCGCCAGCGCATCCCCCGCGCGCTCGATCGCGGCATCGTCGACCGCCACCAGTTCGCCCGCCGACTCGCGCAGCTCGGCGAACAGCCGGAGGGCGTTGCGCGGTCGACCCACGAGGATGGAGGACGCACGGCTCTTGTGATCGTGCGTGACCGCGCCCCCTCGTGGCCTGGCCGGATTCCCGCTGGCCGCCCGCGCCCCGGCGCTCGCTCCAACCTCGGCACCGGTCGTGAATCGCGAGACCAGCGGGGCCATGGTATCGGACTGCACACCGATCAGCCGTGGCAGCCGCTTCGTCACGCCGCTGTCGCGCATCTCGCGGAAGCCCTTGCCGATCGCGGCGAGCGTACAGCCGTCGCCGACCGGCGCGACGAGCACGTCCGGCACGCCCCCCAACTGCTCCTCGATCTCCCAGGAAACCGTCTTCTTCCCCTCGACGAGAAAGGGATTGAAGGCGCAGTTGCGGCTGTACCAGCCATTCGCGGCACCCGCCGATTCGGCCTCCGCGTACGCCTCGTCGTACGTGCCGTCGATGACGTGGACGTGCGCGCCGTAGCGTCGCAACCAGTGCAGCCGGGTCTCGCTTGCCGTGGCCGGAACATAGACATGGCACTCGAGGCCGGCCTGGGCGGCGAAGCCGGCGAGCGAGATCGCGGCGTTCCCCTGCGAGGCGCAGTACACGGCGCTGGCACGCAGCCGATGCGCGATCGCCATGGCGATGGCGGTTGCCCGGTCCTTCAGCGACCGCGTCGGGTTCCGCGTGTCATCCTTGAGCCAGAGTTCGCCGATGCCTAACGAGCGCGCCAGCCGCGGCGCCGCCACCAGCGGGGTGCCGCCCGCCCGCAGCGTCACCGGCGGCGCATCCACGGGGAGCACCGGTGCCCAGCGGAACACGTCGGCGCGCGGGTGTGCCGGTGCCGCGCACAACGCGTGCGCCGCCGCCTCGAGGTCGTACAGCACGTCGAGCACGCCGTGATCGAGGCCGCCCGTCGTGCAGACGCTGCATAACGAGGCCCGCAGGTCCAGCGCGTGCTCGGTTCCGCATCGCAGGCAACGGAGCCGGGTCGCGAATCGGGCGAGCGAAGGAGTCGCTGACATGACGTTGCCGCAAGCTGGTACGCGGACGGGCGAGCTTCATGGTAGAGCAGGCTGCCAGAAGCTGTCAAGCAGCGGATGTGGTATGACCACCGCCACCCACCGCGCGCCCTGTCGCGCCGCGCGCCGGGCTACCCGGTCAGACCGAGCCACTCCCGCTCGGTGCCGCCGTACCCCGGAAAGACCACGTCGAGTCGTTCCGCGCCCAGTTGGCGGCGCGCCACCTCGCTGAACACCGCACGGAAGTCCGTGGTCAACGCCAGGTCGCGCCCCTCGTACAATTGCTCGCGCTCCAGCCCCGGCCAGCGGCCGTGGACCTGTCCGCCCCGTACCGCGCCCCCGATGACGAACATCGCCCCGGCGTGTCCATGGTCGGTGCCACCCGTGCCGTTCTCGCTTGCCATGCGACCGAACTCGCTCATCGTCATGATCACGACGTCCTCCATCCGGTCGCCAAGGTCGGCAACCAGCGCGTCGACCGAACGTGCAAAGTCCCCGAGCCGCGCGGCAAGCTGCCCGGACGCTCCCCCCTGGTTCACATGCGTGTCCCACCCCCCGACGTCGGCGAACGCGATCTCCAGCCCCACGTCGGCCTTGATCAGCTGCGCGATGTCACGCAAGTGCTGCCCGAACGGCGAACGCGGATACGCCGCACCGTTGGCCGGCTGATATCGCCGCGGATCGACCGAGCGCAATATTCTGACGGCTTCAAACATTTCGGTGCCCGAGGCGTGCACCACGTCGGCCGAGCCGGTACGATACAGCCCCTCCAGCCGCTCGGCGGTGTTGCCGCGCCCGCCCACGGTGAACTCGCCGATCGAGTTCATCGCGACCGCCGGTGCCGGACCTTCGAGGATGCGCGGCATCTGCTGTGTCATGGCGACCGCCCGGAACGGCGACGGCTTGCCATCGGGCCGCACACAGGCCTCACACGTACCCTGCGTGGCCAGGTAACGATTGAGCCAGCCGCCGGGGGTGGACTTCACGTCGGGCGTTCCCGACTCCATGTAGTCCTGGGCATCGAAGTGCGAACGGGTGGCGCTCGGACTCCCCACGGCGTGAACGGGGGCGAGAAGTCCGCGATCGTACAACGGCTTGAACGGCGCGAGCGACGGGTGCAGTCCGAAGAAGCCGTCGAGATCGATCGCGTTGCCGCCACCGCCGCCGCGCGCGGGGCGCGGCACGGCGATGCGTGGACGCAGTGAGTAGTAGGCGGCCTCGCCGTGTGGCACGATCATGTTCAGCGCATCGGCCGCGCCGCGCTGGAACAGGCAGATCAGCGTCCTGCCCTTCGCGGCACCCGGCAGTCCGGCGGCGAACGCGGTGCGCCGGAGGAAGCCCGGACTCAGTCCGAGCGTGACGAGCGCCATGGCACCCGATTTCATGAACGCGCGGCGTTGCATTCGCTGACCCTCCGTCTATTTGCGCTGGAACTCGGGGCTGCCGATCGCCAGCCCGACGATGCGCGCCAAGCCGTCGTCGGTCATCGTTGTCGCATCGCTCGCCAGCGGATTCTCCCCGGTCATCAGGATCCGGCGTGTTCCGGGCGATACGTCGCCGGCGAGCAGCGCATCGATGATCCCGCTCACCTGCTGCTCGCGTGGCGCATCGCGCAGCGTGCGCACCACCGGCCAGCGCTCGATGCGAGCCCCGGGTACGCGACCGGCGGCGAACGCGAGCCCGAAGTTGATCCGGTTCAGGATGGCACCGGTGTTCATCCAGGCGTCGGCATCGTCGGGCCAGCCATCAGGCGCCTGGTGTCCGTACAGTGGCTGGCCGAGGCGGCCGATCACCTGCGCGGTCCGTCGCGAAGGATCAGCACCCGCCCCCACCGCTCGAAGCGCGCTCACCACGACCTCGAACGGCGTCTTCACCTTGGCGCGATACGCGCCGTCGGCCAGGAACTCCGGCGACGTCACGATCGTGCGCACGACTTCGCGGATATCACCGTCCGTGCGCATGAACGTCGCGGCGGCACGATCCACGAGCGCCGGCGGCGGCGAGTCGCTCACGAACCGCGTCGCGAGCTTTCCGGCGATGAACCGTGCCGTACTCGGATGCCTGGCAAGGATATCGAGCACCTGTTCGCCGTCTTCCATGCCGCGGCCCGCCGGCAGTGGCACGCCGAGCACGGTCTTGGCCCCGGCGTCGTGCGCGTCGGGGCGGAAGAGGAAGTCGCCATCGACCACCAGCCGATCGCTCCGGCGCGCGAGCGCCTGCAGCCGCCCGGCGGCATCCCCGCGCGGCGGCACGATCCCCCAGCCGCTGAGCGCCCGCGCCACCTCGGTCACGTCGTGCTGCGTATAGCCACCGTCGACACCGAGCGTGTGCAGCTCGAGCAGTTCGCGCGCGTAATTCTCGTTCAACCCTCGCGAGCGTCGCCGCGGCTGCGCGTCGGGGCGCATGCGCCCGCGGCGTGCAACGGCAGTCGTCGACACCGCGCCGCTGTCGGCCACGCTCTGCACGTTATCCAGGTAGAAGAGCATCGCCGGGCTGTGTGCGACGCTGCCTAACAAGTCACGGAAGCGGCCGAGCGCATGCGGGCGAATCGCATCACGCTCGAACGATGCGAGGTAGTAGCGCGTCTGCCCCTTGCCGATGAAGACCGAGAAGTGGTTGAGCCAGAAGTCGACCATCACTTCATCGAGCTGTCGCTCGCTCATGACCGCGCGCGCCACCCGGGCGGAGAGCAGTTGCGTGACGAACGTCGCCGAGCCCCGTGCCTGACGCCGGATCGCTGCCGTGTCGATCGCGGCGCCGCTCCGGCGCGCCTCGGCGAGCAGCAGGCCGCGGGGCGGATACCGCTGGTAGAGATCGCGTGGAGACATCGCGATCGTCGGGTAGTGCTCGGCGACGAACCGATCCAGTTGCGTGTCGGCGATGCGTCCCGGCTGCAGTTGCGCGGCGATCCAGCGGTCGATGCCCATCGCGCGAACACGTTCCGCGTCGCCGGGACGGGCGCCGAAGGTGAGCCGGCTGAGCACATGCGCCACGCGTCGGTCGGTCGTGCGGGCGACATCGCGCGCGGCAATTGTGGAGCCGGCGCTGATGCCAGCGGGCGACGTTACCGGAGTACGGAACGCCGCCGGGGCACCGGTCAGTGTGACGACGAGCAGGAGACCGCCCGGGAGGGCGGCGAATCGCATGAAGGGCATTGGGCGTCCGGCTGGTTCTGCGCCTTGGACGCCCGCAGGGCCGCCAGCGTTAACGTGCGCGAACGCTTGCTGCAGGTGCCCGCGCGTTCAGGCCTTCAGGACGTACCCCACGCCGCGCACCGTGTGCACGAGCTGCTGGTCGCCTGCGCCTTCGAGCTTCTTGCGGAGATAATTGATGTACACGTCGACGATGTTGGTCGACGGATCGAATGGCTGCTTCCAGACGTTCTCGGAGATCTGCTCGCGCGAGACCGGATGGCCGGCGTGCCGCATGAGATACTCGAGCAGCGCGTATTCCTTCTGCGTGAGGGCAATGGGGCGCTCGCCGCGCGAGACCTCACGGGTGATGGGATCGAGTACCAGGTCCGCCACCTGCATGCGCGCCTCGCCGGCGCGAATGGTCGCGCGGCGGAGCAGCGCCTTCACCCGCGCCAGCAGCTCGTCGTAATCGAACGGCTTGGCGAGGTAGTCGTCGGCACCGGCGTCGAATCCCGTGACCTTGTCTGTCACCGTATCGCGCGCCGTGAGCATCAGCACCGGCGCGGTGAAGGCGCGATTGCGCAGCTCGCGCGCAACGCTCAGGCCATTGAGCTTGGGGAGTCCGATGTCGAGGAGCACCAGGTCGGGTTGACGATCGAGTGCGAGCTTCAGGCCGGTGTCACCATCGAGTGCCGTGATGACCTCGTACCCGTTGTCCGAAAGAGTGCGCTGGAGAACGTCCAGCACTTCCTTCCGGTCTTCCACCACCAGGATCGTCGACGGCGTCGCGGTTGCGTTCATGCCGTTCAAATTACGGGTGGAAAGGCGTCCGGCAAGCACCCCGGGGGCAGCACCCTTGGGCAGCGGGGGGATGGCGCTTTGTTTTCGCCCGTGATCAGCGAGCGGGTGCGGCAGGGAATGGCAGCGGGGAGCGTCGCGGCAGCAGCCACGGCCGGAGCGCTCGTCGGCTTCGGAATTCGCGGTCGCCCGGCGTCGCGCCCCTTCATGGAGGCCGGTCGAGCGCTGCTCGGACACGACGCAATCCTGACCGCCTCGTCAGGAGCGATCGTGCTCGGCGCGGGCATTCTGCTGCACATCGTCGCGATGCTCGTGTTGGGTGTGTGCTTCAGTCTTGTGGCCGCGGGTCTACGAGGTGTGCGGCTCCTGCTCGCCGCCTCGGTCTTTTCGGCGCTCGTCTTCGTCGCCGTGCATCGACTGCTGCCCCTGCCGCCGGCCCCCGGCCTGATGACGGGGTGGCCCACGCCACGCCTCGTCATCATTTACGTCACGCTGGCGCTGGCACTCACGGCCGGTATGCGACTTGCCCGACCGACCGTACACGGCCGGTAGTCGGCGAAACCGCGTCGATCGAGTCGGCCGTCCACCCCATCCACGGGAGGAGGGATGGACATCCTCGTAATGCTCGAGGAAGCTCCCGGACATTCGCCGGTGCTGGCGCACGTGAACTCGATGCCGTCGCCGCTGCAGGCCGAGCGGCCGTCGCGCGACGTGGTAACGCTCTACGGCGAGCCCACGTCCGAGTCGCTGGCGCTGGCGCTGGCCGCCGCGGTCGAATCACGGCGTCTCGAGTCCGGGCATTCCGACGCGATCCGGCACCTCGGCGTCTGGCCGGAGCGCGGAGCGGTAGGTGACGCCGCATGGCGCGATGTGAGCTCGGGTGAGCTGATCACCCAGGATCTCTTCATCCCGCTCGATCGACTCGCCGCGCTGTCGCGCGAACTGCTGTCGGAGTGCGGACAGGTGATCGGACGGCTGCTGGCGGGGCTGCGCCAGCCGGACTGGCCGGAGGGGACACAGCGGGCCCTGTCGTTCCCGTTCTCGCCACGCATGTCCCTGGCCGCCGCGGGTGGACTTCGGCACGACGCCGTGCTCGAGACGCTTCGCGAAGCGGACGGACTGACTTTCGACATCGAGGGGGACTGACCCGACGAACCACGACTCGTCAGACTGCAGCAACGAAGGACCGGCGGGCGGGGCGCGAGTGGCGCCTCGCCCGTCGTTGCGTCGGGACCTCGCCCTTGACACGCCGCCCCATCGGCGCGAGGGTCACGCCAGCGGAGGGAGACTCGTGACCCATCGGATGCCGGGGCGCGCCCGGCCGGGCGCGGCGGGGGAGGGACGCGTATTCGCCGACGATGCGGGTCGGCTCTGGAATGCGACGCTCCAATTGGACGACGTCGAGGCCGGCGGGCCGTCCGCGCGCGGCACCAGCGGCCACGTGGTGCACTTCGCCTGCATCTCGGATTCGCGCCAGCCGGCGCGCGCCCTGGCCCCAGAGGAAGGCGCGATCCTGCGCGACGTGGCGGATGACATGCTCCGCACGTGGTTGAGACAGGCGCCGCACGTGGGGCGGCTGGCGTAGACCGCGCCACGGTCGCGCACGCCAGATCGCCCACCCTTGACACTCCGCCTGCCCGCGCGCACGCTCCCGAAAGTACCTGTCTGCGATAACCCGAATCGAGCGAGGGACGCGAACATGCGGGAGTATCTCGCGGGAGACATACGAAATGTCGCGGTTGTCGGACACGGCGCGAGCGGCAAGACCACACTGGTCGATGCGCTCGCGTTCGTGTCCGGCAGCTCCAAACGACACGGTTCGGTCCGTGACGGCACCGCACTCACGGACCAGACGCCGGAAGAGATCGAGCGCGGTTACTCCATCCACCTCGGCTGCGCGGCGGCCGAATGGATGGACAGCAAGATCAACCTCGTCGACACACCGGGCTACCTCGACTTCCAGGGCGATGCGGTGAGCGGCGTGGCAGCCACCGATGGCGTGCTCTGTGTCGTCAGCGCGACGAGCGGCGTGGAGGTGGGCACCGAAAAGATGTTCCACGAGGCGGTCGATCGGCAGGATCCCGTCCTGTTCGTCGTCACCATGATGGACAAGGAGAACGCCGACTTCGACGGGGTGTACCGGCAGGTCAAGCAGCGCCTCACCAACAAGGTCATCCCGGTGGAGGTTCCCATCGGCAGCGGTGCGGGGTTCAAGGGCATCCTCAACCTCTTCGCCCGCAAGGCCTACATGTACGTGCCGGGCACCAAGACTGGCGAGTACAAGGAAGTGGACATCCCCGACAGCGAACGCGAGACGTTCGACCTCTACTACCAGGAGTTGATCGAGGCCATCTCGGCCACCGACGACACGCTGCTCGAGCGCTATCTGGAGGGAGTCGAGATCGGGCGCGACGAGGCGATCAACGGGATGAAGGAAGCCATGAAGCGCGGCGACCTCTATCCGCTGTTCGTGGTCTCCGCCGAGCTCACATGGGGGATCCGTGCGCTGCTGACGGAGCTGGTGCAGTTGATGCCCAGCGCGTTCGAGATGGAGGAGCTGCACGCGCTCCAGGGAGCCGAGGGCGACCAGACCGTCGAGATCCATGCGCGCGACGACGCGCCGCTCACCGCGCTGGTGTTCAAGACCACCAACGAGCCGCACATCGGCGACGTGTCGTACTTCCGGATCTTCTCCGGCAGCATGACCAACGGACAGGAGGTCTTCAACGCCACGCGCGATGGTGTGGAGAAGATGGGGCACCTCAGCGTGGCGCAGGGGAAGGATCGCACCGAGGTGGCGCAGCTGCACGCCGGCGACATCGGCTGCGTGGCCAAGCTGCGCAACACGCACACCAACGACACGCTCTCCACACGCGAGCACCCGGTGCGCTTCCCGGAGATCGCGCTCCCGGAGCCCATCGTGTCGTTCGCGGTGCGCGCCGCCACGCGCCACGACGAGGAGAAGCTGCAGCAGGGGCTGCACCGGCTGCACGACGAGGCCCCGACATTCGAGACGCACTACGTGCCTGAGACCCACGAGACGGTGATCGCCGGCATGGGCGAGCGGCACCTCGAGGTCGCGATGGCCCGGCTCAAGCGGAAGTTCAGCGTGGGGGCGGAGCTCGCGAAGCCACGCATCGCCTATCGCGAAACCATCACCGCGGGCGCCGAGGGGCAGGGCCGGCACAAGAAGCAGACCGGCGGGCGCGGACAGTTCGGCGACTGCTGGGTGCGTATCAACCCGAACCCGCGCGGCGCCGGCTTCGAGTTCGTGAACCGGATCGTCGGCGGCTCCATTCCGTCGAAGTTCATCCCGGCGGTGGAGAAGGGGATCGTCGAGGCATCGGCGCGCGGGGTGCTCGCCGGCTACCCCATGGTCGACTACCGCGTGGAGCTGTTCGACGGCTCATACCACTCGGTCGACTCGAACGAGATGTCGTTCAAGATGGCGGGGATCCAGGCGTTCAAGACGGTTGGCCGGAAGTGCAACCCGGTGCTGCTGGAGCCGCTGGACGAGGTGGATGTGGTGACGCCTGACGAGTACCTGGGTGACGTGATGGGCGACATCTCCTCGCGCCGTGGCAGCATTCTCGGCACCGACACCATCGCCGCCGGCGACGGGGGGGGACGCGGCACCCGGGTACGGGCCATCGTGCCGCAGGCCGAGCTGCACCTCTACGCCACCGACCTGCACTCCCGCACCCACGGCCGCGCCACGTTCTCGCGGAAGTTCCACGGCTACGAGGTGATGCCCCACGAGGCGGCCCAGCGCGTGATCGCCGAAGCCGAGCACGAGGAGGAGGAGATGGTGACCGCCTAACGCGTACCGGTCACCACGGTCGTCACGAGCCCCACCGCATGGATGGGGCTCGTGTCGTCGGTGCCCCACACACCCAGCAGGGAGAACTTCGTGCCCGAGTCGCCGAGCGTCCACCGCGACCCGTCGAAGTGCATCAGCAGGCCATCCTCGCCCGTCGCGTAGACGTCCGTCGGTCCCGAACCCCACAGCGCCCGAATGGCCTTCGTGGTGGGCGACGCCATCCGGTACCAGCGTTCGCCGTCCCATCGGAGCATCACGCCCCCGTCGCCGCCGGCAAAGACGTCCGTGGGCCCGGAGCCCCACACCGCGCGCAGCAGCGTATCGACCGGCGTCTCGAGCAGGCTCCAGTCGCCGCCGTCGAAGTGCGCGACGGTGCCGTGATCGCCAACCACGAACACGTCGCCGGGGGTGCTCCCCCAGACGCTGCGCCAGAAGACGTCGGCGGGGCTGGCCATCAGTTCGAGTGATGTGCCCGTGGCGGCGATGATCGTGCCCCCGTCGCCGACGATGAACGTCAGGTCCGGCCCCGCCGACCAGACGGCGCGCATCAGGACCGGGCGCGGCGCGTCGAGCTTCTGCCACGCGCTGCCGTCGAAGTGGAGGACGCTTCCCGTATCGCCCGTCACGTATACGTTCGCGGCGTCGCTGCCGCCGACGCCGTACAGATCGTTGGCGCGCGGCACGGAAACCGGCAGCCACGCCCCCGATGGACCATCGCTGCGGAACACCGAGCCGCCGAGTCCCACCGCGTAGCGCGGACCGTCGGCACCGGCGCCCCACACGGCGACCAGCGATGGCGATGATGTCTGCACGTGCCATGTGCTGCCGGAGCCGACCACCATGGTCGCTGACCAGCCACCGGTAAAGATCTCCCCCGACGGCGTTCCCCAGAGCGCTCGCAGGTTCTGCCCCGTGCCCGTGTTCGCCACCGACGTCCACGTTGAACCATCGAAGTGGACGATCTCGCCGGTGTTGCCGGCCGCATAGACGTCGTTTGCGGCGGTGCCCCACACCGCGAACAGGTTGCGTGAGGTCCCGCTTTCCACCTGCGTCCAGGTGGTGCCGTCGAAGTGGAGCATCAGCCCATCGATCCCCACCGCCCAGACGTCGTTCGACGAACTGCCCCACACGCCGAACAGCCCGCCGCCGGTGGGGCTGGTCATGCGACTCCACTCCACGCCATTCCAGCGCAGGATCACGCCGCTCTGTCCCACGGCGAAGAGGTCGTCTTCGTGCGGCCCCCAGATCCCCCAGAGCTCAGCGGCATGCGGTTGCGGCATCGGCGTCCACTCGCCGTTATCCAGTCGGAGCACCGATCCATCGGCGCCTGTGATGTAGATGTGCGAGGCGTCCAGCCCCCAGACGTCGAGCAGCGTCGTGGAGGTCGGACTCGTCATCGTGGTCCAGGTGGATCCGTTCCACCGGATGATCGTGCCGCCGCTCCCCGCCGCGTACACGTTGTTCGAGGACGAGCCCCAGATGCCGACGAGCGATTCCTCGGTGGGAACGTTCATGAACGACCATTC
>DASSBZ010000042.1:0-4920 GCA_035698205.1 Gemmatimonadaceae bacterium | reverse complement strand
GTACCGGTGGTGCGCCCCGACTGGCCGCGGTGGGATCGCGCGCTGCGCGATGCCGTGGACCGCGGAGCGCCGGCCATTCGTGCCTACCCGTCGCAGTGGTCGATGCCCGCCGACGATCCCGCGATGCTGCGCCTGTCGGCGGCATGCGACGAGGCAGGGGTCGCGCTCGTGCTGACGGTGCGGTTCGAGGATCTGCGGCAGCGTCACCCGCTCGACGTGGCCAACGACCTTTCAGCGGCGGCGATCAGGGCGCTGGCTCGCGCTCGCACGTCCACACGGATCGTGGTCACCGCTGCCGGTCGCGACCTCATCGAAGAGGTGCACTGGGGGCTGACCGACGCCGAGCGCGCGCGGCTCTTCTGGGATTTTTCCTGGGTCTGGGGTCCGCCGGAGAACGATCTCGCCCATCTGTTCTCCACGATGGGCGCCGATCGGTTCGTCTGTGGCACGGGGTGGCCGTTGCGACTCACGCAGAATGTGCGCTCGAACCTTGCGCTGCTGCCGTCGGAGCGCAGCTCCGCGGCACTGGCGGATCCGTCGCAGTGGTGAAAACGCCGACATGAATTGGAGAACGCTGATTGCAAGCGGCTTGCGTACCCAATGACGATGGCTAAGATTCCAGCCCGGATGTTCGTGCTTGTGAACAACTTCACAAGGCGTCGCAACATCCCTAGAACCTCCCTCGCTCCGTCCAACCGATGACGAGAAGGCGTCAGTGGGCGCTGGTTCCCGGATTCGTCGCACTCGCCGGCCTCGTGGCCGTCCTCTCCGCGTACGCGGGTGCGTCGTCTTCGCAGGGCTTCGCCCCCGAACAGCCCATCAAGTTCCCGCATCCCGTGCACGTGCAGACGCTCGGGATGAACTGCCTCTACTGCCACTACTCGGCCAACAAGTCGCCGGATCCCGGGCTGCCCGCCATGAGCACCTGCATGGGCTGCCACACGATCATCGGCCCCAACCGCCCGGCGACCGACAGCACGCCGGCGCGTACGAGCACCGAGATCCAGAAGCTGCAGAAGGCGTGGGCCGACGAGAAGCCGGTGGAGTGGGTGCGCATCCACAAGGTGCCCGAGTACGTCCACTTTCCGCACATGCGGCACGTGAGCGCCGGCGTCACCTGTCAGACCTGCCACGGCAAGGTGCAGGAGATGGCGCAGGTCTATCAGTTCGCCGAGCTGAACATGGGCTGGTGCATCAATTGTCACGTGAAGGGCTACAAGCCGGCAGAAGGCATGGAAGCAGCCGGCCTCACCCCCACCGACAGCGCGTTGGCCGCCGAACCGAAGAAGGCGCCATACGACTGCTCCGTGTGCCACTACTGACGCGTGTGTCGCGTCACGATGGCCCCAGCGAGCCGGCCCCAGCGTCTCTCCCGCCTTGTCAATCGGCGGGAATCCGTGATCCGAGGAATGTCTGAATGAGCCAGTCCACGGGAACCCCCGGCGCGGTCAAGCGCCGGGACTTCCTCAAGGTGCTTGGGGTGACCGGTGCCGCGTCCGCGGTCGTCGGTTGCAGCCAGGAACAGGTCGAGCAGTTGATCCCGTACGTGCACTCGCCCGACCATACGGTGCCGGGGGTGAGCACGTACTACGCTTCCACCTGTCGGGAGTGCGCCGCCGCCTGCGGCATCATTGCCGAGGTGCGCGACGGCCGGGCGATCAAGCTCGAAGGCAACGTCGATCATCCGCTCAATCGTGGTGCACTCTGCGCACGCGGCCAATCGGCGCTCCAGGGGCTCTACAATCCGGATCGCTTCCGTACGCCCATGGTTCGGCAGAATGGTGCGCTCACGCCCACCACCTGGGACGCGGCGCTCGCCACCTTCGGCCAGAAGCTCGCCGAAGTGCGCGGAGGCGGCCAGGCCGGCAACGCGCTGTTCATCAACCAGCACGAGAGCGGATCGTTCCCCGCCTTCCTCGACCAGTGGCTTGCCGCGTACGGCATGCCGCCGCACCTGTCGTGGGATGCCGAGGCCGACGTCGCCGTCATGTCGGCCAACCGCCAGTCATACGGCGTGGCCTGGCCGGGAGTGGACTTCAGCGCGGCGCGGCTGATCGTCTCGTTCGGCGCCGACTTTCTCGAGACGTGGGGCGCGTCGGTTCCGCAGCAGCTGGCGTTCGCCGACGCGCGCGCCAAGCTCGTTGACGCACCGCGCTTCATCTACATCGGCGCGCGCCGCTCGCTCACGGGGCTGAACGCAGACAGTTGGTACGCCTGCAAGCCCGGCAGCGAACTCATGATCGCGAATGCGATCCTCGGTTCGCTCGGAGGGGGCAACGGCACGACGGTCGCCCAGGCGGCCGAGGCCAGCGGCATTTCGGTGGAATCGCTCGAGGCGCTCGTGCGCGAGATCTCGAGCGCCGGTCCGAGCCTGGTACTCTCCGGGGTCACGACGGTCGATGCCGAGCAGGTGGCGCTGGCGGTGAATGCGATCAACCGCGCCGCCGGCAACGTGGGAGTCACGGTGCTCCCCGACAAGCCGCTCACCGCCCTGGATGGCGCCGTGCGTACCGACGTCCTGGTCGCCGCCATCCAGCGCATGGCCGCCGGCGGCGTGCCGCTGGTGATGGTGCGTGGCGCCAACCCGGCGTTCACCCTGCCGAAGTCCATGAATGTCGCCGATGCGTTCGCGCGCGCCGGCTATCGCGTGAGCTTCTCGAGCGTCCCCGACGAGACGACGATGCTCTGCGATCTCGTGCTCCCCATGGATCACGCGCTGGAGTCGTGGGGGGACGCCGAGCCGATCCCCGGCACGATCGCGCTGCAGCAGCCCGTGATGGATCGCGTGTACGACACGCGCGCCACCGGCGATGTGCTGATGCAGGTGGCCAAGGCCGACGCGACGCTGGCCGCGCGCTATCCCATGGCCGACTATCGCGCCTGGCTCGCCGCGCGATTCCCGGGTGGCGAAGCGGGGATGACCGCCGCGCTCCCCACCGCGCTCGCCGCCGGCAGCACGATGGCGCGCACCGCCACCTTCACGCAGCCATCCGCCATCACCACGACCCCCGCGCTGGCGGGACAGAGCGGTGACTTCTATCTCGTGGCGTATCCGTCGCCGCTGCTCGGCGACGGGCGCGGCGGTAACAAGCCGTGGCTGCAGGAGATGTCCGATCCCGTTTCCAAGATCTCCTGGCAGAGCTGGATCGAACTGCATCCACTGGCCGCGCAGCGGCTGGGGGTGAGGCAGGGTGACCACGTCACCGTCCAGACGACGGCCGGCAGCATCACGGCGCCGGTCTGGACGTATCTCGGCGTCAGGCAGGACACCGTTGCCGTCGCGCTCGGGCGCGGGCACACCGCGTATGGTCGTTATGCACAGGGTGTGGGCATCAACGCACTCGACGCACTGACCGGTTCCACGAACAGCGCCGGTGGGCACGTGCTCACGCAGCTCCGCGCCACCGTGACGAAGACCGGCGATCGGTCCGATCTCGTCACCACCGAGGGCTCGGCGCGCCAGCACGGTCGCGAGATCGCGCAGGCGGTGCTCGCGTCGGCGCTGGCCGATACCGCCGCGGTGGAACACGAGGCGCACGCCTTCCCGGGCGATGCCAGCCACGAGTTCCTCCCCGGGCTCCGGTCCCCCGTGGCCGCCGATGCCCAGGGTGACCTCGCCGATACCACGTCGAAGGATCGCGGGATGTACGATCCCGAGCACTGGTCGGGGATGGCGCGCCGTCGCTGGGCGATGACCATTGATCTCGCGCGATGCACCGGCTGTTCCGCGTGCATCACCGCCTGCTACGCCGAGAACAACATTCCCACGGTCGGCGCCCGCTGGCAGGGTCGCGCACTGCGCCCCGGCAGCGCGGACAACGACGCCGGTTGGGATACACGTCCGGGCGCGAACATCCTCAAGGGGCGCGAGATGACGTGGCTGCGTCTCGAGCGCTACTTCGAGGGCGGCGAGAACGGCACCGACGATTTCGAGACGCGCTTCCTGCCGATGATGTGCCAGCACTGCGGCAACGCGCCGTGCGAGTCGGTGTGCCCGGTCTATGCCACCTATCACTCGCCGGACGGCCTCAACGTGCAGGTCTACAACCGGTGCGTGGGCACGCGCTACTGCTCCAACGGCTGCCCCTACAAGGTTCGGTCCTTCAACTGGTTCGGATACGGGGAGGAGCGCCGCCGGCAGTATGCATTCCCCGAGCCGCTCAACTGGCAGTTGAATCCGGACGTGACGGTGCGCGGCAAGGGCGTCATGGAGAAGTGCACGTTCTGCGTCCAGCGCATTCGCGAGTCGGAGCATCGCGCGAAGGTCGAGGGGCGTGAGCTGCAGGCGGATGAGTTCACGACCGCCTGCGCGCAGGCCTGTCCGTCCAAGGCGATCATCTTCGGTGATGCCGCCGACGAGAACTGGACGGTGGCCGGGCTGGCGCAGGACCGGCGCGCGTATCACGTGCTCGAGGAGTTGAACACCTTCACCGCGGTGGTCTACTTGAAGAAGGTCAACCATCCGTCCGCCGCGGAGTCGGCAACGGCGCAACCGGCGGGAGGCGCGCGCTGATGGCGAGTACCGTCCAACCCGCCGGCGTGACTCCGCGCCCGAACGTCGCGTCGGCCAACGTCCAGTTGCCCGGCGTGCGCGATTACGCCCAGGTCAACGACGATATCGCGGGAACGCTGCGCCCGTCCGGCGGCTGGTTCATCGGCCTCGGCGTCGCGATCCTGCTCTTCCTGATGGGT
Organism: Gemmatimonadaceae bacterium; assembly: GCA_035698205.1. Lineage (GTDB taxonomy): Bacteria > Gemmatimonadota > Gemmatimonadetes > Gemmatimonadales > Gemmatimonadaceae > DASSBZ01. The sequence continues at coordinate 228 of DASSBZ010000042.1, read as the reverse complement.
GCGGCCGCCTGGATCTACCAGATCTACTGGGGGCTGGGACAGGCCGGCTACGAGCCACCGGTGATGTGGGGGGTGTACATCACCACGTTCGTGTTCTGGGTCGGTATTGGCCACGCCGGTACGCTGATCTCGGCCATTCTCTATCTCTTCCGCGCCGGGTTCCGCACCACGATCTATCGTGCCGCCGAGGCCATGACGGTCTTTGCGGTCATGACGGCCGGCCTGTTC
>DASSBZ010000041.1:0-2574 GCA_035698205.1 Gemmatimonadaceae bacterium | reverse complement strand
ACGCAGCACGACACGGTTGCCGTTGCGCTCCCAGCGCAGCGTGCGCTCGCCGAACTGGTCACCGCCGTACGATCCGAAGCCGCCCGTCGGGCTGTTCGGGTCGAACGACGAGGCGCGCGCGAACCGGCCGATCATCAACTGGTCCTTTCCGAGTTCGCTGGCGGGAATCTCGAAGAACAGCTTGCTCCCGACCCGGTGGACGGAGAACAGGCCGCGACGGGTCTTTGCCTCGCTGGTGATGACGCGATTGTACGGACGCGGGCGGGGCTCACCGGCTCCGCCCCCCCGCGCCGAATCGCCGCCCTGCGCGCCGCCACCGGCAGCGGCCGGCCCGCGTGCGCCAGCGGTCTGGTTCGTGTTGGGCGCAGGAGACGGAGACGGCTCCGGCGCTCGAGAGCACCCCACCGCGACAAATGCCGCGGCGCAGGTAGCGAGGGAGAAAACGCGTTTGAGCATCGGTCGGGGCTCGATGGAGGGAGTGGGGCGCGGCGCATCCGTGCCCCGCGGCACGCGGGCCAATACTATATCACGCGCATACGGCCGGGAACGCTGCATGCAACGACTACAAGTGCCGATTGTGTCAGCATATACGCGAGAATACATGAGAGAACTGAAATCCGGAGGCCGGTTGCTGAAGGGCACGAGAGGGAAGTCCGACCGCAACTCGCGCATCTGGGCGGTGGTTCGTCGCATCCCGAGGGGGCGCGTCGCCACCTACGGCCAGATCGCTCGTCTGGCCGGCTTGCCCGGCCATGCTCGCCAGGTGGGATACGCGTTGCACGACCTGCCGAGCGGCAGCAGGGTCCCGTGGCATCGCGTGATCAACGCGCAGGGGCGGATCAGCCGCCGCGCCGACGGATCAGCGGGGATCGACCAGCGCATGCTGTTGCTGAACGAGGGGGTGTGGTTCGATGCCCGGGGGAAGGTGGACCTCGAGCAATTCGGCTGGCACCCGAGGAGCGTGATCGACGCGCGATAGCAGCGCCGGAGCAGGGCATCCTGCCGCGGGCCGGGAACGGAATCGCGTATCCGCGGCTTTGCGCGTGCGTGGCCGGCAGCGGGCGGTGTCTTGTGCGATCGCGTGCGGCGCGTCAGCATGCACCATCGACCTCATTGCCTGCCGCGATTCCTCCAGCGTGAGAGCCCCTTCTCGATGACCGACCCGAACGCACCGCCGTCGCGCGATCCGCAGAGCGCACGTGACCGCTTCCGCGCCACGCTCGTGCGTGTGCTCACCGTGCAGGTCATCACGCTGATCGCGCTCTGGCTGCTCCAGAGCCGCTACGCCTGAGCGGGCGGTTCATGCATCCGCTCAACTGGGTCATCATCATTGCGTACGTCGGCTACGTGGTGGTCGACGGCCTCCGACGTGCTCGCGGTACCGACAGCATCGAGGGCTACTTCCTCGCCAATCGCGGCCTCCCCTGGTGGGCGGTTGGACTCTCCGTGATGGCCACCCAGCTCTCGGCGGTCACGATGATTGGCACCACGGGGCAGGGGGCCACCGATGGACTGCGATTTGTGCAGTTCTACTTCGGACTGCCGATCGCGATGGTGATCCTCGGGGTGACGATCGTGCCGTTCCTGCACGGCGCGAAGGTCTACACGGCGTACGAATTTCTCGAGCGGCGCTTTGACGCGAAGACGCGTTCACTCACGAGCTTCCTGTTCCTCCTCTCGCGCGGCATGTCGTGCGGCACGATCATCGCCGCGCCGGCGGTCATCTTTTCCGCGGTCTTCGGCTGGTCGCTCCCCTGGTCGGTGGGGTTGATCGGCATTCCGACGGTGATCTATACCATGTTCGGCGGTGTGCAGGCGGTAACGTGGGCGGACGTGAAGCAGATGGTCCTGATCGTCTTTGCCCTGGCCGCCGTGATCGTCGTGCTGGTGCTGAAGATTCCCGTGTCGCCCAACGAGGCGCTGTCGATTGCGGGCGCCACGGGGCGGCTGCAGGTGTTCGACTTCTCGTTCAACTTCAGCGAGACGTACACATTCTGGTCGGGAATCATCGGCGGCACGTTCCTGATGCTCTCGTACTTCGGGACGGACCAGAGCCAGGTGCAGCGTTACCTCACCGCGCGCTCGGTGAATGAGGCGCGTACGTCGCTGCTCATGAGCGCCTACTGGAAGATCCCGCTGCAGGCCATGGTGCTGCTGCTCGGCGTGCTCGTGTTCGTGTTCTACCTGTTCACCGCGCCGCCCCTGCTGTTCAATCCGGCGCAGGAGCAGGCCGTGATGACCGCCGATGGCGAGGCGTATCGCGCGCTCGAAGCCCGGCATGAAACCGCCTGGCAGGCGCGCGAGTCCGCGGCCCGTGCGCTGGCGGACGCGCCGGAGCAGGATGGCGCACAGCGTGCGGCATTCCTCGCACGCGACGCCGAGGTGACCGAGGTGCGTGGCGAGGCGCTGGCCCTGGTGGAACGCGTGACCGGGGCGTCATCGCGCGATGTCAACTACATCATTCCGGCGTTCGTGCGCAACGAGCTGCCCCTCGGACTGGCCGGGATCTTCATTGCCGGCGTGATGGCCGCTGCCATGTCGAGCATTGCCGCCGAGCTCAATTCGCTCTCGACG
>DASSBZ010000040.1:0-10562 GCA_035698205.1 Gemmatimonadaceae bacterium | reverse complement strand
GGCCCGACGACGCTCCTGCCCTTGTAGATCAGGTACGTCGAGATCAGCGACGCGAAGAGCATGCACTCCGAGCCGATGAACGCCCAGATGGCGATCTTCCGGTGGTTGAGCCCCGTCGTGGTATAGTGCTCGCCGTGCGGGCCGGCGACGACTTGATCGAGCGCGGGTGAAGACATGATCAGTGGAAGGAGTCGGGGCGCGTTCTACTCGAGCGGGCTGGTGAGCCACGCATAGAGCGAGAAGATGAGCATGAGTCCACCGCCGATCATGATCGCCACGGCGACCTTGAGGCCGGTGATGTGCGTGAGCAGCAGTCCGCCGAAGAGAATCAGGATGGCAATGGCCGTCACGAGCGGCTTCGCCGTGGGCAGCGGCATCGGAATGCCGAGTTCCTTGGCGGTCTTCATGCCGGTTTCCTCGTGCACCGGCGCTGCATGCGCCGCCGATTCCGCCTTGTCCCACCCTTCGGTGGTGTGCGGGATATCCGCCGTCCGATCGGGGTGCGTCACGTCCCACAGGGGGTAGCGTGACTCGATCACCGGGATCGTGGCGAAGTTGTACTCCGGCGGCGGCGACGGGATCGACCACTCGAGCGTCGGGGCATCCCACGGATTGGGGCCGGCGACCGGACCATGCTTTTTGGACCGGAAGAAGTTGTAGATGAAGATCGCCGTGGCCGGCACGAGGAGGAACGCGCCGAGCGACGATATCATGTTGAACACGTCCCACCCCTGGCCGGCGTCGTACGTGTAGATGCGCCGCGGCATGCCCAGCATGCCCGAGAAGTGCATCGGGAAGAACGTCATGTTCATCCCGATCATGTTCAGCCAGAAGTGCCAGCTGCCCAGCCGTTCATTCATCATCCGCCCGAACATCTTCGGGAAGTAGTGATAGATGCCGGCGAAGATCCCCATCATCGAGCCGCCGTACAGCACGTAGTGGAAATGGGCGACGATGAAGTACGTGTCGGTCTGCTGCAGCACCGCCGGTGGCGACGCGTGCATGACGCCCGAGATACCGCCGATGGTGAAGACGGCCACCAGTCCGATCGCGAACTTGCAGGCGGTGGTGAAGCGGATGGAGCCGCCCCACAGGGTGAAGATCCAGTTGAAGATCTTCACGCCCGTCGGGATGGCGATCAGCATTGTCGTCAGGCCGAACACGGTGTCGGCGACCGGCCCCATGCCGACGGCGAACATGTGGTGCGCCCACACGCCGAAGCCGAGGAAGCCGATCAGGATGCCGGAGTACACCATGACCGGATAGCCGAACAGCGCCTTCTTCGCGCTGGAGGGCAGCACCTCGCTCACCAGCCCGAACGCCGGGAGCACGAGGATGTAGACCTCGGGGTGCCCGAAGATCCAGAACAGGTGCTGCCAGAGCAGCGGGTCGCCGCCGTTGCTGGTGATGTAGAAGTTGGTGCCGAAAAAGCGGTCGAACTGGAGGAAGATCAGCGCGATCGTGAGCACCGGGAACGCCAGCACGACCATGAACTGGACGATGAACGCCATCCAGCTGAACATGGGCATCCGCATGAGGTTCATGCCGGGTGCCCGCATGTTGATGATGGTCGTGATGAAGTTGAACGCCGCGGCCAGCGTCGAGATGCCGAGGATCTGGATGCCGAGCACCCAGAAGTCGATGTGCAGCCCCTGCGAGAAGATGCGGTCGGTCAGCGGCGCATACGCGAACCAGCCGGCGTTGGGGGCGAGCCCGAAGAAGATCGGCACCGTGATGAACACGCCGCCGAGCAGGTAGATCCAGTAGCTGAAGGCGTTCAGTCGCGGAAAGGCGACGTCACGGGCGCCGATCTGCAGCGGGATCAGGAAGTTGAAGAACACCGACGACAGCGGCATCACGGCGAGGAAGATCATCGTCGTGCCGTGCATCGTCATGAGCTGGTTGTACAGCTCGGCGTTCAGCAGCGTGTTGTTCGGGCCGATGAGCTGCGCGCGAATCGTGACCGCTTCCACGCCACCCAGGACGAAGAAGAACAGCGACGTGTAGAGATAGAGGATCCCGATCCGCTTGTGATCGACGGTGGTGATCCAGCTCCAGAGGCCGGTCGGGGCTCCGACCGGCGTGGTTTCGGCGTACGGTGGGGCTGCTGCTGCTGTGGCCATGCGAAGGGCTCCGGACTGAACGAAGAACCTGCGAGTTGCGATGTGCGCGGCGTGCGGCGGCGTGGACGGCTACTTCAGCGCCTGGAGATATGCCACGATGTCGGCGATCTCCTGGTCGGTCAGGCCACCGGTGTTGATGACCGCGCCGGTGATGGGATCGTGCTCCCCCTTGCCCAGCGTCGGCATGATGCTGCCGTGCTTCATGACGCGGGAGTTCTTGATCCAGAGCGAAAGGTGCCGCGTGTCGTTCGGGTACAGCGCGCCCGCAATGGTGGTGCGCGAGGCGATGTGCGTCAGGTTGGGCCCGATGATGCCGATCGAGATGGGGTTGCCCTCGATCTTGTGGCAGCCGATGCACGCGGTGCGCGAATAGATCTGCCGGCCGCGCTCGGCGTCGCCCGTGAGCCCTTCAGTGAAAGTCAGGCCGGACGGAAGCGGGGTATGCGGGCGGGCGAAGTCGGGAAGATCGGCGGCCGGGAATGCATACCCCGAGTCGGCGGTGAATCCCGAGGGGGCGGCGGCGACCGGCGCGACCGTGGCGGAATCCTGCGCTGCCGGTTCCTGCTGTGCCTCCGCCAGCGCCCCCGTCGACTCTTGCGCCACCGGATAGGCGGCCGCGGACTTCTGGTGCCGCGCCCAGCTCTCGAACTCGTTCGGCTGCACCGCAAATGTGCGGAACTTCATGTTCGCGTGCGACGTGCCGCAGAACTCGTTGCAGGAACCGTTGAACACCTGCGTGGTCATCGCCGGATCGGGCGTGAACCACATGTGGTTCACGCGGTTGCCGATGAGGTCACGCTTGCCCCCCAACTGCGGGATCCAGAACGAATGAATCACGTCGGCGGTGGTGAGCTGGAAGTTCACTGTGCGGCCGACCGGGATGTAGAGCTCGTTGGCCGTCGTGATGCCCAGTTCAGGGTAGCGGAACTCCCACCACCACTGATGGCCGATCACCTCCACCTGGAGCGAACCGGCGGGAGCGGGGGCCTGCGTGCGAAAGATGGTCCGCACCGTGGGGATGGCGATCATCACGAGAATGACGGCCGGCAGCACGGTCCACGTGATCTCGAGCGCCGTATGGCCATGCACATTCGTGGGTTCCGGCCCGTCCGGGCGACGCCGATAGCGCCAGAGCGTCCAGAGCAGCAACACCTCGACGACGACGAACACGACCGTACCCCAGAACAGCAGGCTGTCCCAGAGGGCGATGATGTCCGTGTTGAAGTCCGTCGTGGGGTTGAAGGTGGAGTTCGGGTACTCCTGGCTGCAGGCGCCAAGCGCCAGCAAGAGCCCGGCCGTTACCGCCGCGTGCGCGAACGGACGCCAATGGATCTTCCTGTTCATTCAGGTTCCCTTGTACCAGCGTTTCAGGGGCGACGGAGGCGGGGCCCCGGGCAGAAACAACCTTGCCAAACTACCGGAGGGCAGGGGGGGAATCAAGCTACCGGAACTCGTACATGTTCGTAAGGAAAAGACCGACAGGCGAGACGTCGCCCACGGGCCGGATCTCTATTCCTGTGTCTTGTGCTTCTCCCGTACGCGTGCTGCCGTCACCTCGAGCTGCTGCCGCAACTGGGCCACCCCTTCGCGAAGCACGCGCAGTCGCGTCTGTTCTCCTCCGCCGCGCGAGGATGCCAGCAGCATCCCCGATACATGATCGGCGATCGGCGCGAACTGTCCGCGCAGCAATCCCACCAGGGGAGTCGTCGCACGCTTGAACTGCGACACGAACGGCGCGGTGGGCTGCTGCATGCGCACCGCGATCGCCATGCGTTCCACGATCCCGTGCAAGCGCTGTACATCCTCCAGCGCACTTTCAAGGACTTCGAGCTTCGCGACCCCCGCGCCATCCAGCTTGCCGCCGGCCATCGTCAGCGCGTGCGGGGAGCGGTCATCAGGGCCGGATCCAGAATTTCATCGAGCTGCGCTCGCGTCAGGTGCCCGCGCTCGAGCACCAGGTCGTAGACCCCGGCGCCGGTTTCGAGCGCCTCCTTGGCCACCTCGGTCGCGCGCTCGTAGCCAAGCACCGGAACCAGCGCCGTGACGATGCCGATGGAGTTCTGCACGAACCAGCGCAGTCGGTCCGGGTTCGCCGTGATCCCCTCCACACACCTGGTGCGCAGCACGACGCACGCGTTCCGCATGGAATCCAGGCTGCGCATCAGGCGATACGCGATCACCGGCTCGAACACGTTGAGCTGCAACTGCCCGGCCTCCGCGGCGAGCGTCACGGTCACATCGCCACCGATCACGTCGAAGCAGACCTGATTCACCACCTCGGGAATCACCGGGTTCACCTTCCCCGGCATGATGCTCGATCCGGGCTGCATTGCCGGCAGGTTGATCTCCCCCAGCCCTGCACGAGGTCCGGAACTCAACAGACGCAGGTCGTTGCAGATCTTGCTCAGCTTCACCGCGCACCGCTTGAGCACGCCGGAAAGCTGCACAAACGCGCCGGTGTCGGCGGTGGCCTCCACGAGATCCGGCGCGGTCACCAGATCGAGGCCCGTGATCGCCGACAGGTGCTGTCGAACCGACTCGGCGTATCCGGGCGGCGTGTTGATGCCGGTGCCGATGGCGGTCGCACCCATGTTGATCTCGCAGATCAGCGCCTGCGCCTCGCCCAGCCGGTCCACGTCCTCGGCGATCGTGTGGCCGAACGCCGCGAACTCCTGGCCGAGTGTCATTGGAACGGCATCCTGCAACTGCGTGCGCCCCATCTTGAGGTGCGGAGCGAACGCCTCGCCACGGGCCAGAAACGCCTGTACCAGGTCGCTCATCGCCGCGCGCAATGCCTCGATGCTGGAGTGCAGCGCGAGCTTGATGGCGGTGGGGTAGACGTCGTTGGTGGACTGGCTCAGGTTGACGTGCGAGTTGGGGCTGACGGTGGCGTAGTCACCGCGCGCGTGGCCGAGGAGCTCGAGGGCGCGATTGGCGATGACCTCGTTGGCGTTCATGTTCGTCGAGGTGCCGGCACCGCCCTGGATCATGTCGACGGTGAAGTGCTCATGATGTCGTCCACCGCGCACCTCCTGCGCGGCGCGGATGATCGCGTCGGCGATGTCATGAGGCAGCAGCTCGAGCTCGGCGTTGGCGAGGGCGGCGGCTTCCTTCACGCTTGCGAGTGCGACGATGAGCGCCGGGAACTCGCGCAACGCCACGCCGGTGATGGGAAAGTTCTCCAGTGCACGAAGCGTCTGGACGCCGTAGAGTGCATCGCCGGGTACCTCGCGTTCGCCGAGCAGATCCTTCTCCAGTCGCGCGCGCATGCCGCCGAAGCCGGTCACGCCGCCGCGCCCCACGAGCGTGGCATCGGTGGCGGCCAGCCGGCGGGAGATGGCCCGGGCGGCGCGCGCGACGAGCGCCGCGTACGTCTGCGGGTGGTTCTTGACCAGATCCTCGATCCGGTTGGCGCGCAGCACGTACGCCTCGGTGCGCTCCACCGCGCTCGCGCTCGTGCCGTGCGTGGTGTCGTCGAGCAGCACGCCCTCGCCCACGGCCTCCCCCTCGCCGAGCACGGCGAGACGGATCGGCCGGCCGTTGCGCCGCTTGTCGATGGCGATGCTCCCCGACATGACGATGAGCATCATCTGTCGCTGGTCACCTTCCTCGAACAGGACGGCATCCTGTTCGAAGGTGACGGGCTCGACGATGCGGGCGAGCTGGTGGAACGACGTCTCGGTGAGACCGTCGAGGAACGGGACGGTGCGAAGCCGATCGCGAATGGAGTTGGTGCTCATGATGTGGTGAAGCTAGACGGGCGACGCCCCCGCTTCCAGTCCGGCGAACTACTGCGCCAGTCCTGAGGGCTCCTGCGCTGACAGAGCGGCGATTGCGTCGTCGGCGGGGGTGAGCCCGCGCGCGGTATATCGCGCGACAAAATCGTGAGCGGTGGCCAACGCGACTTCGTCGGCGATCGTGGTGCCGAGTCGCGCGGCGCCCTCCAGGGCAAGCGCCCACAGCTCCCCTGCTGTTGCGCGCAGGTCGGCATCGCGCATTCCGCACCGCCCCGCCCGGCTGAGCATCGCGGGATCGGGGGGAACCTCGCCGACCCGCAGGAGCGCGGCGGCTTCGTGAGCGGCCGGCACGCTGCAGACGAGTCCCGTCAGGAACACCAGCGGAGCGGCGCAGAACTCCTCGGGGATGGCGTCGCATGTGCGGACCTCGAAGTATCCGCGAGCCCTGACCTCGGGGAAGAGCGTGGTCAGGTGCTCCGCCCATGCCGCCGTCCCCGGCGCCGCACGCTCCCCCCAGTGAGCGAGGGGGCGCGCCGGTTCGCCGGCGGCGCCGATGAGAAATGCGTCGGCGCCGAGCGCGAAGCGCGCGTACGCGGTGGCGACATCATCGTCAGGCTCGCCGATGACGAGGCCGGTGCGCGATGGATCCACTGCGTCCCAGATCGAGCGCCGCATGCTCGACCAGCCGGTTCCGATTCCGTTCTGCAGGGGCGCGTTCGCGAAGATGCCGGCGAGATACGGCGTCAGCGCCTGGAGCAGCTTCCAGCGCTCTTCCGGTTGCTCCCCTGTCTCGAGGGTGATCTGGAGCGACGCGGTCTGTCGCATCATCCGGGCGCCGTCGGGGCCGATGCGCGCGAAGTGCTCGTCCATCCGGCGGTATCGCTCGGCGTGCAGTTGCAGCGGTGCCGCTTCGATGGGGGTGAATGGATCGAGACCCATGGTGCAGAGGCGGTAGCCGAACTCCCCACAGGCATCGGCGAGCGTCGATCCGAAGGAGCGCACGCTCGACGTCACCGCGCCAGGGGACGCCGCCGGTGCCGCCGCGAACTCGATCTGCCCTCCCGGCTCGAACGTCACGCGGTCGCGATCGGGGGAGATGAACTCGCTGACGCCGGACTTCGTGGAGGTGCTCTCGGACCATCCACGCTGCGCGGCGACGCGACGCAGCGCGTTTACGGTGCCGCGGCCGTCGGGGGTGATGATGGGAGCGGGGCGGCCATCGGCGCGCACGGGGATCCACTCCGCTTCAACGCCGATCCGCTCGGCGGCGCCCGTCGCCGACGGCGTGAAGGCGTGAGTGCGAAGCCAGCGCGCCGCGGACGCGAGCAATCAGCCCTCGAGTGCCGAGACGAACGGAGCGGCAAGGACGATCGCGTAGCCGTCGCGTTCGTCCTCGAGCCAGCAATCGAGCCTGAGCCCGGCCGACGCGAACATCGATTCGACCGAGCCGCGATCGTACTTGCAGCAGATCTCCGTCCGGATCGAATCGCCCTGCTCGAAGTGCACGTCGTCGATGCCGGGGATGCGGACTACCTGCGCCGAGCGCGAGACGAGGTGCATCTCGATGCGGCTGCGGTCGCTCACCCAGGGCGCGTGGTGGTCGAAGTGCTCCGGCCGGAAGTCGGCGCCGAGCTCGCGATTCAGGACGAGCAGCAGGTTGCGATTGAACTCGGCGGTGACGCCGGCGCTGTCGTTGTACGCACGTTCGATCACCGCCGGATCCTTGCGCAGGTCGACGCCCAGCAGGAGGCGGTCGCCGAGGTGCATGGCGGCGCGCACGCGGCTGAGCAGGGCGACCGCGTCGGGCGTGTCGAAGTTGCCGATCGTGCTCCCCAGGAAGGCGAACAGCGCCGGTCGGGGCACGCGATGCCCGAGGTTGAGCGAGGCTTCGGTGAAATCGGCGACGATGGGGCGGACGGCAAGCCAGTCGTACGTGGCGCGCAGCGTTGCCGCGCTCTCCGCGAGGAACTCCGCGCTCACGTCGATGGGCACCCAGGTGGGCACGGCCCCGTGCGCGTGCGCCGCGTCGAGAATGATGCGCGTCTTTCCGCCGCCCCCCGCACCCAGCTCCACGAGCGATTCGGGGAGCAGTTCGGCGAGCTGCGCGGGCATGTGCCGCTCGAGCAGACGCGTCTCGGCGCGCGTGAGGTAGTACTCCGGGAGGCGCGTGATCTGCTCGAAGAGCAGCGAGCCTCGGTGATCGTAGAAGAATCGCGACGAGAGCGTGCGCGGGCGCGCCGACAGTCCATCGCGCACCTCCGCGAGCAGCGGCGACGTGCGGGCGTCGGCGCGTGCGGTGGCGCGGCGGTCAGACATCGGCGGCGCAGCGGAACCCGCTGAAGATCTGCCGACGAATCGGATAGTCCCAGTTGCGGAACGTGTTGCGGATGGCGCCCGGGCGCGTGGCCCACGAGCCGCCGCGCAGCACCTTGTATTCGCTGCCGAAGAACGCTTCCGAATACTCGTGATAGGGGAATGCGCGGAAGCCGGGGTGGCCGGCGAAATCCGAGCTGGTCCACTCCCACACGTCGCCGATCATGCCGTGACAGCCCAGCGGCGAAACGTTGCGCGGATAGGCACCGACGGGAGCGGTGTCGAACGCGAGCTGTTCGATGTTGGCGTGTTCAGGCGTGGCGGGTTCGTCTCCCCAGGGGAACTGCATGGCGCGACCGATCGTGCCGTCCCAGGAGGCAGCCACCTCCCACTCGATCTCCGTGGGCAACCGCTTGCCCGCCCACCGCGCGAATGCCTCTGCCTCGTGAAAGCAGACGTGGCACACCGGGCGCCGCGGGTCGATGGGACGCGTGCGATCCATGTACCGCTCGGTCCAGCCGTCGGCGGTGCGCTGCCAGTGGCGGGGCGCGTCGACGTGTGCCTCGGACTGCCACGCCCAGCCGGCGTCGCTCCAGAGTTCACGCCGGGTGTACCCGCGGTCGTTCATGAATTCGAGATAGTCGGCGTTGCGCACCGGGGCGGTGTCGATCCGGAATGCCGGGACCGTGAGCCGATGACGCGGGCGTTCATTGTCGTAGCTTTGCGCCACGTCGTCGGTGCCGATGGTCACTTCGCCGCCATCGAATCGCACCATGGCGCCGGCGGGAATGGTGGTGACGGGTTCGGGCACCTCCCAACCGCGCGGGGCGCGATACCGTTCGCCCTGCTTGAGCTGCAGCGTCTGCAGGATCGTCTCGCCATGCTGGTACTCGTGCTGGAGCACCAGGTATACGACGAGTCCGTCGCGCGTGAGCGGATTGCCGGTACCGAGGTCGAGCGCAGCCACCGACGCGAGCGCACGTTCGCGAATATCCGCCATCATGGCGACACAGCCCTGACGGTCGGGATATTCGAGCTGCGAGCGCGTACGCCGCGGGTACTCGAACGGATTGTACATCCCCGGCATCTCGACGAAACGGATCTCGCCGTCGAGGTTTCGGGTGAGCCAGAGCTCTTCGAAGTGTGCGATGTGCCCAAGATCCCAGATGATCGGGCTCATGAGTTCATCGTGCTGGAGAACAAGGTCGTGGTCGGTGACGGGCGCGACGAGTCGCAGCGTGCGTGCGCGCGCCTCGGTCAGCGCCTCGAGCAGCGTGGAGATACGGGGTGAGGTGGCGATGGAATACGCCATGTCGGACCCCTCGGGGCAGTGGGAAAGCGGATGGGCCCGCCGAACCGTAGTTGACGTGGGTCGCCGGGGAGGGGGGCCACAGGAAATGCGCCACGCGCCGCAGCGGTTCCCGCAATGGGACGGCGAGCGTCTTGCTCTCCCCACGTTGTGATGACGCGCGCCAGACGACTCAACCTAAGACACAGGTGCGTGGATGGCGAATCGACTCGAAATCGAGACCGTGGAGGAGCGCTGGGAGCTGATCGGGCAGTCGCCGATCGGGCATCTCGTGGAGGCGCGGCTCGAGTTGCATCATGCCCTGCAGCTCGTGGTGTCGGCGGCCATCTCGTACCTGCCGCGGGTTGCCGATGACAGCCACACGAACCTCGGGTGGCACGAGGAGTCGCGTGCGCTGCTGTCGCACGAGCTGCCCGCGCCGGGCGGGGCCGTGCGAGTCGGGATCCGCCCGGTCGACCTGACGCTGGTCGTGCGCGACGAGCGGAACGGCAGTGTGCAGGAGGTGCCGTTGGCGGGGCGCACGCTGGCCGATGCCGAGCACGACCTGGTGCAGCGGCTCGAGGCACTCGGACTCGACGGGACGCGGTGGGTATCCGACAAGCACTACACGATTCCCTATCACGACGTCGCGGCGGGGGCACGATTCGCCGCCGTCGTGGGCGGCGCCCACGCCGAGCTGGGTCGCCTGTTCCACAACGCGCACGAACTCGCGAGCGCGGTGGCGCATGAGACGCCGGGGGCGGCGACGCCGCGGCTCTGGCCGCACCACTTCGACCTGGCCACGTTGATCGTACTGCCCGCGCGCGACGTGCGGATCACGCGGTCGATCGGTGTCGGGGTCGAGCCGGGAGACGACTCGTACGCCGAGCCGTACGTCTACGTGGGTCCGTCGCCGCATCCGTCGGCGCGGGTGCTGCGGCCGCTCGGTGCCGGCGGGCACTGGCACACCGACGGCTGGATGGGTGCCGTGCTGACTCGCGAGGAGATGCACGCGCTGGACGGGGACGATGCCCGCGCGCAGGGGATGCGGGCGCTGCGATTCGTGCGGGAGGCGATCGAGGCGAGCCGGCTGGCGCTCGC
>DASSBZ010000039.1:0-17988 GCA_035698205.1 Gemmatimonadaceae bacterium | reverse complement strand
CGATGTGAGCAACATAGGACTCATGGTTGCGCCGGACTTCGGCGAGAGAATCACCGCCGAATTTCTCCAGCCAGGCCTGTGCGAGCACGAAGGCGAGCATGGCCTCGGCAATCACGCCCATTGCCGCCACCGCCGTCACGTCGCTGCGCTCGGCGGTCGCCGCAGCGCTCGCGCCGGTGTTCATGTCGATAGTCTGCAGGGGGCGCATCAGCGTGCTGATCGGCTTCATGCCGACGCGCACGACGAGCGGCTCACCCGTGGTCATGCCCCCTTCCAGCCCGCCCGCGCGATTGGTGAGCCGCACCACGTTGCCGGTACGGCTCCGACCGGGAGCGGGCGCCATCGCGATCTCGTCGTGCACTTCGGCGCCGGTCACGCGCGAGGCCTGGAAGCCCATTCCGATCTCAACTCCCTTCACGGCGGGAATGGACATCATCGCGGCGCCGATGCGACCGTCGAGCTTGCGGTCCCACGACACGTGCGAGCCGAGTCCCACGGGGAGGCCATCGGCAACGATCTCGCAGATGCCACCGAGCGTGTTGCCGGCGCGTTTCGTGTCGTCGATCAGGGCGATCATGCGCGCTTCCGCGCCGGCGTCCAGCGTGCGCAGGGGCGATGCATCGGCCGCGGCGTTGAGGTCGGTGGGGAGCGGCAGAGGTGCGTGCGCGTCTATTCCGCCCAGGTGTACGAGGTGGCTGCCAATGGAGACGCCGAACTCGGCGAGCAGGCGCCGACAGAGGGCAGCGGCGGCGACGCGCGCGGTGGTCTCGCGCGCCGAGGCGCGTTCGAGGATGTCGCGGGCGTCGTCCCGATCGTACTTGAGGACCCCCGTGAGGTCGGCGTGTCCGGGGCGGGGACGCGTTACCGCGCGCCGTCGGGGATCGGGATCTCCCTCGTGCGGCGCCGGATCCATGACGTCCTGCCAGTGCTTCCAGTCGCGGTTGCGAACGAGCATGGCGATGGGCGAGCCCAGCGTCTCGCCGGCGCGCACACCGGCCAGAAACTCGATGGCGTCGCGCTCGATCTGCATGCGGCGGCCGCGTCCGTAGCCCTGCTGCCGTCGCGCCAGCTCGGTGTCGACGTGCTGGGCCAGCAGGGGCAGCCCGGCAGGCATTCCCTCGAGAACGCTTACCAGGGCGGGGCCGTGTGATTCTCCGGCGGTAGTGAAGCGAAGCATGGGTCTCCAAAGGCGCGAGCCCGGCTGGTGGCCGGGCTCGCGGTCATGCAACGGTCAGCGGCGAGCCGCGTTCAGGCGCTCATCGGGGCACGTTGTCGATGTCCGACTTCCGGACATCAATCATAACGATTCCCTCGGGCGTCAAGCCAAAGAGCTTGACCGAAAGCGTCGGATCGGCAGCCTTCTCGGCGGCGGTGGGCAGTACGGCCCGCAGCGCACCGTAGAGGTTCTGGCGGAGCGGAATGCGCCCTCGCAGCCTGTAGCTGTAGCTGTCGACGATCTGAATGCTGCGATCGCCCGACGCCACGAACGCCACCCGCCAGGTGCTGTCGGCCGGGCTGTCTCCATCGTTGAGCGGATGGAAGACGATCCCTGCCCCGGTATTGAAGGTGGCGAACTTGCCCTGCAGGCGGAGGTCCTTGTCGGCAAAGAACGTTTCCTCGCCGTGCACGCCGACGTTCGTGCTGGTCCGGTTCAGGGCCAGTCCGAAGACCTTGTCGGATGCGTTGTTGGTCAGGTCGGCAACCTCGATGGGCGCGTTGTAGACCTCCGAGCCGGCGGGGGTGCCGCTGGGATCGAAGACCATGAGAACGCGGCCTGCGCGGTTGCCCGTGTTGGCCTCACCGAAGGCGACTCGTCGACGATCACCACCGACCGCCACGAAGTTCGTATCGGGGAGCGCCAGCGAAGCGACGCTGAGATCCTTCACCGCCTCGACGTTTGCGTTGGTCGGAGCGGCACGCAGCGCCGCAATGGCGTTGGGGATGAACCCGTCCTGCACGCACGTCGACGTGGAGGGCGACGCGCCAGGGGTATGATCGCAGATGATGATGATGTCTGGTACGCCACTCTCGCCCTTGATCACGTCGACAGCATCGCTGTTGAAGATCACCCAGCGACCGCGCAACTCCGAACCATACTGCCAGATCTGGCGCGGTTCCGCGTTCGGATCCAGGAAGTTGTCGATCCGACGAAGGGTGCCGGGGGTGGCGGTCGCGGTGGGGCGGGCGCTGTAGTACACGGCGCCGCTCGCCGACTGGGCGATATACTGCGGGCGGTCGGAGTAGTCGATGGGGCCGGTTACTTCGTACTTGTAGCCACCGCTCGATTCATCCTTGCTGTAGCTGACATCGTACAGATAGGTGTTTGCGGTCTTGATGCGACCGTCTTCCTTGCGGGTGAGCAGGTTCACCTTGGAGATGTTCGTGCCGCCGGAGTTGGCCACCAGCAGCAGCGAGCCGCTGTTGTCCACCGTCATCCCCCAGGGCTGCGAACCCACCGCCACGGCAGCCAGCGGCGAGAGCACCGAGCCGTAATCGAACACGTTCAGCTCGTTGCGCAGGATGTTCGAGACGTACACGCGGGCGCGCGTCGAATCGACGGCGATGTCGGCGCCGAGGCTGTTCGGCGGCAGCGGCATCGTCGACCCGAAGGAGTACACGAGCGGGTCACGAGCGGCCTGCGAGATGTCGGTGGCCGGCAGCGTGGCCGCACTCGGCACCGCATATCCGGTCTTGCCGCTGGCATCGGTGGCGAAGCCGACGATGAACATTCCGCGCCCCTTCAGCGAGACCGGTGCGTTGAACGCCATGCGACGAACCACCTGCTGGGCGGGCGAGGACAGCGTTTCGGAGCGGCGATACAGCTCGTTGCCGGCGCTGTCACGCGCAATGAAGCCAATGATGTTGACCACGCCGTCCGGATCGCGGGCGGTGAAGTCGAGCGTGTCGTCCGCTTCCGCGCGCGCCGGAATGTTCTGGAAGAGCAGCGGCGCCTGGACATCGGCGGTCACCGATCCCACCTGCACCGTGAAGGGCGAGGTGACGCCGCGCAGGCCGTTGCCGTTCTCCGCGAAAGCCGAGACCTCGAACGTACTGCCGACGACCAGCCCGGCGGGAACCGGCAGGCTGAAGGTGACGGTGTCCGTGGCCGATAGCGGTGCCGAGAAGAGCGTGCTGTCGCCGAGCGCCGGCGAGCTGCCCGGCACGACGTAGCCGACCTTGCTCAGGCCGATGACGTCAATGGCGCGGACGCTGAAGGTATACGTCCCGCCGACGATGACGCTGGCCGAGGGATTGAGCAGGCCCACGACCGGAACATCGGGATCGAAGGCGACGGCCGAGACGGACGCCGAACCGGTGTTGCCACCGGCATCGCCGACATCGGTGCGAATGACAAGTTGCTGCCCGGAGCGCACCCCGGCGAGCGACACCGGGAAGGTGCCCGAGAAGGTCGCGCTCGAGGAAACGACCTGCGAGTCGCGCTGGACCTGCTGGCCGTCGGCAATGACACGCGTGACGACGTAGACGATGGCCGCGTTGTCGCTGGCGTCGACGGTGATCGACGCCGGCTCACGGATGTTGATGACCTGGCCGCCCGATGGTCCGTCGACCACCGCAGCACTCGACACCGTGACGGTGGGGAGGATGCGGTCGGCGGAGTTCGTCAGGAGCTGCGTGGAATCGCAGCCAGCGAGCGCGGCCGTAACGAACAGACCTGCGGCCGCGCGATGGAAGAGGGTACGCATGAGGTGTCGTATCTCCTGGCGGCTCAGCGGCCGCCGCCCGACGGCGGGCGGACGGCTTCCCCTTCGTCGATGATGTGCGGGGTGATCAGGATGAGCAGGTCCCGCTTCTCCTCGACGTTGCTGGACTGCGAGAACAGCTTGCCAAGCAGCGGCAGGTCGACGAGGAATGGAATGCCCGACTTGTTGCGCGTGACGGTGGTCTGCGTGAGTCCGCCGATGACGGCGGTTTCACCGTCGGCAACCAGCAGCTGGGTCTGCGCGTTGTTCTTGTCGAAGAAGAAGCCAAGATCACCGCCGACCACCCGCAGCGCGGACTGTTCGGCCTCGACTTCCATCTTGATCTGGCGATTGCTCGTGATGTGCGGCGTCACCTTGAGGATGATACCGCTCTCCTTGAACTGGACGTTGGCGCGCGCCGGCTGGCCGATCTGCGATGCCGATCCCGCGTCGATGACGCGAATCGGGGTTTCCTGGCCAACCAGGATCGAGGCCATCCGGTTGTCGAGCGTGACCACGCTGGGCTCGGCCTGCACGTCGGAGAGGTTGTTCTCCTTCAGGGCGTCGAGGAACGACGTGAGGCTGTAGTTCCCGAGCGCGGTGGTGAAGATCATGTTGAGCGCGGCACCCTGCTTGAACCGGCGCGACGCATTCGCAACCGTCGCGAGCGCATCACCGCCGAGTCCGACGCGCGACTCGAAGGTCTCGACCGAGTTGCCGCCTTCGGCGATCCGCGGCAGGAGCGTGTTCAGGTGGGTGTCACGGGTACCGAGGTCGTAGCTCAGGCCGAGCTGCTCGGTCTGCGTACGGCTGATGGCGATGACCTTGGCCTTGAGCGCCACCTGCGGCGTGCGGATGTCGAGATCCTTGATGTAGCTGAGGAGCTCGGGGAGGCGGGACTTCACCTCGGTCACGACCAGCGTGTTGGTGGCCGTGTCAGCGGTGACGGAGCCACGCACCAGGCAGCCGGCTGCGGCCGGCGCAGCGGCGGCCGGTTCCGCACCCGCCGGGGCGGCGCTCGAACCGAACGAGCTGCTGGGGCAATCCTTGGAGAGCAGCGACGAGATGGTCCCGACCAGTGCGCTCGCATTCGCGTAGTTGATGCTCACGAGCTGGGTGGTCACCGGCTCGCTGGCCTGCTTGGCGAGAATATTCGAATAGCTGTCGACGACGATGATGCCGGAGGCTTCTTCCGAGGCGGCGAGGCCCTGCGCGGCGAGGATCGCCTGCAGCGCCACGTCCCATGGCTGGTCCTTGATCTCGGCGGTCACCGTGCCCTGCACGTCCTTGCCGACCACGATGGTGCGGTTGGCGTAGGTCGCGATGCCGGCGATGACGTCGCGGATCTCGGAGTCCTGGTAGGTCACCGTGATGCGCGGCTGCTGCGACAGTGGCGACGCGAGCGGCAGGTCGGCCGGCGGTGCAATCGCGGTGGCGACCGCATCAGCGGCAAGAGCACCCGTGGAGGCCGCGCGAACGGCGGCGCGGCTGGTGTGCCAGGCGGCGAAATCGACTGCGCCCTCGGTCTGAAGCACGATGCGGAGTGCGTCGCCGGCCCGCTCCACACGATACGAGCGGGGGCCGTCGAGCTCGATCACCAGGCGGACGATGTCGGCCTGGAACTGGGCGAGACGAATGTCGGTGATACCGGCGCGTTCGACACCATCATAGTCGGCAGAGGCGTCGAGGCGCGCCCCGGTGAGGTCCACCACCAGGCGGTCCGGTCCGGAGAGCATGAAATCGGTGACACGGGCGTCGCCGCTCAGGGCCAGCACGACGTGCGCGCTTTCACCGGCGGGTTCAACGCTGACCGCGGTCACGGTCGCCACGCGTGGCGCCGCATCACGCGACGCAACGGCGGTGGTTTCGGAAATCGCGGCGCTCGCGCGATCGGCACTGATGGACAGCGCTACCGCGGTCATCGCGACCAGCGTACTGACTCGCCTCATTTGTTCCTCGCTTGATTTGAATCACCCAGCAGCAGTTCCTGCTGGCGGCTGAATCCGAATTCCTCGATCGTGAACGTCACGGACTTCGGCGCGATCCGCGCCACACGCATGCGGCCGAGCTCCTGCCCGACCTTTGCGCGGTACTGCTCCTTCGTATTGATGTCGCGCAGGATGGCGACCGAATTTCCGCCAACCTGGTCGTAGACGATGCTGACGAGCTTGAGATCGCTGATCAGCGGACGCAGTTCGTCGCTGTGCATGAGCGATTCGAACGGGTCACGCCGGCCGGCGCGCTCATACGAGAAGACCTCGCGGCGGAAGCCGAGCCCCTTCGCCGAGTCGGCGACGGTGGTGCCGGCGGCCTGGCTCACGACCGGAGTGGCGACGACGGTGCTGTCGCCACGCGGCGCGCTGGCCGCGACGCGTGCAGCCGCCGTGGTATCACGAGCAGCGGTGCCCTGGTCGGCCGTCATCTTCGCCGTGTGGGCGTTGGTCGCATCCACGGCGCGTTGGGCCGAGCGCCTGGCGGCGACGGGGTTCGGCAACGACTGTGCGCCAAGCGCGCCGGTGGCGACGCAGGCGCAGAGTGCTGCCAGGACAAGTGGGGAGGTCATCACTTCGTCTCCTCGGTCGCCGCGGGCGCACGCTTGACGGACGGCTTCGCGACGTAGGTCTGGATCTCGAAATTCGTGTTGAGCGTGGTGGTGCTGGCATTCTGGCGCGCATCGCTCGGACTGCTGAGCGGGCTGAGGGCCAGGTTCACCGGCGCGATGATCCGCGTCAGCGATCCCACGTTGGTGAGGAACTCGGCAATGCTGTGGTATGACCCGAGCACGGTCACCTTGTAGCGGTACGTATCGAACATGTCGCCTTCGATCACCGGTGACGGCTCGACGCTGCTGATGTCGAGGTTCACGCGGCGGGCGGCGGTCGAGACCTGTTCGAGCAGCGCCGGCACTTCGTTGCCGGTGGGCACGAGCTGGCGCATCACGTTGAGACTCGCCCTGAGGTTCTCTGCCTCCTCGCGCAACTGGTCCGCGTTGCCGCGAGCGAGTTCCGCCTTCGCGCGCTGGTTGGCCGACTCGAGCGCATCAACGCGCTCGGCCACCGCGGTGAGCGCGGCGTCCTTCGGCTTCCAGACAAAGTTCCAATAGAGCATTCCGAGCGCGACGCCAACGATGGTGACGAGCACCATCAACTGGTCGCGCTGCGACTTGGGGGGAAATCCGGCCATGGCCTACCTCACCGAGAGCGAAACGGGAACGGTCGAGATGACCGCGGGATCGGGACGCTCGTAATCGGCGTCGAGCTGGAACTCCGTGACTTCCTTGCCGTCGAGCACCACGAGGTCGGAGCGCGCGAGCTGCACGTTCTCGACGAACGGTGACGCCTCGAGGAGCTTCATGAAGCGTGTCAGCGCCTGGATGTCGACCGTGTTGCCGATCACGCGGAAGCGGACGGGCGGCGTCGGGGCCGGCGCCGCGGTCGATGTGGAATCGGCGGGCACCGGCTGGGCCGGCGGCAGCGTGTTGGCGAGCTGCTGGATGGACTTGAGCCAGGTGAAGGGCGGCAGGGCGCGGCTCACCTCGTCGAGGATGTGCGGCCAGACGAACCGGTCGCCATCGATCGCCTTGATGATCTGCACCTGGCGCAGAATGGAGTCGCGCTGCGCCTCGGCGGCGCGACGCTCGCGCAGCACGGCGACATAACGCGTGGAGTCCTGCACTGCCTGCCGCTCACGCTCGGTGAGGTCGGAGGTGCGTGCGGACTGCGTGAAGAACATGGAGCCGATCGCCACGGCCGCGACCAGCACGGCGGCGACGGCGGCGAGCAGGTAGGGATCCTTGACCTTCGACCCGGCGTCGGAGGCGAGGGACCCGAAACTCAGCCCGGTGGTGCGCCGCGACTTCTTGTTGGCGCCCGGAAGCAGATTGATCTCGATCATCGGGATGCGGTCGGCGAGAGGGTCAGGCAGCCTGGCGAAGCGCGAGCCCGATAGGCAGCATCAGCAGGGGGGCGACTTCGTCGGTCACGAGCGAATCGAGCGCACCGTCGCGCACGCGGATGTTCGCGAGCGGGTTGGCGAGCATGACGCCAAGGCGGAGCCGCTGCGCCAGCGCGTCGGCAAGGCCCGGCACGCGTGCGCCGCCACCGCTCAGGTAGACATGCCGCATCGGCGACGCCGAGCGGGACGACGACGCGAGGAACGCGGCCGCGCGCTCGATACCGACGGCGATCTCCTCACCGCGGCTCTCGATCACCGCGTCGAGGTGCGGCGAGCGATCGTAGCCCTGGAGGAGCATCTCGGCTTCCTCCGCACCCAGGCCGCGCTCGCGCTGCAGATCCTCGCGGAAGCGGCGCGTACCAACCGTGACATCCCGCGTGAGGATCGGCACGCCGTCCTCGAGGATGTTGATGTTCGTGACTTCGTGGCCGATGTTGATGAGACCCACCACGCCGTTCATGGCATCCGGGTGATTCACCTCGAACGCGTTGTGCAGCGCGAAGGCGTCGACGTCCACGAGCGTGGGATGCAGGCCGGCATCGGTGACGATGCGGAGCTTGTTCTCGATCAGCTCCCGCTTGGCGGCGACGAGCAGCACGCTCATCTCCATGCCATCATCATCGGGATCGAGGATCTGGAAGTCGAGTTCCACCGACTCCATGTCGAAGGGCACGTGCTGCTCGGCTTCCCACCGCATCAGCTCGCGCGCCTGCTGCTCCTTGACGCGTTCGATCTGGATCTTCTTGATGATCACATCGCGACCGCCGACGGCGGTGACGACATCCTTTGACGAGACGCCCGCCGCCTCGAGGGCGTTGCGGACGGCATCGATGACGATGTCGGGGTCCATCACCTCGCCTTCGACGATGGCGTCGGCGAGGAGGGGCATGATCGCGACCTTCACGAGCTCGGGTTCACCGCGGCTGTGGTCCATCACCGCGACCTTGACCAGTCCGGAACCGATGTCGAGGCCGATCGTGGTCTTCTTCCGTCCGAAGAGCGCCATGGTACCAACTGGTCGAGGGTGGAGCGTTGCACGAGCGCCGCGAAGGCGCTGTGCGGGTCCGTTCTTCACGCGGCACGGGCGGACACATTGCCCGGCGGAATGGTCGAACCTGCCAACAACACGATCTGCGACATGCGAGGTAACAGCGTGTCACTGCAGGAGAAGCGGTTCGTGCGGCAGGTCACACGCATGGCTCCGCCTGACGTACACTTTCCCGGCAAGCGTGGCGTTGACGAGCCGGAATCGGCGCGGTCACGGCGATGCGACGCACGCCCTCAGCGCAGCGTTACCCACGGCCGGCCACGTACCGGCACCAGCGGCGATGCGCCGATCAACGCGCGGTCGAGCGCGCATGCGGCGAACTGCAGGCGCGCGTCGCCATCGATGCGCGTGCTGCTCACGGGATCGATGTTCGCGGCGAGTACGCGCCCCCACACACGCACGCCGGGGCCGCTCGTCACGATGTCATCGCCGGCGATGATGACCCCCACGAACGTCACCGGCCCGTCGAGCACCACGCTCCCATCCACCACGAGAATGCCCTGCCCCGCGCTGCCGGCATCGAGCGTGACGTTGCCAGTGATGTGCACGACCGGGTAGTGATCGGCGCACGGGCCCGCGCGCGCGGGATCACCCCAGTTCAGGGTGCCGTGTGTGCAGGCGCCGCCGGTCGCCGCGGGCGCGGGGGTGTAGGTACCGCCAGGCAGCGTGATGTCGGCGCGCTGGTGCATGACGGCGACGCCGAGATCGCCGAAGGTATCGTAGGTGCGCGGATCGGCGGCGACGGCCGATTCGAGTTCGGCCGGAGTGCCGGAGATCCAGGGGGCGGACGATGACGCGCAGCCGGCGCCGCCACAAACGAGCGCCGTGTCGGGCGCCGCGACGCCCGCGATATCCGGCACACCACCCACGGGGCAGACGCCGCTCCATCCGGCCGGGATCCCGTCGGTACCCGACACCGCGGCGAATCCGCGTACCTCAGCGGGGCCGCGTACGGTCAGCACCGCTGGCGTTGAGATCACCGGGAGGTCCGCGCGCAGCGATACACCGATGCGCTCGATGACACCCAGCGGCTGCTGCGCCGGATGTGCCATTCCAATGCTCTCGATCCACCAGGCGTTGCGCCCCGTGCGAACCAGGCGCGATTCCACGAGGGCCCCGCCGGCGGTGACCAGCGTGTCGGGGACGGCCGCCGCGCCAACGGCAAGCGCGGCGTGCCTATCGCGATTCCACGTCAGGAGCGTATTCAGGAGCCCGAGTCGCGCCGCGCTCGCGGCGCGTTGCGCATCCATGGCGTCGGCGCCCTCGCGAACCTCCGCACGCGCGGTCAGCGCGAGCCCGGTCACGAGAATCCCGACGAGCATCAGCGCGGCAAGCGTCAGCGGCAGCACGAATCCACGTCGATCGATCGGCCTCATGGCACGTTTCGCAAGGCGATGTGCATTGCCAGGGAATCATCGTACGGCCCGCGGCGCATGCCGGGGACGGCGAGCGAGCGAGTGGTACGAGTACGGGCCGTGATGGTCAACCTGCCAAGCGTGGCGGCGCCCGACAGCGGGGGCAACGCGATACCAGCGGTGTCGAACCAGGCGAAGGCAATGCCCGTGGGGCCGCCGGGCACGGCGTAGGACCGATACGGCCCGCTCACCGGCTGGACGCTCGCCCAGCCGGCGGCGCCGAGGTCCGAGCGCCCCAGCCACCAGTCTCCCCCCGACCGGTAGAAGCGAAAGCGCGCGCGACGGGCGAATCGAACGGGCGCCCCCATGCGCACCCCGGCGCCTAACGCGTCACCGGCCGCAAAGGCGATGGACAGCTCCGCCCGGCCGGCGTCGAGGACCGGGTGCAGCAGCGGCGACGCGGGGCACGGCGGTATGGATCGGCCAACGCCGGCCACGACGTGCGATTCCCAGGCGTCATCCGAACCAGCGTCGGACGGGCCCTCGGAGAGCACGAACAGGACGTCCCCGGCGCGGGGCGTGTCGCGCTGGAACCCGAAGGAGTATCCGGCGGACACGGAGTCGGGCGCCAGCACCACTCCGGCTCGAGCGGGGAGCGTATCGCACATCACGCCGGCGCCGAGCGGAGCGAGAAAGTCGAGTGAGGAATCGGACCGCGCCACCACGTCTCCCTCCGCGGGAGCCGCATCGCGAACCGCGGCTTCGAGAATGTTCGTGGCGTGCCGGAGCTGGGTCCGTCGTTCGACGATGGCCGAGAGGCCAATGTGAGTGCGCTGCTGACGCAGCAGGATGCCCGCGACCGAGCCGGCGACAATCGAACCGACGGCGAGCGTAACGAGCAGCTCGATCAACGTGAAGCCGGCGCGGCTTCGCAATTCGATCAGCATGGCAGCAGCGTCTCGAAGCTCGTTGTCACCGGCCCCGACCCACCGATGAAGGCCACCGTCTGCTGTACGAACGACGCGCCGGCCGAATCGAGCACACTCCAGGCGAGACTCACCCCCCGGCTGCTCAAGCTGCCGGCGGCGCGGCTGGCGCACGGCATGGAGGCAAGCGAGTCGAGGTTGCCGGCCGCAAGCGTCGCGGCGACGGAGCGGCGCCCCCCCGCCGCGACCGCACGCATGGCGTGTCGCGACACCCCCGCGGCGACCGCCAGCCCGCCGCTGAGAAGCACGAGCGCGACGAGCAGCTCGATGAGTGAGAAACCGGGGCGGGCTGGCAGCGAGATCATGCGCCCATGCTAGCGTCGGATCTCCGACATACCGCATCGCGGCGTCCCACGAGATAGCAAACGAATGCGACCGCGCACACATCGGCTGCGCGGTCGCGTCGATCAGTCGCGGATCGATCGGACAGGTGGCCCGACGCGAGAAGGGCGGGAGCCTGTCGGCCCCCGCCCCTCTCGATCGTGCCGAACAGCTACCCTGCGATTACGGCTGGCACTTGGGCTCGCCGTCGACCGTGGCCGGACCGACTGCGGCGACGTTGATGAAGATCGAGCAGGTCTTGGTCGTGGACGAGTGCGCGGCCGTCGCGCTCCAGCCCGTGCCGCCCGAGGCAGCCGCAACCACCGTCACGCCAGCCGACGGCACGAAGCCCGTGGTCGACAGGGACGTGCCGGTGCCACCAACGTTGCTGCCGGTGCCCGACGCGTAGAGCGTGTAGTCGGCGAAGTAGCCTTCCTCAGCCGTGGCCAGGTTGCGAAGATCGGACTTCATCGACGCGAGGTACGCCTTCTCCTTGGTGCTGCTGAACTTCGGAATCGCGATCGCGGCCAGGATGCCGATGATCACGACGACGATCAGGAGTTCGATCAGCGTGAAGCCCTTCCGAGTGTTGCTGCGCATTGACTCTCTCCGTAGGGAGGTGGTGATGAAACTGGCTTGCTGCTTGTACGGCGCGGGTGCTTCGACGTCCTGAGGCATGGCACGGTCCGGACCAGCGAACCAAAGAACCAGCCAACTCATTGTTTTGCAACGTGTTACGATGGTTCACGACCGCCGGCGACCGGTGCGGGATCAACGTGTTCTGCGTGCCATCTTGCAGTCTGCCACGCCTCCCGATCGCTGCCGTTGCGCTGCCCCCCGCGAACCTGCGCCGTTCGTTCGCAAATGACATCGCGCCGCGTCACTGCTGAGACGCGGCGGCGAGCCCCGCGTAACACGCTGTGATATTGAGAGATGGGCGTCACTTCACGAACACGTTATACCGCACGATGTGCCAGAATGCGGCAACACCGTCCTTCCATCCGATCTTCTTTCCCTCGGCGTAGGTGCGCCCCGAGTACGAGATCGGCACCTCGAAGATCCGCGCCTTGCGCTGCGCCAACCGGGCCGTGACCTCCGGCTCGAAGCCGAACCGGTCGGCCGTGAGGCGCAGGCCGCGCGCGAGCTCGCCGCGCATGGCCTTGTAACAGGTCTCCATGTCGGTGAGGTTGAGGTCCGTGAACACGTTGCTCATGAGCGTGAGCAGGCTGTTCCCCACCGAGTGCCAGTAGTAGAGCACGCGATGCGGCCCCCCCAGGAAGCGCGAGCCGAACGATGCGTCCGCCCGACCATCGATGATCGGCTCGAGCAGCACCGGCCAATCCTGCGGGTCGTACTCCAGGTCGGCATCCTGCACGAGCACGATGTTGCCGGTGCTGGCCTGCAGCGCGCTGCGAATCGCGGCGCCCTTGCCGCGATTGTGCTGGTGCTTGATCAGCTTGTCGATGTGCCCCTCGGCCAGCAGGCGGTCGAGAATCTCGCGCGTCCCGTCGGTGGAACAATCATCCACACAGATGATCTCCTTGCGTACCGGGACGGCGTGCACCTGGTCGAGAATGACATCGATGGTGTTCAACTCATTGAACACCGGAATCAGCACGGAGAGCAGGACCGTATCGACCGGAATCGGCGTGCGCCCTCGCAGTGCCCTTCCGGCCGCACCCGCGTATGGACCGACTCTCGGACGGCGTCGCCGTTCCAGCTCGGGCGGATACTCGTCTGCTCGCCGGTCGGGATCGACGGGCGAAGGCGGCGGTGGTGAAATGGACATGGTTCGAGAAGCTTGACGCGCTATCGCGCCGGTTCGAAGACAACGGCGGCACTCAGCTCGCCGAGGAAGTGGAGCGCCGGGATGGAATCGGCGGCCAGCTCGCGCGCGGCCGGAACGGCTGGCCCGCCAACGAGCACGAATCGCGGATGATACAGCGAAAGAATCTCCCGCATGGCCGCCTTGTGCTGCTCGGTCGACATCCCCTCCACGTGTGCCTGCGGCAGGAACGTCGACGTCGGAACGGCCTGCCGTCCGGTGTAGAGATACACGATCAGATCGTGCTCGGTGACGAGCATGTCGCTCATGGCGGTGTTGTGTGCCACCCACTCGG
Organism: Gemmatimonadaceae bacterium; assembly: GCA_035698205.1. GTDB lineage: Bacteria > Gemmatimonadota > Gemmatimonadetes > Gemmatimonadales > Gemmatimonadaceae > DASSBZ01. The sequence goes on along the minus strand of DASSBZ010000039.1, from coordinate 4,503 downwards.
CGATGACCTTGCCGTCGGTGCCGACTTCGCGCTGCACCGAGACCCACCAGCGCCCCGTGAAGCCGCGATAATTGTACGTGGCAAAGCCGGTGGCCATGGCCGCGAGCAGGACGAATGCGGCGACGCGAACCGCGCGGAGCGGAAGCCGAGCCGGACGCCAGCGCCACCATTCACGTACGCCGAGCGCGACCAGCATCACGATCGCCGGCCAGACGGCCACCAGAAATCGCCCGGTCTCGAACGGCCAGACGAGCACGATCGCCAGATAGGCCGCGATGAACAGCGCCGTCACACTCGCCCGGCGCAGGAGCGGCGCGACGCCGGTCGCCGCGGCCGCGGCAAAACCAATCAGCGTGACCAGCCGCGGCCAGAGGCCCGCCACGGGCATCGTGATGTAGCCGAAGATGGCCATCGAGCCGAGGTTCTTCGCGACGACCGCGCGCAGGAAGGGCCAGCCACCGGCACGATACCCTTCGGCGAGCCATGCCGAGTACGAGCCGTATTTCCCCTGGAACACGTGCGGTACCTCATGCTGCCAGAGGTGTACCCACACCTGCCACGGGAGGAGCAGCAGCGCGGCACCAGCCACGGCCGCGGCCGCGGCGCGCCAGTGGCCCCGCCAGCAGTAGACCAGCACCGCCGCCGGAATGGTGACCGCACCGATGGTACGCACCATGGTCACGGCACCAAGAAGCAGCCCCGCGAGAAATGCTTCGCGCCAGCGTCCTGAATCGCCCACGCGCTCGGCCAGGAGCAGCGTCGGAAGGAGCGTCGCGATGAACATCGGCTCGGACATCACGACGCCGGTCACGAGGAGCACCGAGATCGTCAGCGTGGAGACGCACGCGATGGCGAATGCCGCCGCGGAGCCGAACTCCAGGCGCGTTCGCGAGAAGTAGTAGGCGCCGAGCGCCGCCGCCCCGGCGAACACCGCGTTGGCGAACTTGAAGAGCACGAGATTGTCGGGAAACGACGGCCACAGCTTCCACATGGCGGCAAGCAGCAGCGGATACCCGGGCGGATAGTGCGTATTATGCGGAGAGCCCGGCAGGTTGATCAGCCGGAAACCGGTCCCCTCGGCGAGCGACTTGCCCAGAATCGTATAGATCGCGTCGTCCTGGAAGATGCCCACGGGCCACGGCGTTACGGTCAGTAGCGCGACGAGGGTCACGAGCGCGAAGAGGGCGAACATCTGCACGCGCTCATCGCGCGGCTGCACCGAGTTGTCGTTCATCGCCCGACCGGTGCCTGCGCGTTCACGGCGTAGGCGGCGCCCACGCGCAGGACCGCCACCCGCGTCAGGGCCGGATGCGCATCAGTCGCCAGTTGCTCTGCCGCGCGCACCGACGGCGCCGTCATGGCCAGCACCCAGTCCGGCTTGTAGAAGGCGAGCGTCTCCACCAGCCCCGCACGGTTGCTCTCCGAGACCGTCGTTCCGGAGACATCCAGTGCCGTGTAGGGCACCGGCGGGACAGCCTGTCGCTGTGTGTACAGATACACAAAGGTCTCGGCATCGGCGACGAGCAACGCATCGCGCGCGGTGTTGCGAACCGTCCACTCGGCGATCGGCATCGCATTCGCCGGATCGCGCCCGGGCACAACGGCCCACCCGCGCGTCGGCACGGCGAGAGCCGTTGCGATGACGATTGCGGCCGCGGCGGCTGCCGGGGGAAGCGCGACGAAGAATCGAGGCCACGCCGGTGCCCGACGCGCGAGCCGCCAGAGCTCCTGTCCGCCGACGGCGACGAGTGGTATCCAGAGCACGGCCGCGCCACAGATGAAGCGGTCGGGCGCAAACGGCCAGACGAGGAGGATGCCAAGGTAGCTCACCAACGTCACCACGAGGATCGTCGCACGATGCCGCACCGCCCACGCGCCCGCCATCGCGAGTCCAAACAGGACGACGGCGAGTATCCAGCCGACGACGTTCGGTACGACAGACCAGTACGCCGTGAGCGCACGGAACACACCGAGTGTGTTCGCCGCCAGCGTCGATCGGAGCAGCGCCATTCCTTGCGTGGCATATCCATCGCTCAACCAGGTGCCGTAGCCACCGTACATGCCCTGCACGGTGGCCGGCAGGGCGACGGTATGTGCCGATTTCCAGAGCAGCCACGGGGCAACTCCCACTCCGACGATGCCGCCGAGTTGCGCAAGTGCGCGCCATCGCCGGCGCCAGGCCAGTACGACGATCGACGCCACCACCGCGGTAATGCTTATCGAGCGAACCAGCATCGCAGCGGCGAGGAGGACGCCCGCCAGCACGGCGTCGCGATCACGGCCGTGGCGCGCAGCACGCTCCGACGCGGCGAGAGCCGGAAGCAGGATCGCCCACCACAGCGCCTCCGACATCACCGCCGTGGCGAGCATGAGTGTCGGGATGGACAGCCCCCAGACGACGGCCGTGATGAGTGCAACCCGACCGGACAGCTGCAGTTCGCGCTCTCCCAGTCGTACAAGGCAGAATGCCGCGATCGCGGTGAATACGGCGTTGGCAAACTGGAATACCGCGACGTTCGCCGGAAACTCCGGTGCGAACAGCCAGAGCACGGCGAGTACCGCCGGATAGCCTGGCGGGAAGTGCACCCCCGACGGTGCGCCCGGAAGATTGATGTAGCGAAGCCCTTCGCCGGAGGCGAGTGCCTTGCCAAGGATCACGTAGTGCCCGTCATCGACCCAGATTCCGACCGGGAGGGGGGAGATGGCCAGGATGACAATCACGAAGACGATCGCGGCAGCAATCCACCGTGTACGGCCGCCGGGTACCGTGAGGTCCCGCGCACGGGGCACGGCCAGTGCCGTCACTGATCCCCTCCGAACCGTCCCAGCTTCCGGTGCAGCGTGGACGGATCGATCCCCAGCGTTTCCGCGGCGCGCGTCTTGTTCCCCTGTTCCGCCTGCAGCACCCACATGATGTACGCGCGCTCGATGACGTCGAGCGTGGGGTTGGGGGCGGTGCGCTCGGCCACGAGCTGCTCGGGTTCCGCGCGCGTCACGCGCTCGGGGAGCGCCGAGAGCGCAATCTCCTCGCCCGGGGTGAGTATGACCGCGCGTTCGAGCGCGTTCTCGAGTTCGCGCACATTGCCCGGCCACTGATAGCCCATCAGGGCCTCGAGCGCCGCTGGAGCGAGATGCTTGACCGCGTCGCCGCGCTGGCGGCCCGCGCGTTCGAGAAAGCTCTCCGCCAGCAGCGCGATGTCGTCCTTGCGCTCGCGCAGCGGCGGCAGGTACATCGCGATCACGTTCAGGCGATAGTAGAGGTCGCGGCGGAAGTTGCCGCGCCTGATCTCGTCCTCGAGGTCGCGATTGGTGGCGGCGATGAGCCGTGTATCGATGGGCTGTGCCTCGGTGGCACCCACGGGGATGACCTCGCGGTGCTGCAGCACGCGCAGCAGCTTGACCTGCGTGGCGGGCGTCGTCTCGCCGATTTCGTCGAGGAAGAACGTGCCCTTTGCGGCGGCGGCGAAGAGACCGCTCTTGTCCTTCACGGCGCCGGTGAAGCTCCCCTTCACATGTCCGAACAGCTCGCTCTCGAGCAGGCTCTCGGGGAGGGCGCCGCAGTTGATGGAGAGGAACGCGCCATCGGTGCGCTGCGACAGGTCGTGGATGTAGCGGGCCACGACCTCCTTGCCCGTCCCCGACTCGCCCTGGATGAGCACCGTGGATTCCGTGGGTGCCACGGTCTCGGCGAGGCGCAGCACCTCGAGCCAGTTGCGCGCGTTGCCGACGGGGCGCACGGTGCTGGTGCGGTCGCGACGGCGGATCTCCTGTTTCAGCGAGCGGTTCTCGACGCGCAGGTTGCGATGCTCGGCCGCGCGCTTGATGATCGCGACAAGCTCGTCGTTGCGGAACGGCTTCTGGATGTAGTAGTAGGCGCCATCGTTCACGGCCTGCATGGCCGACTGCAGCGTCGCCTGGGCCGTCATCAGGATCACCGGCGTGTCCGGGTCGCGCAGGCGCGCGGCGGCCAGCACCTGGAGCCCGCCAACGTTAGGCATGCGGACGTCGCTGAGGACGATGTCCGGCGACATGCTCTCGATCTGGTCGAGGCCGGCCTTCCCTCCCAGCGCCGTCTGCACCTCGAAGCCCTCGGTACGCAGCAGGATGCGCAGGGAGTCGAGGATGCCCGCTTCGTCGTCGATGACCAGCACCCGTGGTCCGGATGCACGTTGCTCGCTCACGTTTCGTCTCCGTTTTCCGACTGCGTTACCGGCAGCAGCACCGTCACGCGCGTTCCGCCGGCGTCGCTGTCAATGAAGGTGAGCCCGCGGTGGGCCTCGATCGCCCGATGGACGACCGACAGTCCCAGCCCGCTGCCCCCCGACTTGGTGGTGAAGAAGGGGTCGAACAGCCGCTCGCGAATCTCCGCCGGGATACCGGGTCCCTGGTCGGTCACGCGCAGCGCGATTCCGCCGCGATCGAACGAGACACCGACGGGAAACTCGCTGGTGGTCAGCGGTTCGAGCGCCACATGCACGCGACCCCCCGGTGGCGATGCCTGGA
>DASSBZ010000038.1:0-32375 GCA_035698205.1 Gemmatimonadaceae bacterium | reverse complement strand
GGCCATCATTGCCTACCGCCAGCCCATCGGTCGCGCCGAGATCGAGGAGATTCGAGGCGTTGGTGTCGGCGGCGTGCTGCGCTCGCTGCACGAACGTGCGCTCATCGACGTCACCGGGCGCGCCGAAGGCGTGGGTCGTCCATTGCTCTACGGCACCACGCCGGCGTTTCTCGAGTACTTCGCACTGCGACATCTCGAGGAACTGCCGCGCGCCGACGAACTGGCCATCGCGCTGCGTGCGTCGTCACCGTCCGGAGAGGCTGTGTCGTGATGGCGGAGCCCATGCGCATTCACCGGGCGCTGGCTCGCGCGGGGGTGGCGTCGCGGCGCAAGGCCGAGGCGCTGGTGGCCGAGGGGCGCGTGCAGGTCAACGGCGTCGTCGCCCGCACCGGACAATCGGTGGATCCGGCGCGCGATCGCATCACGGTCGATGGCGAACCGCTCGGGACACCGCCGGCGCGTGCCACGTGGCTGGTCCTCCACAAGCCGGCCGGGGTGATGACGACGCGTACCGACCCGGAAGGGCGACCGACGGTCTTCGATTATGTCGACGACGTACCGGGGCTCACCTATGTCGGTCGCCTGGACTACCTCACGGAAGGCGTACTGCTGATGACCACCGACGGCACTGCGGCGCACCAGTTGACGCACCCGAGCCGGTCCATCGAGCGCGTCTACGTGGCTACCGTGCGCGGCCACGTCAACCGTGCCGTCGACATGGCGCGACGCGGAGTGCCGCTCGATGACGGCATGGCCTGGCCCCAGCAGGTGAGTGCGACGCCCCTCGGCGGGCGACAGTGGGCGTTCGAGCTGACCATCACCGAGGGGCGATCGCGCGAGGTGCGGCGCATCTGCGAGGCGCTGGAACTCACGGTGGAACGGCTGGTGCGTACCCGTTTCGGCCCAGTGTCGCTCGGCACGCTCGGTGCCGGTGAGGTGCGGCGCATGTCGAAGCGCGAGACGGAACTGCTCGACGCCATTGCGCGTTCGCCCCACATGACGCAGGGGTAGTCGCAGCGACGCTCGAGCGGCACGCGCGTCGAACCGCACGTGCGCGCCCGTGTAGAAGTCCATATTCCAACCCACCAACCGCGGAGCACGCTGTCGTGGCCACCACCGTATCGACGCAGTCCGACATGGCGCTTGTCCACGCCGTCGTCCAGCAGGTGGGACGCCGCGTGGTCGGGCAGGAGTACATGGTCGAGCGTCTGCTCATCAGCCTGCTCACCGGTGGCCACGTGCTGCTCGAAGGCGTGCCGGGGCTGGCCAAGACGCTCACGGTGCGCACCCTGGCGGAGACGATCGACACCAGCTTCCACCGCATCCAGTTCACCCCGGACCTGCTGCCGGCCGACGTGCTCGGCACGCAGGTGTTCGACCAGTCCACGGGCGCGTTCAGCGTGAAGAAGGGGCCGATCTTCGCGAACATCATCCTCGCCGACGAGATCAACCGCGCCCCGGCCAAGGTGCAGGCGGCGCTGCTCGAGGCGATGCAGGAGAAGCAGGTCACGCTGGGTGGGGAAACGTTCACGCTGCACGAGCCGTTTCTCGTGCTGGCCACGCAGAACCCCATCGAACAGGAGGGGACCTACCCGCTCCCCGAGGCGCAGGTGGATCGCTTCATGCTCAAGTTGCGCGTCGGGTATCCCTCGCGCGACGAGGAGAAGGAGATCATGCGCCGCATGTCGAGCGGCGAGCCGATCGCGATCGAGCACGTGGCGTCGCCGCAGGCCATCCTCGAGGCGCGGCAGCGGATCACCGAGCTGTATGTGGATGAGCGCATCGTGGATTACATCGTCGATATCGTGCATGCCACGCGGGAACCGGCGTCGGCGGGGCTCGCCGACCTGCAGCCGCTGGTGGAGTTCGGCGCCAGTCCGCGCGCCACGATTGCACTCGCGCAGGCGTCGCGTGCGCACGCGTTCCTCCGCGGCCGCACCTTCGTCACGCCGGACGACGTGAAAGCCATCGCGCCGGATGTGCTGCGCCATCGCGTGCTGACCACGTATGAGGCGGAGGCCGAAGAAGTGACAAGCGACGCGATCGTGGAGCGCATCCTTGCACACATCGAAAGTCCGTGAGCAGCGGAGCCGCATGACCGGCCCGGCCTCTCGCGCGTTACGGGGAACGCCACCAGCTGGCGCGGCGGCCGCGGCGCCGTCCACCTCGCGTGGGCTCGACGCGCGCGAGCGACGCGTCCGCGGTGTGACACCGGAGATCCTGCGGCAGGTGCGGATGCTCGAGCTGCGCACGCGCGGCCTCGTCAACGCGTTGTTCAGCGGCGAATATCGCTCGGTGTTCAAGGGGCAGGGGATGGAGTTCGCCGAAGTGCGCGAGTACATGCCCGGCGACGAGGTGCGTTCGATCGACTGGAACGTGACCGCACGGATGCGCCGGCCGTTCGTGAAGCGCTACGTGGAGGAGCGCGAGCTCACCGTGATGCTGGTGGTCGATCTCTCCGGCTCCGGGCGCTTCGGTACGCAACGACGGTTCAAGAGTGAACTGGCGCTCGAGCTGGCGGCGGTGCTCGCGATGTCGGCGGTTCGCAACAACGACCGCGTGGGAATCCTCCTGTTCACCGACGCGGTCGAGCATGTCGTGCCGCCGGGCAAGGGACGGCGGCATGCGCTGCGCGTGATGCGCGACCTCATGGTGCACGAGCCCGAGGGGCGTGGCACCGACATCGCGGCCGCGCTCGAGTACGTGCGCCGCATGCTGCGCCAGAAGAGCATCGTCTTTGTCGTCTCGGACTTCCTCGCCCCGGACCTCGAGCATCCGCTCAAGCTCGTGTCACGGCAGCACGATGTCGTGGCCGTCTCCATCGAGGATCCCGCCGAATACGAACTGCCCGACGTGGGGCCGGCGCGACTCGTGGATCCGGAGACCGGCCAGACCATCGACGTCGATACCGCCGATCCGCGGGTACGCGCGGCGTTCGCCAGGGCCGTGGCCGATGATGTACTGGCGCGGCAGCGGCTCTTTCGCCGCCTCTCCATCGACGAAATCGTCATGCGCACGGACGGCCGGTTCATCGAGCCGCTGCTGCGCTTCTTCCGCGCGCGCGAGACGCGCGCACGCCGTCGGTGATCGTGAGCCTGGCGCGATTCGCGCTTCTCGCGGTGCTCGTGCCGGCCGTCTCGCCTGCACAGCAGTCACCGCCGGTGCGCGCGGGCACGAGCGTGCAGCCCGATACGGTCACCGTCGGTGACCCGTTTGTCGTGACCGTCCGCATCGCGGCGCCGCCTGGCGCTCGGATCACCTTCCCCGAGTCGCCCGATTCCGGCGGCACCGTGGAGGCGCTGGATCCGCGACAGCTGCGCACGATCCCGGATTCCCTGGCGGTGCAGCAGGTTGCCACCTGGCGTCTCGCGGCATGGGATACCGGCGATCAGCCGATTCCCCTTGGCGATGTGGAGGTCGACGTCGATGGTGTGCTGCGACGCGTGCCCCTCGGTGCGCTCTCGGTGCACGTCCGCAGCGTGCTCCCCGCGGACAGCGCGCAACGTGTGCCCAAGCCCGCGCGTGATCTCTTCGAGTTCGGACCACCATGGTGGATCTGGCTGGTGGCGGCATTGCTCGCCGCGGTACTGCTTGCCCTGCTCTGGTGGTGGTGGCGCCGACGGCATCGGAGGGAAGCGACGCCCGTCGATCCCTTCGTGGAAGCGGAGGCCGCCTTCGAACGCGTCGAGGCGCTTGGACTCGTATCGGCCGGTGAACGCGGACGCCACGTCGCGCTCATGGTCGACGTGCTGCGCGGCTACCTCGCGGCGATCATCCCGGAGGCGCTCGAATCGCGCACATCATCCGAATTGCTCACGGCGCTTGCCGTGCGCGCCACGGTGCCCACCACGCGACTTGCCACCGTGCTTGGCGAGGCCGACCTGATCAAGTTCGCGCGCCGCTCGGTGGCGGCCGATCGAGCACGCGCCCTCGGTGAGGAGGCGCGCGCGATTGCCGTCGTGGTGCACGACGCCGCCGAAGCCGACCGGGAAGCCATGGCGGCGGCCGCCGCCGAGGCCGACGCTGCAGCGCGCAGACCGGAGCGCGCGGCATGAAGTGGGCCTTCGATTCGCCGTGGCTGCTCATCATGGCCGCGTTGCTGCCCGTCGTGGTCGGGGCGCTGACGTGGCGCGCGGTGCGTCGTCGCCGTGATCGGCTGGCCCGATTTGCGGCCCCCGATCTCGTCGGTCGCCTGGTGCCCGTGGCGGCATGGCGGCCCCCGTTCGGGCGCACCATGCGACTCGCCGCCGCCGCGGCGCTGGCCGGCGTGGCCTTCGCGGGGCCGCGCTGGGGCGCGGAGCGCACGGTGATCAGCGGTGAAGGCCTCGACATCGTGCTCTCCGTTGACGCCTCGCTCTCCATGATGGCGCCCGACGAGCCGCCCAACCGGCTCGATCGCGTGAAGCAGGAGGTTCGCCGCCTCCGCTCGATGTCCGCCGGCGACCGGTTTGCGCTGCTGGCGTTCGCGGGGCGCAGCTACATCCTGACGCCGCTCACGGTGGACGACGGGGCCATCGACCTGTTCCTGGATAACCTCGATCCATCCATCGTGGGGCTCGCCGGCAGCTCGCTGGCGCGTACCATTCGACAGGGCACGGAGCTGCTGGTCTCGGCCCGCAGCGCCGGCGACAAGGCGCTGATCGTCTTCAGCGATGGTGAGGCGTTCGAGCCGGAGGCATCGGTCGTGGAGGCGGCTCGCGCGGCCGGGGATGCGGGAATCAGCCTCGTGACCGTCGGATTCGGTACTGTGGAGGGTTCGACGATCCCGATCGAGGAGAACGGCAGCGAAGGGGAGAAGCGCGATGCAGAGGGCAACATCGTGATCACGCACTACGTGCCCGACCTGCTGCAGGCAGCGGCCACCGCGGCCGGTGGCACCTTCATCGACGCCGGTGAAAGCGACAAGGCGACGCGCGTGCGCGCCGCCATCGCGAACCTGCGCGGCGACCAGCGTCGCGTGGCCACCAGCCGCTCGCTCACCCCTCGCTTCCAGCTCTTCCTGCTGCCGGCAGTGCTGCTGTTGCTCCTCGACACCTGGCTTGCCGACCGCCGCACACGACGACGTTCCTCAACCGCGGTGGCAACGGCTGCCACCGTCGTGCTGCTGCTGATCCTGCCCGCATCCACGGCACGGGCCGACGATGCGGCCGATGCTGCACGGGCATATCGCACCGGCCGGTTCGATCGTGCGGCGGCGCTGTATCGTCGCGCCATCGAGGGCGGCGACCGGCGGCCGGAGATTCTGTACAACTACGGCACCGCGCTGCTCGCCATGGATTCGCTGCAGGCGGCGATCGACGTGCTCGATCGGGTGGCGCGCGACGACAGCGGCGAGGTGCGGTTCCGCGCCACGTTCAACCTCGGACTCGCCCATCTCAAGCGGGGGCTGGCCGACGAGAGCGAGGAGAGCCGGGCCGCGCTGAAGGAAGCGCTGGCGGTCTACAAGCGCGCGCTGCTCATGCGTTCGCAGGACGGCGACGCCAAGTGGAACTACGAACTCGCGCTCCGGAAGCAGGAGGAGCAGGGGGGTGGTGGCGGTGGAGGCGGGGGCGGCGGTGGCAGCGGGGGCGAGAATCAGCCCGCCGCGCCCGAGCAGCCGCAGGGAGAAGAACCGAGCGGCGGGCTTGGCCAGCGGCAGGCGGAGCAACTGCTGAACACCGCCGCGCGACAGGAACGTGACACGCAGGATCGCCGGGAGCCGGGCAGGCGTCCGCCTCCCCCGCCCGGGGGCAAGGACTGGTGATAGGCGCACTGCTCGGCGTGGCGCTGCAGGTGACGATCACCATCTCGGCACCCGATACGCTCATCGTCGATCGCCCCGCGACGCTGGTGATGCGCGCCGAGGTGCCGGGGATGGTGCGACCACGCATCGTGCCGCCCGACTTCGCGCCACTGAGCGCGTCGCTCAGCGAGGAGTCCCTGTCGCAGCATGATGTGGACGGCAGCGCCACGACAACGGTGGAGCAGCGCTGGGTGGTCGTCGCCCGGCGCCCGGGCTCGGCGGTGCTGGCTCCGTTCGAGGTGCAGCTCGGCCGCACGACATCGCGATCGCGCGCGACGCCGATCGTCGTGCGCCCCGCTCCCGTGCTGCAGTCGCCGACCATCGCCGCGGGCGCGCCTGCGCCGTCGACCGATGATCCCGACGGCATCAGCTTCCACGCGCACATTGCGCCCGACACGGTTTATGTGGGGCAGCAGGCCACGTATGAAGTGGGCGTGTACCTGAGCGACGCGGTGCGCTACCGGTTGCGGCGCAACCCGGAGTTCGTGGCGCCGGAGCTGCGCTCGATGCTCGCCTACGACGTCGCCGTCGCGCGCGCGCCGGTCACGCGGCGCGAACTCGGCGGGCAGCGCTTCGAGGTACACGTCTTTCAGCGTGCGCTCTTCCCGTTGAGTGCCGGGCACTATTCGCTGCCACCGGCGCGGCTCAACTACTCGCTGCCATTGACCGCCAGCTTCTTCAGTCGGGAAGAGAGCCGGCAACTGCGCTCGGAGAGCGTGTCGCTTTCGGTGCTGGACCCGCCCGCCGACGGGCGACCGGCAGACTTCGCGGGCGCGGTCGGCTCGTTCGCCATCGAGTCACGGGTCGATGGCGGCGCCCTGCGCGTGGGCGCTCCGTTCACCTTGACGATCCGGGTGCGGGGGGCGGGGAACGTGAGCTTCTTTCCGCGCCCCGCGCTCACGCTGCCGTGGGCGCAGCTGGTCGCCGCCGGCGAACGCGTCTCGATCGATTCCAGCACGTCGAACCTGCGGGGGTGGAAGGAGTTCGACTGGATCATCACGCCCACGCATGATGGCGCCGTGGAGGTGCCGGCCGTCCGCTATCCGTATTTCGATCCGGTGAGGAAGCGCTATGACATCGCGCTGGCGGATCCGGTGCCGCTGCGCGTGGCGAGCGGCACGCTGGCGTCGCTCGATTCGGTGCCGGCGACACCGGCAGCCATGCTGACGCTCCGCGCCTCGCTTGGCGAACCGGTGCGGCGTCCGTGGTCGGACTCACGGCTCTACTGGCTGCTCCTGCTGGCGGCGCCGCTGCCGGCGTTCATCCTGGCGCTCGCGCCGCGTGCGCGACAGCGCAGGCCGGTCACGCCCGCCGCGCACCTGCGCCGGATGGCGCGCGTCGGCGGTGCCGCCCCGGGCGAGATTCGCCGGCAGTTCACGGCGGCGCTGCGCTCGCGCGTGCCGGGGCTCACGCGTGACACGCTTGCCGAGCGCACGGCGCTCCACCGCGCCCTGCGTCGCAGCGGTGTCACCCGCGAGACCGCCGACGCCGTGGACGCGCTCCTGTCCGACCTCGATGCCGCCATGTATGCACGCAATGGGTCGTTAGGCAGCGGCGCTGCGCGCCGGGCGCTCGACTGCTGGCGCGCCGTTGACGAGGAATCGCGGCGCCGCGCCCCGGCGCCGCGACTGTCGGGCATGGTCGCGCGCCTGGCGCTGCTGGTCGCACTCGCGCTTGCCGGTGCGACGGCGTTGTGGGCCGGCCGGCCGGAAGCGGAGCGCGCCTTTGCGAACGGGGTCACCGCCTGGGACGATGCGCAGTATGCGGCCTCGGCGATGCTCTTCCTCGACGCCGCCGAGCAGGAGCCACGCGCCGTTGCCGCCTGGGCCAACGCCGGCACCGCGGCGTGGGTCGCGCACGATACCGCCACCGCCGTGCTGGCGTGGCAGCGTGCCCTGCGACTCGACCCGCTTGCCCGCGATGTTCGAAATCGGCTTGCCCTCACGCCGGGTTTCGCACCGCAGACGCTCGCCCATGTCCCGGCCATTCCACTCGGCGCATCGGTGGCGCTCGTGGCGCTCGCCTGGTGCGTCACGTGGGGTGCGGCCGGCGCGGCGGCGCGCAGGCGTGACCGTCGCTGGCGTACAACCGCGATCGTCGCTGGCGCGCTCACCCTGGTGCTCGCGGCATTTGCCTGGCGCGCGGGGGAGAGCGCCGCGGCCCGGCAGGTCGCCGTCGTGTCGGAGACCAGCTCGCTGCGCGCGCTGCCGGCGCTTGGCGGCGAGGCCATGGCCCGCGCGCTCACCGGCGAGGTTGCCGAGATCCGTCGCGCCCAGGGGGTGTGGTCGCGCGTGCGATTGTCGGATCGCGAAGGGTGGATGGAGACCGACCTGCTTCGTACCATCGCACTCCCCGACGCACCGCGGTAGCACGTCGTCGCGGGCTATCTTTCCCGTCGCGTCCATCCCGCCAGGCGTCATGGATGCCCGGCGCCACCGATACCGTCCCGGCCACGCGATTGCCTGCCGCCACGACTCCCGCTTCCGCACCCACCCCTGGCTCGAACCGCCCGGCAAGGCGCATCGCGGTCCTGCCGAGCGCGGTGGCCGATCAGATCGCCGCGGGTGAGGTCGTGGAGCGCCCGGCATCGGCGGTGAAGGAGCTCGTCGAGAACGCGCTCGATGCCGGGGCCACGACTATCGACATCCACGTCGAGGAGGGCGGCCGGTCGTTGATCCGCGTGGCTGACGACGGCTCCGGGATGACGCGGGAGGATGCGGTGCTCGCCATCGAGCGACACGCCACCTCGAAGATCCGCGAGGCCGCTGACCTGGTCGGGGTGCGCAGCTTCGGCTTTCGGGGCGAAGCGCTGCCGGCCATCGCATCCGTCTCGCGGCTCGAGATCACCACCGCGATCGCCGACGGGGAGGGCACGCAGATCCGCGTCGTCGGCGGTTCGGTGGAGGGCGTGAGCGAGGCAGCGCGGCGCACGGGCACGACGGTCTCGGTCGGCCAGCTGTTCTTCAACACCCCCGCGCGCCAGAAATTCCTGCGCGGGGCGCGCTCGGAGTGGCGTGCGATCACCGAGGCGGTGATCGCGATGGCCCTCGCGCGTCGCGACGTGCGCTTCCAGCTCGCGCACGATGGCACCGTCGCGATCGCACTCCCGCCGGCCGCTTCGCTGCGCTCGCGCGTTGCTGCCCTGTGGGGTGCCGACTTCGCCGAACGGTTCCTCGAGGTGGACGACGTGCAGGGTCCGGTCCGTGTCTCCGGGCTGGTGGAACGGCCGGCCGACGTGGGGACCGCCTCGCGTCGCGTCTGGCTGATGGTGAACGGCCGCGCCGTGCGCGACAATGGGCTCGTCCGGGCAGTAGAGGCGGCATATCGCTCCACCATCGCGCCGGGGCTCCGTCCGTCGCTGCTGCTCGACGTGCAGCTTCCAGCCGATGCCGTCGATGTCAACGTTCATCCGGCCAAGGCGGAGGTCCGCTTCCGCGAACGCTGGCCGCTGGAGCGAGTCGTGGAGCGGGCGGTGCGTCGCGCGCTCGGCGTGCCCGATGCCGCTGCGTTTCTCGGCGTCTCGGGAGCTCGCACGACCCACGGGATGTCGTTCGGGGACGCCACGCCGGTAGACGTCGAGGTACTGCGCCCAGCCGACACACCGGCGGGGCCGCTGTTCAGCGATGCCGCCACCGAAGGAAGCACGCTGCCTGACGAGTCCGCGCCGGATGCCCCCGTCACGGTCATCCCCGACCTGATCCAGCTGCGACGCACCTGGCTCCTCTTCGAACGCGACGACGGCGTGGTGCTCATCGACCAGCACTCCGCCCACGAGCGGATCCTGTTCGAGCGGTTCGTGCACGCGCTTGAGCGCGGCGACCTGCCGGCGCAGCGGTTGCTCCTGCCGGAGACGCTGCACCTCGGGCCCGCAGAAGCCGACGCCTTCGAGAGCAATCGTGAGGCGCTGTCCGCGCTTGGCTTTGACGTCGAACTGTTCGGCGGCCATTCGCTGATCGTCAATTCGGTGCCCCTGCCACACCCGCGCTTCGATGCGCTGCGCTGCCTTCGCGATACGCTGAGCGCGCTCACCGGCGACCGCGTGCCGAGCACCGCCGCCCGGCACGAACGGCTGGCCGCGACGGTTGCGTGCAAGGCGGCCATCAAGGCAGGCGATGTTCTCTCCGGCAGCGAGATGCGCGCCCTGTATCGCGACCTCGCCGCGACCACGCTCCCCGCGCACGATGTGCACGGTCGCTCGACGATCGTCCGACTCTCCTGGGATGAACTGGAACGACGGTTCGGCAGGCGCTGACATCCGGGTGATCTGCGGGCCCACGGCGGCCGGCAAGTCCGCGCTCGCGCTCGCGCTCGCCGCGCGCCACGACGCGTCGATCATCGTCGCCGATTCCCGGCAGGTCTATCGCGGCTTCGATATTGGTACGGCCAAGCCCGACGTCACCGAGCGTGCACTGGTGCCGCACGCCGGTATCGACCTGTGCGATCCGACCGCGCGGTTCTCGGCGGCGCGCTGGGCAGAGGTCGCGCGGGATGGCATCGCGGCGGCACTCGAAGCGGGGAGAGTGCCGATCGTGGTCGGCGGCACCGGATTCTATCTGCGGGCGCTGTTCTCGCCGCTGTTCGAGGAGCCTGCGCTCGATCCCGGCGCGCGTGCCGAGCTCGAAGTGACGCTTGCCGGGCGCACCACGGACGACCTGCGGCGCACGGTGGCGGAGCTCGATCCGCCGCGCGCGCACCTCGGTCGCACGCAGCTGCTCCGCGCAATCGAAGTGGCATCGCTTACTGGCCGGTCGATCACCGACTGGCACAAGGCAACTGCACGCGCGCCCGATCTGCAGCCTCGCTATCTTGTCGTGGACCCTGCGGGGGCGCTGCACGCACGGATCGAACGGCGTCTCGATGCCATGCTCGACGGCGGCTGGCCGGCGGAGGTGCGCGCGCTGTCGGCCGACGTACCGGTCGATGCCCCGGCCTGGAAGTCGTGCGGCTACGCGGCCGTGCGGGAGATGGTGGCGGGGCGGATCGCGCCCGCCGAGGCGCGCGCGACGGTGCTGGTGCAGACACGGCAATACGCGAAGCGGCAACGCACGTGGTTTCGTCATCAACTGCCCGCCGATCGTGCGGTGCGCCTCGATCCCGACGATCCGTCGGCGGTCGATCGCGTCGACGCCTGGTGGCATGGAGCATTCGACGCGTGAAGATCGGCATTACCTGCTACCCTACCTACGGCGGCTCCGGGGCGCTGGCCACGGAGCTCGGCATCGCCCTCGCGGCCCGCGATCACGAGGTCCACTTCATCACGTACAAGCAGCCGTTCCGGCTGCCGTCGTTTCTCCCCGGCGTGTACTTCCACGAAGTCGACGTCGGGCGCTATCCGCTGTTCGAGTATCCGCCGTACGACCTCGCGCTGGCCGTCCGCATGCACGAAGTCGTCAAGTCGCACTCGCTCGACCTGCTGCACGTGCACTACGCCATTCCGCACGCCACCAGTGCGTGGATTGCCCGCGAGATGCTGCGCGAGGCCGGGCACGACATCCGCATCGTGACCACGCTGCACGGTACCGATATCACCATCGTGGGCCAGGATCCGTCGTTCCACTCCATCACGCGGTTCTCCATCGAGCGATCGGACCGGATCACCGCGGTCTCGCAGTACCTGCGCGCCGAGACCATTCGGGCCTTCGGCTGTGCCGGATGCGACGTCCAGGTCATCCCCAACTTCGTCGATCCGGAGGTCTACGACCGTTCGCGCTATCAGACCTCGCTCGCCGAGCGCGTCGGCCACGGCCGCCGGATCATGATGCATGTCTCGAACTTTCGCCCGGTGAAGCGCGTCAGTGACATCGTCGCCATCCATGCGCGCGTCCAGCGTGAGGTGCCATCGGTGCTGGTGATGGTCGGGGATGGGCCGGACCGCGTACTCGCGGAGACCGAGGCGCGGGCGTTGGGCGTCGAGGACTCGGTGTTCTTTCTCGGGAAGCTGGATGCGGTGGCGCCACTGCTCGCGTCGGCCGACCTGTTCCTGCTCCCGTCCACGAGCGAGTCGTTTGGTCTCAGCGCGCTGGAGGCGCTCGCGTCGGGCACGCCGGTCGTCGGCTCGGAGGCGGGCGGCCTGCCCGAGGTCGTGCAGGAGGGCGTCACCGGTGCGCTGCGCCCGGTCGGGGACGTCGACGCGATGGCGTCGGCGGCGATCGACATCCTGCGTGACGACGCGCGATGGAACGCCATGAGCGTCGCCGCCGCGGCGGACGCACGCGCGCGCTTCGCGCTCGACCCGATCGTATCGCAGTACGAGTCGCTCTACCGCGGTACGATCGGCGCATGACCATCTTCCAGGCCATCATCCTCGGCGTGTTGCAGGGGCTCGCCGAGTTCCTGCCCATCAGCAGCTCGGCGCACCTGTCGCTCGCCCCCTGGTTTCTCGGATGGGAGGATCCAGGCCTGTCGTTCGACGTCGCACTGCACGTCGGAACGCTGGTGGCCGTGCTCTGGTACTTCCGCGCCGAATGGATCGCGCTCACCGCGTCGGCGCTGCGGATCGTCAGGCAGCGACGTATCGAGACCCACGAGGATCGTCAGCTCGTGTACCTCGTGGTGGCGACGATCCCGGCGGCCATCGCGGGATTCCTGCTCGAGGAGCACGCCGAGACAGTGTTCCGGGCGCCGTGGATCACGGCGTCGGCGCTGATCGTGCTCGGCGTGATCCTCTGGGCCGCCGATCGTTATGCAGCGCGCGACCGGCTGATCGAGGGCATGCGCCTGTCCGATGCGCTGCTCATCGGCCTGGCGCAGGTGGTCGCGCTGGTGCCCGGCGTGTCGCGCTCCGGTTCGACCATGACCGCCGGGCGGCTGTTGCGCTTCGACCGGCGCAGTGCGGCGGTGTTCAGCTTTCTCATGAGCATGCCGGTCACCGCGGCCGCGGCGATCCTCAAGGTGCCGGACGTGCTGCGCTCCGATGATCCGAAGCTGCCGATCGTGATCGGCGTGATCACGGCGGGCGTAAGCAGTTGGTTTGCGATCGCCGTGCTGCTTCGCTACCTGCAGCGGCACAGCTTCGGCGTGTTTGCGATCTACCGCGTGGCACTCGGCGCCCTCGTGTTCGTGCTGCTCGCCGTGCGGGGCTGAGTGCAGGTGCTGCTTGACGGGCGGGATGCCGCTTCGCTGGCACGCGAGCTCGCGGTGCCGCGCGTGCTGCTGCTGGCGCGGGTGCCGTCCACGATGGATGTCGCGCATGCCGCAGCCGCCGAGGGGGCGAGTGCCGGCACGCTGGTCGTGGCCGATACGCAGACCGCGGGGCGGGGGCGCGGCGGACGGCGGTGGGCATCAGCGGCCGGCAGCGGGATCTGGCTGACGCTCATCGAACGCCCCGACGATGCCGAGGCGCTCAGCGTACTCTCGCTGCGTCTCGGTCTCGCCGCGGCCCCCGTGTTGGAGCGTTGGGCCGGGGATCGGGTGCAGCTCAAGTGGCCGAACGACCTGATGGTGCGCGGCCGCAAGCTCGCGGGTATCCTGGTGGAAGCACGCTGGCGCGACTCGCGCGCGGAGTGGGTCGCGATCGGCATGGGGGTGAACGTCGCGGTGCCGGACGACAGCGCGGTCGCCGGCCTCCCTGGCGCGACGACTCGCGCCGAGGTGCTGGCCGAACTCGTGCCGGCGGTGCGCGCGGCGGTACGGCTGCGCGGCCTGCTCACCATGTCTGAACTCGAGGCGTGGGCCGCGCGCGACTTCGGGGCAGGGAAGTCCTGTTCGGCGCCGGTGCACGGCGAGGTGGTGGGAATCGATGCATCGGGCGCGCTGCTCGTGGCGGCGGCTGGAGAGCCGGCGCCGCGCGCCTTCCGCGATGGCTCTCTTCTGTTCGAGGCACACCGGTCATGATCCTCGTTTTCGACGTGGGCAACACCGAGACCACGGTTGGCCTGTACGACGGCACGACGCTCGATGCGCACTGGCGTGTCATGACCGACGTGAATCGCACGCCCGACGAAGTGGCGCTCCAGCTTCGCGCGCTGCTCGCTGCCGCCGGTCGCCCGTTCGAGCGCGTCACCGGGGTGGCGATCGGCTCGGTGGTGCCGTCCATGACCGGCACCCTGTCGGAAGCGTGCGCCAGCCTCACCGGACTCGATCCGGTGGAGATCGACGCCCGCTCGCCGCTTCCTATCCGGCTCGATGTGGAGGAGCCGATGACGGTCGGGGCGGATCGCATCCTCAACACGCTGGCGGCCAGCCGGCTGTTCGGGGTCGACACCATTGTCGTCGACCTCGGCACGGCCACGACGTTCGACTGCATCACGGCTGCGGGCGTGTTCCTCGGCGGTGTCATCGCGCCGGGGGTGCGGACGTCGGCGGAGACGCTGTTCCGCCGTACGTCGAAGCTGCCCGCCACGGAGCTGGTGGCGCCGGATCGCGTGATCGGTCGCCGGACGGAGGAATGCATTCGCGCCGGTGTCGTGTATGGCAACGCCGAATCCATCGACGGAATCGTCAGGCGCATCAAGGCAGCGTGGCCCGCCGCTGCCGCCACCGGATCGGGCGATCGTGCGATTGACGCGGCGCCGTTGGTGGTGGCCACGGGCGGACTCGCGCGCACATTTCAGGAACACTGCCGCGAGATCGACCGCGTGGAACCGCACCTCACCCTCGAGGGGCTGCGCCTGGCGCACGAACTGATCGTCGGGCCATGACCACTGCGCCGGCGTGGCGCACGCGCACCATGGCGCGGCGCGTCGGCTACGCGCTGCTGCCGGGCGATGCGTTCAGTTGGCTGTTGCTGCTGCGCCCTCGGGAGTGGCCGATCATGGCGGCACACACCGCGCTGGGGTTCCTCCTGGCCTGGCGCGGCGCCGGGGGGCATGCGGGATCGTTGGCGGACAGCGACGTCCTGGTACGGCTCGCGCTGCTGATGTTCGTGTGGGTCGTCTGCCTCAACGGGGGCACGCTCGCGCTCAACAGCGCGTTTGATCACGACGAGGATGATGTGGGCTATCTCGACGCGCCGCCGCCGGTGCCGCGTGGCCTGGCGGCCGGCAGCGTGGCGCTGATGCTCGCCGGGCTGGGACTCTCGCTGCTCCTGCCGCGCGGTGTGGTGGTGGCCTACGTCGTCTGCCTCGTGCTCTCGATGGTGTACAGCATGCCGCCGCTGCGGCTCAAGTCGGTGGCGGGTGCCGACTGGCTGGTGAACATGATCGGCTTCGGTGCGCTCACGCCGTTCGCCGGCTGGGCCGCCGTGGGCATTCCGAATACGTCATGGAGCCTGCTGATCTGGACGGCGTTCGCGCTGCTCTTCGGCGCATTCTATCCGCTGACGCAGCTCTACCAGTTCGGCGAAGATCGCCGGCGCGGCGACCGCACACTGGCACTCGCCCTCGGCGAGCAGGGGAGCCTTCGCCTGGCGATCGCGTTCGCGCTGCTGGCGTTCGCGTCGTTCGCCGCGGCAGCGCGTCTGGCCGGGGTGTCCACGTTAGGCACCTGGGCGCTGGTGGCGGCGGGGCTGGCCTGGCTGGCGCTCCTGCTGCCGTGGAGCGTCCGGGCGACGCGCCTGTCGGCCGCATCGCACAAGCGCGGGATGTATGTCGCGCTCGGCATCTGGGCCTGCACCGACCTGGCCGTGCTGGTGGCTTTCGCGCGGTAGGTAAGCGATGCGCCCCGCGCGACGGCACGAGCGGCGTCGTTGGACGCGCGATGCGGGGCTAGCGGCGAGCCCATCCGCTGGTTCTCCAACACATTGCGCGTCAACAGGTTATCGTCGGTTTCCCAGCGCGCCCGCCCGCTTGACGCAGGCGTCAGTGGCCCGTAGAATTCGAGGTTGGCACTCTCCACAGTAGAGTGCTAACAGTTGTTCTCGCTTCATTCACACACAGCTCAACCCGGATCAGGAGGGGTGGACGCTATGAGCACGAAGACCGCGATCAAGGTATCGCCGCTGGCGGACCGCGTCGTGATCAAGGCCCTCGAGGAGTCGGAGACCATGCGTGGTGGCCTCTACATCCCCGACACGGCGAAGGAAAAGCCGCAGCAGGGTGAGATCATCGCCGTTGGCCCGGGCAAGTTCGAGGACGGCAAGCGCGTGCCGCTCGAAGTCAAGGTCGGCGACAAGGTCCTGTACGGGAAGTACAGCGGGACCGAAGTCACCGTGGAGGGGGAGCCGGTGCTCATCCTTCGCGAGAGTGACGTCCTCGCCGTGATCAACTGACGCGCCACTCGGGCGCGTCGCTCCCAGCATCGCAGTAATCCCAGAACAGCACTCAGACGGAGATTGCCAGTCATGGCTGCCAAGGAACTCCATTTCAACACCGACGCCCGCGCCGCACTGAAGCGCGGCGTCGACCAGCTCGCCGAAGCGGTGAAGGTCACGCTCGGACCACGGGGCCGGAACGTCGTCATCGACAAGAAGTTCGGTGCCCCGACGATCACCAAGGACGGTGTCACCGTCGCCAAGGAGATCGAACTCGCCGATCCGCTCGAGAACATGGGCGCGCAGATGGTGAAGGAAGTCGCCACCAAGACGTCGGACCTCGCCGGTGATGGAACCACCACCGCCACGGTCCTCGCCCAGGCCATCTTCCGCGAAGGCCTCAAGAACGTCACCGCCGGCGCCAACCCGATGGCCATCAAGCGCGGCATCGACAAGGCCGTCGCCGTGGTCGTCGACGAACTCAGGAAGATCTCCGTGCCCACCGCGGGCAAGAAGGAGATCGCCCAGGTCGGCTCCATCTCGGCCAACAACGACGCCGAGATCGGCAACCTCATCGCCGAGGCGATGGAGAAGGTCGGCAAGGATGGCGTGATCACGGTCGAGGAGGCCAAGGGCCTCGAGACGACGCTCGAGACGGTCGATGGCATGCAGTTCGATCGGGGCTACGTCTCGCCGTACTTCGTCACGGATCCGGACAAGATGGAGGCGGTCCTCGAGGATGCGCTCATCCTGATCCACGACAAGAAGATCTCGGCCATGAAGGACCTGCTCCCCGTGCTCGAGAAGGTCGCGCAGATGGGCAAGCCCCTGCTGATCATCGCCGAGGACATCGAGGGTGAGGCGCTCGCCACGCTCGTCGTCAACAAGCTGCGCGGCACGCTCCGCGTCGCGGCGGTGAAGGCGCCGGGCTTCGGCGATCGCCGCAAGGCCATGCTGCAGGACATCGCCACGCTGACGTCCGGCCAGGTGGTGTCCGAGGAAGTCGGCTTCAAGCTCGAGAACGCGGTACTCACCGATCTCGGCAAGGCCAAGCGCATCGTGATCGACAAGGACAACACGACGATCATCGACGGCGGCGGCTCCGAGGATTCGATCCAGGGGCGCGTGAAGGAGATCCGTGCCGCGATCGAGAAGAGCACTTCCGATTACGACAAGGAGAAGCTGCAGGAGCGGCTCGCCAAGCTCGCTGGCGGTGTGGCGGTGATCAACGTCGGCGCCGCGACCGAGAGCGAGATGAAGGAGAAGAAGGCCCGCGTCGAGGATGCGCTGCACGCCACGCGCGCCGCGGTGGAAGAGGGCATCGTCCCCGGCGGTGGTGTCGCGTTCGTGCGCGCCCAGAAGGCGCTCAAGTCCGTGAAGCTCACCGAGACCGATGAGCAGATCGGCATCGACATCATCCGTCGTGCCATCGAGGAGCCGATTCGCATGATCGTCGCCAACGCCGGCGGCGAGGGCTCCATCGTGGTCGAGAAGGTGCGCGCGGCCAAGGAGAACAACTTCGGCTACAACGCCCTGACCGACACGTACGAGGATCTCGTGCAGGCGGGGGTCATCGATCCCACCAAGGTGTCCCGGACCGCGCTGCAGAACGCGGCATCCATCGCCAGCCTGCTGCTGACGACCGAGGCCCTGATCGTGGAGAAGAAGGAAGACAGGCCGGCGGCGCCAGCGGCGCCGGGTGGCATGGGCGGGATGTACTAGGCTTCGGCCGCGCTCCCACGTGGTTCGCAACGCCCCCGGTCCGGATTCGTCCGGATCGGGGGCGTTGTGCGCCGGACCGCGCGCGAACCGGCCAGGGCCCGCTGCAGCGGTTGTCGACCGCCGTTCGTATGGCATACTATACGCCTGATTGCCCCGCTCGGGCGCCCCGCTGGCGCCGCTCGCGAGCCGGAGCGTTGACCGTCACCCCGGAGTTGTTGCTCGCATGCCGATCGCGCCGCGGTGCACGAGAATCACCACACTGCTCGCCGCGATAACGGTCGCGGGCTGTTCCTCCGCCGCACGATCCGCGTCGGATGCGCCCACGCCGCAATCCGCCGGGTCCCCGCTCTCACCAGCCGCGGTCGTCACCGCCGACCGGGGGATCCCGCCGTACACCGACGCCGACGTGCACTTCATGTCGGGCATGATCCCGCACCATGCGCAGGCGGTGCTGATCGCGGGATGGGCGGCCTCGCACGGGGCCCGCGACGACGTGCGCATCCTCTGCGAGCGCATCGTCGTTGCCCAGCGCGACGAGATCGCCACCATGCGACGCTGGCTGAGCGAGCGAGGCGAAGCCGTGCCCGCTGCTGACGCCACGCACATGACCATGACCATGAACGGCATGCAGCATGACATGCTCATGCCGGGGATGCTGACGGCGGAGCAACTCGCCGAACTGGATCGCGCGCGTGGCGCGGCGTTCGATGAGCTCTTCCTGACGTCCATGATCCGGCACCATCGCGGCGCGTTGACCATGGTCGACGAACTGTTCGCGTCGCCTGGTGCCGCGAACGATGACACGATCTTCAAGTTCGCATCCGACGTCTTCGCCGACCAGACTACCGAGATCGATCGCATGGAGCAGATGCTCGGCCGGTAGTCGGTCGTACCACCGGCCGGTCGCCGACGCGAGCGGTCCATCGCCGCACCCGACGCACGTTCTCCCTCCCCCCGAACCCGGCTTCCCACGTGAACTCCGAACTGGCCATCTCGAACCGGCGCTGGCCCGCGCACGCTGCGGCGCGCTCCCTGTCCGTCCTTTCCGCCGCGGGCGCGCTGCTGCTCCTGGCGTGCGCCACGTCGTCCACGTCGTCCTCCATGGCCGGCGGGGCGTCGCCGCAGGGGAGCATGTCCGCAACGCCGCCCTCCCCGGATCCGCGCGTGGGACTCGGCGCCGGCTGGATGGACGCCGAGGAGGCCATGTGGAACATGCGCGTGGTGTCAAAGACGCCACCGTCGGAGAAGTTCTACAGCCCGACCACGCCGGGAGATAGGCGACTCACCAACTCCGACCTGGCGTTCATCGGCAAGTACGCCATCCAGGGCAACTACAGCGGCTGGCAGGTATGGGACATCTCCAACCCCGCCTCGCCCACGCTGCGCACCGCATTCGTCTGCCCCGGCTCCCAGAGCGACGTGTCGGTCTATCGCAACCTGCTGTTCGTCTCGGGTGAATCCACGAGCGGACGCATCGACTGCGGCCTGCAGGGTGTGTCGGATACCGTCAGCGCCGAGCGCGCGCGCGGCATCCGCATCTACGACATCACCGACATCGCGTCGCCAAAGCCGGTCACCATCGTGCAGACCTGCCGCGGCTCGCATACGAACACGCTCGTGACCGACCCGAAGGACCCGGCCAACGTCTACATCTATGTGTCCGGGTCGGCCGGCGTGCGGTCGCCTAACGAATTGTCCGGCTGCTCCGATGCGCAGCCCGACGAGGACCAGAACTCGGCCCTGTTCCGCATCGAGGTGATCCGCGTGCCGCTGGCGAACCCGGCGCAGGCCCGGATCGTGAGCTCGCCGCGGATCTTCAATGACCTCGATGCGCCGCCGCGTCACGCCGAGCCGGTGGACTCTGCCACCGCCGCGCGTCGTGCGGCCGCGCGGGCGGCGGGCGCACCGCAACGTCCCGCACGCCGGCGCACCGGTCCAACCCAGTGCCATGATATCACGGTCTATCCTGTAATCGGGCTGGCCGGCGGGGCCTGCGGCGGCTACGGATTGCTGCTCGACATCAGCGACGTGGCCAATCCGAAGCGCATCGGTGCCGTCGCCGATTCCAACTTCTCCTTCTGGCACTCGGCCACGTTCAGCAACGACGGCTCCAAGGTGCTGTTCACCGACGAATGGGGCGGCGGTTCGCAGCCGCGCTGCCGCGCGAGCGACAAGATGGAATGGGGAGCGGACGCCATCTTCACGCTCGTCGACAACAAGATGACGTTCAGGAGCTATTACAAGATGCCCGCACCGCAGACCGAGTTCGAGAACTGCGTCGCGCACAACGGCTCGCTGATCCCCATTCCCGGTCGCGAGGTCATGGTGCAGGCCTGGTATCAGGGCGGCATCTCCGTCTTCGACTGGACCGATCCGATGAAGCCGGTCGAGATCGCCTACTACGACCGCGGCCCGATGGATTCCACCCGCCTCGTCAGCGCCGGGTCCTGGTCGGTCTACTGGTACAACGGTGTCATGGTCAGCTCCGAGATCAGCCGCGGGCTGGACATCTTCGAGCTGCTGCCGAGCGCGTTCATCTCGCAGAACGAGATCGATGCCGCGAGGACTGTGCACCTGGACCAGCTCAACGCGCAGGAGCAGCCGCACCTCGTCTGGCCGCCGTCATTCGCGCTGGCGCGCGCCTACGTCGACCAGCTCGAGCGTTCGCATGCGGTGCCCTCGGCGCGCATCTCGGACGTGCGCTCGGAGCTGGAGCGTGTGGAGAAACTGTCAGGAGCAGCGCAACGCGATGCGCTTTCGTCGCTGGCGGCGAGATTGAATGGGGAAGCGTCGTCGTCCGGCGATCAGGCCAAGGTCCGGACGCTGGCGTCGGCGCTCACTGAACTGGCCGGTGCGACGCGCTGACCGAGCAACCGCATCGCAATCGCGCCGACGTACGACAACCCGCAACCAGGCCGCATTCGCCGCTCGTCTGCGAATGCGGCTCGAGGAATCGATTCCGATGCAGGCTCGACACGTTCTTGCTCTCGCGGCGCTGTGCGTGGCGCCCGCGATGCTCCCCGCGCAGGGGGGTGGTCGTGGTGGGCCGCGTGCCGACAGCACGCGCGAAGCACAGCGGCTCGACCAGGCCGGCGAATTCGCGCAGTCGCGGGAGATCTTCCAGCGACTGATCGACACCGCACCCGATCCGGCCGCCAAGGCTGCCGCCCAGCGGCGCATGGCGATGTCGTACGGGTTCGAGGGGAACTGCGCGAAGGCGGTGGAATACGAGGAGATGGTGATCGCCTACTGGGTCACGCGCGAGGCGGCGGAGCCGCAGAACGCGTTCTACCAGGAGGGCGAAATGGCGAACGAGGCAGCGCGTCTCTGCATCGACGCCGGCGACATCGACACCGCCGAGCGCATGTACCATCGTGGCAGCGACCTCGGTAATCGCGAACCGGAGCCACGAACGCACCCGCGGTCACTCTGGGACTATCGCCTCGCGCATGCGGACGCGCGAATCGCGGCGCGACGGGGCGACGCAGCCGAGGCAAAGCGGCATATCGCGCTTGCCCGCGCGGCGCTGGACAGCGACTCGGCCATGGCCGAGGGGCAGGAGGCGTACTTCCCGTACCTCGTGGGGTACGTCGCGCTGTTCACCGGTGACCTTCCGACCGCCGAAGCGGAGCTGAAGAAGTCGGTCGAGGCACTCGGCCGTGATCCCTTCCAGAAGTGCCTGCTGGGAATGACCTACGAAAAGATGGGGCAGGCCGACAAGGCCATGGAGTTGTATCGTGCCGCCTATGAGCAGGCCACGTCGCACAACCCGCCGTCGGCTTTCGCAAGGCGCGTCGCCCGTGAGAAGCTGCAGGGCGCGGGAGGCTGACGTGCCATCGCGCAAACGGCCCCCGGTGCGGCAGTCTCGCGCACCGGGGGCCGTTTTTTGTGAAGGGCACAGCTCAGTCGGTCAGCAGTGCACCGGGCCTGGCATTGGGGTGGGCGCGCCGATCGCAGCTACCACAGCTCGATACGTCCGCCCAGCCGCACCGAGCGAGGTGGCATCCGTCGGCGTATGGCGCCATACCGCTCGTTCGCGCTGGCCAGGTACCGGTCGTCGACGTTCCACTTCACGTCCGTGGCCTCAGCGGCCCCGAGCACGTTGAAGATGTCGGCCGTGATTACAAGGCTGTGGTCCCGGAGCGCGAACCGCCGCTCCGCGCGCACATCGAGCGTGGTGCGGTCCGCATAGCCGCGCTTGCCCCGCTCCTCCAGCAGGATCGTCTGGCCGGCAAGGCTCCGGAACATGTCGCGCGTGAAGCTATCGGAACTCCCGACAGGGGAGTAGCGGTATCGCGCGGGTTCGACGATGAAGGTCGGTGTCATCCATTCACCGGACTCGTGCAGGAGCGAGAGGCCACCTTCGATACCCCAACCAAGACGCGCCGTCATCCACAGCTTGAGCTCGAGCTCCGAGTAGTCGGGCAGTTCGCCGTCGAAGTGCAGCGCCTCGTTCGGGCGCACCCAGGGTCCTGCGGTGTAGCTCGATCCCACACCGCCGGTGCCCGTTACACCGGCAACGTTGCCTTCAAGGCGGCTCCATGTCACCGAGCCGAGCGCGCTCCAGCGTGATTGCGCCGTGCGCACGCTGAGCGACACCTGGTTGAAATTCCGCCGGGCTTCCGGGATGACCGTCAGTACATAGTCCGGGTCCCAGGTGAGGGTCGGGATGGTGTCGAACGAGAATCCGGGTGGTGGGGCGTCGGCGGCGTCATGCAAGCGTTGGAGCGCCTCACGCAGGTCCCTGTTGGAGACGTAGATCACGGGCAGCACGAGCGGCTTGCCGGTGGCGTCGAGAATCTCGCCGAAGCCGAGCCGGTTTGCCACGGCCACATCCCGAACGGGTGTGTAGTTCGTGGCGAGGTTGCGATCACGCAACCCGGTGAAGTCGGCATTCCGCCGGTTGATATACACCAGTTCGGCCTTCCACTGCGCGCCTAACGACTGCTCGACGCCGAGCATGACCTGGTCGACGTACGGCTGCCGGTAGCCCCGGAGCGCACCAGACTCGTCGAGCGACTGTTCGGTGTACGAGAACGGCTCGTTGGTGGACGGGGAACGGAAGAGGGCGTCGCGCTCCGCGATGGTGAAGGTCTGCCGGGGATTCGTCAGGTCGGGCCCCTGGTAGTAGAAGCGCGCATTCTCGTACGCGTCCACCCCCGCCAGCCGGTCGATCAGGTTTGCCGACATTCCCTGGTGGTAGCGCCCCCAGTGCGCCTTGAGCGCCGTCGTGCCGCGACCGGTGACGTCCACCACCACGCCGAGGCGGGGATCCCAGCCGTCCACCGTGACCGACGGGGAGGCGCCGCTCGCGACGTCGAAGCTGCCGTTCCATCGGCCGTATCGCAGTCCAGCCGTGAGCGTGACGCGTGACCCCAGGCGGATCGCATCCTCCGCGAACAGGGCGGCGTTGTTTACCGTTCCGTCGAGCGCGATCTCGCCACCCCAGTCGCTCCCCACGTCGACCCACGTTGCCACATCTGCGGGATCGAGCGCGCCGGTTTGCGGGTCCGGGAACGGACGCCAGGTCACCCCGCCGTTGCGAATGCGACTGCGCTTCCACCCGCCGTGTACGATCTCTCCGCCAGCCTGGAGGCGATGCCCGATCCATCGCCCCCGCAGCTCACCGGTGACCGTACCCTTGAACGCCATGCTCGATGGATCCAGTCGGTCCGTGAACGCGGCGTTCTGGTACGATGGCTCACGACCGGCCGCGAGCGCCTGAAGCCCCGGGACGTCGGGGCCCTCAGCGCCGTCCCGGCTCTCGGTCCCGCGGAAACCCGTGAATCGAAGGTCCAGCATCGTGGCTCCGCCAAGCGGCTGCAACCACCGTGTGGACCAGAATGCGGTCGGGGCGCTGACGTCAGGGGTAGCGCGGGGATCGTCGTAGCCCGTGAGATCGAAGTGGCGTGTGGCACCGTCAAAGTACCCGCCCATGACATCTACTCGCGCACCAAGGGAGGGCAGCCAGGTGACCTTGCCAAGTCCGCGCGTGTTTCGCTCCTCCGTGAACACCGATCGGAAATCGGAAGCATCGATGGTTGCCAGCTCGGGCACGCGAACGTCGCGCGAGACATGCTGTATTCCAACGAAGTAGAACAGGCGGTCGTGTATCAGGGGCCCGCTGAACTCACCACCCACCTCCAGGCGGCGTGCCTGCTCCGCGCCATCCTCCTGCAAGTTGAAGTTCGATGCGCTCAGCGAAGGTGAATCGTAGAAGGTACGGAGCGTCGCCTGCCGCTCGTTGCTCCCCGACTTGGTGATGGCGTCCAGAATGCCGCCCTGGAAGTTGCCGTCGGCCGCCCCGGCGCCCAGCCCCCGCACCTCGAGCGCCTCGAGCCAGTCCACGCTCGGCTTCAGGAAGTCTCCACCGAGCCCGGGGTGGTTCACGGCCATGCCGTCGAGCTGCACGTTGTTGGCGAGTTCCCCCGCGCCGCCCCATACCTGGTTTTCGCGCGCCCCCGCCACGAGCCGCACCAGCGAGCCGGCGTCGCGCGCAGTGGGCAGCATCTGCGTCACGCTGGTTTCGAGCCGCGCCGAGATCGCAGGGCTGCTCACGTCCACGTCGGTCGGTGATGCGACCACCTGGACCGTGGACAGCCGGGTTTCCGACTGCAGAAGCTCCACGCGTACATCGATCGTGCGACCCGCCACGACGCGCAGGTCGCGGAGCGACGCGGCCCGATAGCCCACGCGACGAACGGCGATGTCGTAGAGGCCGGGGGCAAGTCCTCCAATCCGGAACGATCCCGCTGCGTCGGCATCGATCGAACGCATACTGTCGCTGCCGCGCGACGTGACCGTGATGCTGGCGGAGGGCACGGGAGCGTCACCGTCCGTGCGTACGACGCCTGCTATTGCACCCGTCGCGCTGCCCTGCGCCGACAGCGACGCGGCTGCAGTGCAGAGAATGGCAGCAAGGATCCACACGAGCCGGCTCATCGTGCCCACCCCGTCCACCCCGGCCCACGCACGACGCGCCCCGGTGTTGCACCCGTGTGCTCGCCGTCGCGAAGCACCTGCGTTCCGTTCACGAACACGTGCTTCATGCCCGTCGCGTACTGATGTGGTTCTTCGAACGTGGCGTGGTCGGTGATGGATGCCGGGTCGAATACGACGACGTCCGCGTAGTAGCCGGGCTGCAGCAGTCCGCGACGCTTCAGGCGGAGCGTCGTCGCCGAAAGGTTCGTCAGCCTGTGAATGGCCTCCTCCAGTGGAATTACCTTCTCGTCGCGGACGTACCTGCCGAGCAGCCGTGCAAAGTTGCCGTAGGCGCGCGGGTGCGGATTGGATTTCAGGAACGCGCCCTCGGGCGCGATTGACTCGGCGTCGGAGTCAAAGCTCATCCACGGCAGCGCGATCTGCTTCTTCACGTTGTCCTCCGACATGAGGAAGTAGACGGTCCCGACGCGACTGTCGTCCTGTACCACTAGGTCCATCGCCGTCTCCTCGGGCGATTTGCCGCGCAGCGCGGCAACCTCGGCGAGCGTTTTGCCCGTGAGTGGCTTGAGCGAGTCCTGCTTGAACGCCACGAGGAGCACGCGATCGGCGGAGCCGCTCAGCAGGTACAGGCTCTCCCATTCGTCGGTGGGCGTGCGCATCTCCGTCATCACCCGACGCCTGATGGCCGGATCCTGCAGCCGACGCCGCCATTCCTGCAGGCCGCCTTCCTGAACCCAGGGTGGCATCGCGGCGTCCAGCCCGGTGGCTCCGGCGGTATACGTATACATGTCGGCGGTAATCTCGAGCCCCTCGGCGCGCGCGGTTTCGACCTTCTCGATCACCGCATCGAGCTTCGGCCAGTTCTGCTCACCCGCCGCCTTGAGATGATAGATGTGCGCGGGGATCCCGGCCTGACGCGCGATGGTGAGGAGCTCGTCCACCGCTTCGAGCAGTTGATTCCCTTCGCTCCGCATGTGCGACGTATAGACGCCGCCAAACGCGGCCGCTTCGCTGGCGAGCGCCACCAGCTCGTCGGTGGACGCGTAGAACGCCGGCGCATAGATCAGCGACGAGCCGATGCCAAGCGCGCCCTCTTCCATCCCCTGGCGGACCAGGGCACGCATGCGATCCAGCTCCTCCGTGGTTGGTGCGCGGTTCTCATAGCCGACCTCGTGAATGCGCACGGTGGTGGCACCGACGAGGGACGCGACGTTCGTCGAGATGCCGCCGGCGACGAGCGAGTCGAGATACTCGCCAAGCGTGGTCCATGTGATGTCGTAATGGATGTCGCCCTGCTGCGCGATGGCCTCTGCCTTCATCGTATCCGACATCGGTCCCATCGAGGTGCCTTCGCCGAACACCTCGAGCGTCACTCCCTGGCGGATATCGCTCTGGGAGCGTCCATCCTCGATGAGCGACTCGGTGGCCCAACTGAGCATGTTGATGAAGCCCGGCGCGACCGCCAGTCCGCCGAGTTCGATCTCCTGTGCGGCGCTCGCACCCGCCAGGTCGCCGATCGCGGCGATCGAATCCCCCTGAATTGCCACGTCGCCGGTGACTGGCGCCGCACCGGAGCCATCGTAGATCGTGCCGTGACGGAGGATGAGGTCATACCGGGCGGCGTCGGCGCCGCCGCATGCGGCCAACATTGCGACGACAGCGAGATTGGCTGCAGCCTGCCAGAACGAAGTACGCACGATAGGGCGCTCCCGGGGATGTTGGCGAGAGTCTACGACCCCGACCGTGGCGCGGCAACTGTCGCGGCGAATATCTTCCCTCCCATGACAATGTCCGGCGGCGAACTGCTCCCCGACTTCGCGGCGCGTGTCCAAGCACTTCCGCCTGACGCATGGCTGCGCATGTCCGGGCGAGTACCCGAACTGGAGGGCGACCGCATCTCCGCGCTGTTGGCGCGATCCGGTCGCCTGTCGGACGCAATCGGGGACGTGGTGCCCGCCATTCCGCGCCTGCTGAGCAAGCCATTCATGGTGCTGGGTCAACTGGTCGCGGAATTCCGCACTCCGGGCTCCAACTCGCGCCACGGACGCCGGACTCGGGGCAGCTCCAACCTGACACCGGCGCAACATCGGCGGGCGGAAGTTCTACTCCAGCTGACCGAGCTCCTGGATGCGAAGCGATCGAATCACCCAGGCGTTGTGGCGGCCTTCCAGGCCATCATGGTTGCGATGCCGATGCGGGAACGGATCGCTCCCGGTGAGTTCAAACGGCTGTACGCGTTCGTGGAGTCCGAGATTCCGTTCGACTCGCTGAAGCGGGACGACGGCGCGCCCTGATGGGGGGCGCCGCTCGGGCACGGGGCGCGCCCGTTCCCGCTTACAGGGGCAGCGTGTAGAACGCGAAGCCGAGTATGGCGTACACGGCCAGGAGCTGGACGCCCTCCATCCAGTGCGATTCACCATCCTGCGCGATGAGCGCCATGATCCACACCGAGATTCCAACGGCCACCACCTCGAGGGTCGTGAATCGCAGATCCATGGCTTCGGGCGCAATCCAGTAGCTCAGGAACACGAGCACCGGCGCCACGAACAGCGCGACCTGGATGGACGAGCCGACGGCGATGGTGATGGCGGCATCCATCCGGTTCTTCGCCGCCATGAGGATCGCCGACGAATGTTCGGCCGCGTTGCCGATGAGCGCGACCAGGATCACGCCGACGAACACTTCGTTCATGCCGAACACGTCGGCCGTTTCCTCTACTGCGCCCACGAGCATCTCACTCATCACCGCCACGCCGGCGGTGGCCGCCAGCAGAAGCAGTACGGACTGCTTCGTGGAGTGTGCCGGCGAGAGTTCGCCAGTGTGCGACCCGGCCTCGCCGACGTAGAGCTCCTTGTGGGTGTGGAGCGAGAACAGGAGGCTCAGGGCGTACGTGATGATGAGTACGACTGAGATCTCGAGGCTCAGTGCCTGCTCGTCGACACCGGTCGCCGTTGCGTCGCCCACGACGAGATGGAAGATGGCCGGGATGACGAGCGCGACGGCGCTGAGAACGAGCAGCGTGGCGCTCAGGCCGGCAGCCGTCCGGTTGAACTGCTGCCGCTTGAACTTGAGACCACCCCAGAGCGCGCTCGCCCCGAACACCAGCAGCACATTGCCGATGATGGAACCGGTAATCGACGCCTTCACCAGGTCGAACAGTCCGGCGCGGAGCGCAACGATCGCGATGATGAGTTCGGCCGCATTGCCGAAGGTGGCGTTGAGCAGGCCGCCGGGTCCCTCGCCGAGCCGTTCGGCGAGTTGCTCGGTGGCGCGTCCCATCAGCGCGGCAAGCGGGATGATCGCCGCCGATGATGCGAGAAAGATCGCGAGCGCGCTGGCGTGGACGACGTACTCCAGCAGCAGGGCCACCGGGACGAAGACCAGCAGCAGGAGCAGCCAGTTCTCCTTGAGGAACTGTCGAATCGGCATGATGGAATCGAGGCGGGGAGCACGGTAATTGTCCGCCTGCGGTGGGGAATCGCGATACCATTCACTGACCAGTTCAGACGAAGGTATGGACGTCCCACGACGAAGCGGGGGGCATGCATGACGACATCGTGTGGTTCGCGGGCAGCCACGCAGGATCGACGTGTGATACTGCTGCGGAACGTGAAGGTGGGCAAGGGCAGGCGCGTAGCCATGGACGCATGAGTCACATCGCTTTGACCACATGGACGATCGGGCATTCCACGCGGCCGTTCGACGACTTTGTCTCCGTGCTCGAAGCGCACGCGATTGAACTGGTCGTGGATGTGCGGAGCTTCCCCGGCTCCCGTCGCGTTCCGCAGTACGGCCGTGAACGACTCGAATCCACCCTGCCGCGGTGCGGGGTCGACTACCGATGGCTTCCCGCGCTGGGTGGGCGTCGGCGTCCGGATCCCGATTCCATCAACGTAGCCTGGACGCATGCCGCGTTCCGCGCGTATGCCGACCATGTGGCGAGTGAAGAATTCGCGGCCGGACTGGGTGACCTGCTCGCGGTGGCATGGGGTCGTCGAACGACCGTGATGTGCGCGGAGCTCCTGTGGTGGCGATGTCACCGCCGCATCATCGCCGACGTGCTCGTTTCGCTCGGTATCGAGGTGCGCCACATCCGCGATCAATCGCCGGCGGTACCGCACGAGCTCGGGCCACCAGCACGGATGGTGGGTGGGGAGCTGCGCTACTGGTAGGCCACGCGGTGCGCGTTCACTCTCACAGTGAACGACTTCCAGCGGGGACCCCGGCGTCGCCGCTCGCCGAGCTGCGCATCACGCGCGCGCCGATCCAGAGACAGCCCGCCGCAACGGCGATGCCCGCCAGCGCGTCCACGGCGTAGTGCATCTGGCAGTAGACCACCGCCATGGTGAGAAGCGCCGCCGGTGCGGCGAGGACCGCGCCCATCGGCCGGGATGCCCGCCACGCCGCGGCCGTACTCACGAGGGTGGCTGCCACATGCGACGACGGGAACGCGGCGCCGTATGAGCTGCCGCCGGCGAGCACCGCGTACACCGCGCGCGCCGGTCCATTATCGAGGAACCACGCGGCGGGGCGTTCGAACTCGTAGTACGGCCCCGCCACGGGGAAGAAGAGGAACACGACGTAGCAGACCACGAACGTCAGCAGCACGTTGAAGACATACCACTGCACGTGCTGCCACTTCCGCTGGCAGGCCAGCACCACCGGTGGCACGGCCACGATGCCATAGTACGCGAGATACGCGGCGTGCAGCACCGACGAGAGCAGCGGTGATGGAAACGCCTGCCAGAGGAGTCGGCTCGGTTGCATGCCGAACAGCGCGAGCTCCCAGCGCTGTACCGTTGCGTCGTGGACGGCCATCCCCGCGGCCCGTGCGAGTGGATCGAGGGCGGAATAGAGCCCGATGAGCAGGAAGAGCGGATACAGCTCGCGAAGCACGCGTCCACCCTCGCTCCGGCTCACAGGAGTGGTGGAAAGCGCCCACGCGAGCGCGGGGATGAGTGCGTGCCCCAGCATGACCCACACGAGGGATGGATTTCCTGGCAGCCGGCTGGCAGCGGTGACCACGACGATCGCCGCGTAGCCGCTCACGAGCCAGTCAACGGGGCGAAAGCGGCTCACAGCCATCCGTGCTCCCGGTACCACGTCGCGGTGAGCGACAGGCCGGCACGGAGGTCGTGGGCGGCGCGCCATCCCGTGTCGCGGTGGAACGGTGCGGGATCGGCGGTCCAGCCGCTGGCGAGAAACTCGTTCGCCTTGTCCGTCGTGAGCAGCGTCGGTCGGCGCGTGACCCGCGCCGCTGCATCGGTCACGGTGAGGATGGGACGCGCCAGCCAGCGCGGAACGCCGGGGGTCCGAACGTCACGCTCCACCGCGCGCCCAACGGCGTGCGCCAGTGCACGTTGCGTGAAGCGCTCGGCATGGCAGACCGCGTACGTGCCGCCCACGGTGGCATCCGTGGTTGCCGCCACGACCAGCGCCTCGGCCAGATCCGGAGCGAAGATCGCGACTAGTTGCTGTGTCCCGTCGCCGAACACCGGTGCGATCCCGAATCGCCGGGCCGATCGGAAGACACGCAGCAGCTCGCGATCGCCGGGTCCATAGACCATGGGGGGGCGCAGGATGGTCCAGTCCGCCCCGCTTGCGCGAACGAGCTGCTCGGCGGCGAGTTTGCTGCGTCCATACACGGTGACCGGGCGGGGTGACGCGTCCCGCTCCCCACGCCCGTCGTCTGGTCCGGCCGCGGCAAGCGATGAGACATACATGAATCGTGCGGCGCGCGTCGCGGCCGCGGTCTCGAGCAGACGCCGCGTCCCGTCGACGTTGACGCGATGAAACTCCCGCCCGTTCAGCGCGCGCGTGAGCCCGGCAACATGCATGATGGTGTCGGCGCCGTCGCACGCCACAGCCAGTGCGTCACGGTCGTCCACCGTGCCGGTCACCACGCGCACCCCCTGCCTGACAAGTGGCGCACCACGCGCCTCGTCGCGTACGAGCGCGGTCACGCGATGGCCTCCAGCGAGCAGGTGGGAGACCAGGTGGCCCCCCACGAAGCCGGTCGCCCCGGTGACCAGCACGTTCATGTCGGCCGATCGTAGAGTCGCAGAGTCTTGTACGCGCTGAACCTCATGCGCTCCAGTCCGTGTCGCATGGAGGGATTGTCCTCGAGCACCCAGCCCCCCTCGCCCCAGTAGATGCCGCGATGTCCGGCGCGAGTCCAGATGCGGTGGTACAGCACCGCATCCAGGCCAATGCGGCGGTACTCCGGCAGCACGCCGAGCAGTGCCACGCGCGCGCGGCGAATGGTGCGTCGTTTGAGCCCCCAGAGAATGCGTGCCGCCCCGGGCACGACGCGCCCGTTCCGGTTGGCGCGCAGCACCTGGTTGAGATCCGGCAGCGCGAGGCCGAAGCCGATCGGGGTGCCGTCGGCGGCCTCCGCGAACGGCACGAGCTCGGGGATCACGACCGGGCGGAATTCCTTCGCCAGATGATCGATCTCGGCGTCGGTCATCGGGATGAACCCCCAGTTCCGCTCCCAGCAGGCATTGTACAGCACCTTCACGCGTCCCACCTCCGCACGGAAGTCGCGCAGGTTCAGGTCGCGGATGCGAATGCCATATCGCTCCTCGAGCATCGCCGCGGCGCGCCCGATGCGTTCCGGCGGCTCGGCGTAGTGGGTGGGATGCCCGCCCTCGTAGAGAATGAGGTCCTTGGCCTTGGCGAAGCCGGCACGTTCCAGCAGTACGGCGTAGTACGGCGGATGCCATGGCGTCAGCAACACGTTAGGCGTCTCGAACCCGTCGACCAGCAGGCCGCAGTCGTCGTTCACGGAGAAGGATGCCGGCCCGCGCATGGCCGGCAGGCCGTGCGCACGCACCCACGCCGATGCTGCCTCCAGCAGCGCATTCGCCGCCTCCTGGTCATCGGCGCACTCGAACCAGCCGAAGAAACCAACCCGGTCGGCCGGATGATGCTCGTAGTGCAGGCGGTTGTCGATCGCGGCGATGCGCCCGATGACCTGCTCACCGCGCTCGGCCAGGAAGTACTCCGCTTCCGCATGCTCGAAGAACGGGTTCCGGCGACGATCGAGCTGCGTCTTCACGTCCATGCGCAGCGGAGGTACCCAGCAGCGCTCGGCCGAATGCAATCGATACGGCAGGTCGATGAATCGGGCGAGGTCGGTGCCGGTACGGACGGGCCGAACGGAGATCGCGCTGCTCAGATGACGCCCAACTCCCGGCCGATGCGCCCGAGTGCGTCCAGTGATTCGTCGAGCTGCGCGTCGGTGTGGGTGGCCATCAGGCTCATCCGCAAGCGGCACTGCGCCGGCGGAACAGCTGGCGGCGCCACGGGATTGGTGAACACGCCGGCGTCGAACAGTCGCCGCCAGAAGAGCAGTGTGCGCTCGAGCGGCCCGATGATGATCGGCACGATCGGCGTCTCGGTTGGCCCGGTGACAAATCCCAGGGAACGAACGCCCTCGGTGAACCGCCGCGTATTGGCCCACAGCCGCGTGCGCCGCTCCGGTTCGCGCTGCAGCACGTCGAGTGCGGCAATCACCCCCGCCGTGTTGGACGGCGGCAGCGACGCCGTGAAGATCAGCGGACGCGCGTGATGCTTGAGGTAATCGATCACGTTTGCGGTGCCGGCCGCGAACCCGCCGATGGACGCGAGCGACTTGGAGAAGGTACCGACGATGATGTCCACCTCGTCGATCAGGCCGAAGTGCGCCGCGGTGCCGTCGCCATTGGGCCCGAGCACGCCCAGCGCATGCGCATCATCCACGACGAGGGCCGCGTTGTACTGGCGCGCCAGTCGCGTCAGCCCCGGGAGGTCGGCGAT
>DASSBZ010000037.1:0-7937 GCA_035698205.1 Gemmatimonadaceae bacterium | reverse complement strand
CATCGTCGCCCGCGCGCTGCGCGAGCGCCGCGGCAGGAAGCGCGATCAGGGAAGAAATCGCGGCGAAGCGGGCAAGTCTTGTGATGATCCGATGCATGGCCTCGGGACCTCGTGGTGGAGTCGTGTTGGCGGGGGTCGAAGTTGCGACCGCGGGTGGCGTGGATGCAAGGCACCGCTGACGGTTCGTGCACTTCCGGTCGCGCGGTTGCCCTGCTTCACGTTGCGGCCGTGCTCGCTCGCGCGCTATTCGGTAATGCCCGTCAACGCCCAGCACCGCGAAGCCGTGTCCAGGCCACATCGTATGCGCGCGGCGACGAGGTGTGCAGCTCGATAATCCTCCCCGACGAATCGCGAACGAAGCGGATCCCACGCGCGAGCCCGCTGAACTGGTCGGGCGATCGCGGCCGGAGGACGAACTCCTTCCCCGGGGCAATCTCCACGACGAGCGCGCCGGAATCGACCCGCACGCGCAGCGTGGATGCCACGTCATGGCTCCGGTACTCACCGACGTACGCTTCGAGCTCGCGCTGCGATGGTGACCAGTCGGGCGACGATGTCGTGTCGGCCGCGTTCGACGCGCTCGATCCTCGCTCCACTGCGGCGAGTACGCCCACGAGCAGGGAGTCGCTGAGTCGATTCACATAGGTGCCGGGCGAGGCGTTCGCCGCATTGCACAGCACGGCGATGGCGAGCCCGCGATCGGGGAAGCGCACGAGGTAAGCGCGATATCCGGCGGTGGCGCCGCTGTGCTGCACGCGACGCACACCACGGTACTCGTCGATGAACAGGCCGAGCGCGTAGGTGATGGTGTCTCCACTCGTCAGGCGGCCGCGAACGTGCATGGAATCCACCAGCGCCCGCCAGGCCGGAGACGGATGTTCCAGCACACCGGTCCATGTCAGCAGGTCGCCCACCGTGGTCAGCAGGCCACCGTTGCCGTGTACGTTCTCGAACGGCATCTCGAGCCGCCACCCGCTCCCCGCGGGCTCGTACGCCTGTGCACGCCCCTTCACGATACGCGAGTAGTCGTCGCGCCACTGCGTGTGCGTGAGGCCAAGTGGCTCGAACAGGCGCGTGCGCGAGAACTCGGCGAACGGCATTCCGCTCACGCGAGCGACGATCATGGCCAGCAGGTTGTAGCCGCTGTTCGTGTACGAATAGCGATCGCCAGGGGGATAGTTCAGCGCGCTCTGCCTCGCGAGTACCTGCAGCACGTCGTCGTGGGTGTAACGGCGCATGCCGCGCGGCCAACCGGCCAGCGAGACGATGTCACCCCAGTCGCGCAGCCCGCTCGTGTGGTTGAGCAGGTGCCGGATCGTGATGGGGCGCTCGTACTGCGGCAGCTCGGGCACATACCGGCGCACGTCGTCGTCGAGATTCAGCTTGCCATCGAGCGCCAGCAGCACCGTTGCCGCTGCCGTGAACTGCTTGGAGACCGATCCCGCCTCGAAGATGGTGGCCGGCGAGTTGGGTGCATCGAACTCGAGATCGGCACGCCCCCAGGCGCGTGAGAAGCGCGGTGCACCGGCACGATCGACGCCCAGCGCACACCCTGGCGCCACGGCCGACGAGGAATCCCAGCGCGCGAACACCGCATCCGCCAGTCGGGCGAGGTCGGCGGACGA
The DNA here is from genome assembly GCA_035698205.1 of Gemmatimonadaceae bacterium. Taxonomy (GTDB): domain Bacteria; phylum Gemmatimonadota; class Gemmatimonadetes; order Gemmatimonadales; family Gemmatimonadaceae; genus DASSBZ01. Next base: position 6,312 of record DASSBZ010000037.1, on the reverse strand, counting down.
GCGCGTAGCGGCGGAGGCGGGGGCGTTGGTGGGGGGCGTCGTGAGCTGCGCCCCGATGGGGGAGGTCAACGGCAGCAGGGCAATCGCGAATCCTGCGAGCCACTTCGGCGGAGTCGGCATGGCGCACAAGGTGCCTCCAACCGTTCCCGGCCGCAACCGCGCTGATCGGAGCGGTGCATCTCGCCGAGCCTACCGCAAACCGGCCATGCGACCGGGAGCCGGCTGCGGGCCAACCGCGGGTGGCGCCATCGTCCGCGCTCGACCATCATACAGGTTCGAGGTCAGGCCACTTACGTTCGCGGAACCCTGAAACAGCGCAGACCGACGCGGCGTACGCTGGAGCGTGCCCCATCCATATGCCCGTGTTCGCGGTGCGATCGCCCGTGAGGAATGAACCGATGCAGTCAGGAACGCCGGCCACGCCCAGCGCTGCGCCGGTCATCGCGCCGGTGCAGAGCCCGCCGACGATCACCGTGACCAATACGCCGGGCGGGTTGCCGATCGTGACGGTGGGGGACGCCGCTGCGCAGGGGGCCACGTCGACGAATCCGGCCGCCGTGTATCGCGCGTACCGCGCCCAGCGCACCGAGTTGCGCAACCAGTTGGAGGTGCTCGAAGAAACCCGCGAGAACCTGGTGGAGCAGTTGACCCCGGCTGGTGATGGCGAACTGGCCCGCGCGCCGCTCGACGCGGCGGCACGCAAGGGGATCGAGGAGCGGATCGTTCAGGTCGACCAGCGCATCACCGCCGTGGACGAGCAGTTGCAGGCGGCCAACCTCGCGGTCGCGCGCGCCGCAGCCATCCCTGGCGCCACGGCGGAGCCGCCGCGGCCGCCGCGTACCGGCCCGCCCGAGGAGGCCTGGGTGCTCGGCGGCATGTTCATGTTCATCGTGCTGCTGCCGCTGACCATTGCCTATGCGCGCCGCATCTGGCGCCGCGGCGCGGCGGTGACCACGCTGCCGCGCGAACTGTCCGATCGGCTCACCACCCTCGAACAGGCCATGGATGCGGTTGCCATCGAGGTCGAGCGCGTTGGCGAGTCGCAGCGTTACATGACGAGCGTGCTTGCCCAGGGAGACGGCGCCCGGCTGCTCGGCGAGGGGGCAGCACAGGAGATCCCGGTGCACCAGAAGGAATCGGTGCCCACGCACCGGCGTTAGGCAGCCAGGGAGCACAGCGACGTCAGGCAGGCCGGGAGCACACCAACGGCGGCCGCCGGAATCAGGGCGCCGAGTTCAGTCCGCGCGCGCCATCGGGCAGCGAACCTCCAGCATCGGCTCCTTCCGCCCCTCGCTGACCAGCAGCAGCGAGCGGCCGCTGTTCCACCAGGTGACACCTTCCCCCTGCTTCTCGTCGAGCGCGCGCACGTTGCACACCCCCGGCGGCACGTCCGCGCGCGGCAGCCCCGTTTCGGCATCGATGGCAAAGGTGAACAGCTGCCGATAGGTGCGCACCACAAGGCGGCGACGATCCGGCGCCAGCGCCGCGTCGGTAATCATGCGGCGCGGTGCCGACCCGGGGACTATGGGCAGGCTGTCGACGAGCTCGGCGATCGCGACCGCGCCACCAGACCATGCCGCGAGGGGGAGCCTGAAGATCAGGGCCGGTCGCGCGCGACCCGCGGCGTCCTTGAGCGGTCGCTTGGTAATGAAGAACACCGCGCCATCGGCGGCCACGTACATGGCCTCCACGTCGTGCCGCCCGTCGCTGTAGCGGAAGGTGACCCGTTCGGCATCCAGCGTCCCGGTTCTGCCCGGAGGCAGAACGGCCGGTTCACGGACACGGTAGAGCGTGAGCGATGCGTGCTTCGCATCGTTGTCGCCCACGTCGCCGATGTAGATGCACCGCGGTACTCCGGCCTCCATGCCGCTCGTGTCATCGGCGTTGGCACAGGCCCCGAGCGCGAGCGCCTCCCAGTCGCGGTTCGTCGCGCCATTCACGCTCCACACGCCGCGATCGGCGCCGGTCGAATCGAGCGCGAACAGCCACGGATCGTGCCCCGAGTCGTTGATCGTGAACACCACTCCGGGCTGCGCAACGCTCGCCGCCGCGCTCGACGCTTCCTTCATCTCCTTTCGCGCGTGCGTCCTGATGGTCCGCACGAGTTCGACTTGGGCGCCTGACGAGTCGACCGCAGCGGCCGCAGCCTGCGCTGCCGGAATCACGCTGCGCTCGGTTGCCTGCTGGTCACCGACGTCGCACGCCGCCACCGCGGTCAGGAGCATCGGAATCACCCACGCGGTCGCGTGGCGAACGTCGATTCGCGGAAGGAGCATCGGTCAGCACAGAGCTCGAGGATCCGGCGCCCGGCCGGAGCGGGCTTGCGCCTCGCAAGCCGATTCGGCATTCTGGCGCATGAACCCCTGTCGCGCCACCCCATCCGGCGCCGTGCGACGCCCGGGGAGAGGGCTCGTGCACCGGTTGTGCCTCGGGCTCGTGATACTCGCCGCGGTGTCAGGTCCCGCCGCCGTCGCCGCGCAGGCACCCGTCCGGGTGCTCAGCTTCAACATCCGCTACGGCACGGCCCCGGATGGCGAGCACGTCTGGCCGAACCGGCGCCCCCTGGTCATCGCCACCGTCCTCGATCATGCCCCACACGTTCTCGGCGTGCAGGAGGCGTTGCGTGGCCAGCTCGACGCGCTCGACAGCGCCCTGCCTGCGTATCGCGAACTGGGCGTCGGCCGTGACGATGGCCGCACCGCCGGCGAATATTCGGCGCTGTTCGTCGATACCGCGCGCTTCGCCATTCTCGACCACGGCACATTCTGGCTCTCCGACACGCCAGATGTGCCGGGCTCCACGTCCTGGGGCAACCGCATAACGCGGATCGTGACGTGGGCACGCCTCGTCGATCGCGCCGAGGGCGGCGCTGATACGTTGCGCGTCTACAACCTGCACTGGGATCATGAGTCGCAGCCATCGCGCGAGCGCAGCGCGCAGTTGCTGCGGCAGCGGATGGAATCCGATGGATCGCCGGGTGATCGCGTGATCGTCATGGGCGACTTCAACTCCGACGAGCGGAATCCGGCGTATCTCTCGCTGCTCGCCGACGTGAACGTCTCGCTGCACGATGCATTTCGTGCGGCGCATCCCGACGCGCAATCGGTCGGGACGTACCATGCTTTCAAGGGTGACTCCACCGGTGGCATGATCGATCACATCCTCGTCGGGGCCGGGTGGCGGGTGGAGGCGAGCGGCATCGACCGCAGGAAGTTCGGGGCGCTGTGGCCATCGGATCACTTTCCGGTGTGGGCGGTGATCGGTGTGGAGGCGCGATGAGCGGCATGCACGCGCGCGGCGGCGGACGGCGCGCTTCAGATAGTGCGCGCAGCGGGGGGATGAGTCGTGCGGCGCTCGTGCTGCTCGTGGCTGTCGTTGCCTGTGCAGGTGCCGATCATGTCGAGGGACCGCCCGCGTTCACCGTGGAGCCCGACCTTCGCTATGGCAGCGCAGATACCGGGGCCGCGAGCTTCAGCCAGCTTCGCGCCCTTGCCGTGGACGGACGCGGCTATCTGTACGCGCTCGACACGCAGGAGGCCGCGATCCGCGTGTTCGACCCGTTCGGCAACGTGGTGCGCTCGATCGGGCGTCATGGCGAGGGGCCGGGAGAGTTCAACGCGCCGACCGGCCTCGCGTTCGGCCCGAACGGTCATCTGTTCGTCTACGACCCCCGAGTCAGGCGCGTCACCGTGTTCGATACCGCCGGGTCGTTACTCGACACCAAAGTCATTCCGATCTCGTCGTTCGCGTACACGTGGGGTGGCGGTATCGACAGTGCAGGCCGGCTGATCGACCGTATCTCCGTACGCACCGACTCCGGGCGCGCTGAATTTGTCCGCCGTCTCGATCTGGTCACGCTCGCCGCCGACACCCTGCCGTTCCCATCATGCGGCTTCGACCCGCACCCCGTCTATGCCTTTCCACGTGGTTTCATGGGGGTGCCCTACGCCAGTGGCGCGAAGACGTGGATCGACGCGACGGGCAGCGTGTGGTGCGCCAACACCGCGCGTGCGGTGGCATTGCGTACGCCGTTCGGCAGTCTCGCCCCCGTCGATTCCGTCGTGAGCGCCGTCGTTCCCGCCCGCGTGAGCGACGCCGAGCGCGCGTCGGCGGTGGAACGGGTGGAGACCTTCATGAGCCGCAGCGGCAACGCGCCGCTCGACCTCGGCCTCATTCCCGACAGCAAGGAAGTACTGCTCGGACTCGTCCGGGACGACGAGGGGCGCGTGTGGATGCGCGTCCGCGATTCCGTGGGCGTGGCCATGCACGTCTTCGCGCCGCCGCCTGGAGCTGAATGGCAGGCCACGGTGCGAATGAGCGAGCCGCCAGCCGATTTCTATCGGGCGGTGATCCGCGCGCGCAAGCTGTACGTGATCGCGGAGGACTCGATCGGGGCGCCGATCGTGCTGCGGTATCCGGTGGAGCTGGAGTCGTCGCCGTAGCACGCAGCTACCAGCAAGTAGCGTGCAGCACGCAGCATGACGCCGCGGTGGGTGCAGCATGCAGCATGCTGCGCCCCGTCAGGGAAAGCCGCCGAGTACCCACAGCCGGTGGCACGCAGCCCCCAGCAAGCCGCGTGCAGCTCGCAGCATGCTTCTATAACTATTCCCCGGTTATGACCTGCTCCCGTTCAATCGGCCTTGGCACCACGCGCGTCGATTCGTTCAGCAGCCGCGCGCAACTGTTCCAGCGCAGGATCGAGTCATCGTTCCCCTGCGGACGCAACGCCTCGGCCTTCTCGAACCACTCCATCGCCTCACGCACATGGTCGTAGGCCATGTGCCCCGCGCCGGGCACGTGGCGTCGCAGCTCGGTACGTGCGATTCGTTCGGCGATGATCCCGGCGTAGTAGGCGCGCTCGTAATCGCTGGTGAGCTGCGTCAACGCCTCGCGCGCCTGGGCCACATGGCCGGCCAGGTCGTCGCCGAACTGCTCGGTTCGGGCAAGCAGCAGCGCGTGCACCGCCTGCTGGTTCGCCGGGTCGGTGCGCAGGACGTCGAGGCAGATGCTCTCGGCGGCCCACGGCTGGTTCAGCAGGCGATACCGCTCGGCCTTGGCCAGCGAGCGCTCGATCGCCGCCCGCGACAACGATTTCAGTTCGAACACGGCATGCTCCACGTGGCTCGTGATGGTCCGTGTGTCCCGTTCATGTGCTCTTCTTCCCCCGCACCAGTCGTACCAGCGCCTTGAGCGGATCATAGTACCGATCCACCACCCGCTCCTTCAACGGGATGATGGCGTTGTCGGTGATCGTGATCCCCTCCGGGCAGACCTTGGTGCAGCACTTGGTGATGTTGCAGTAACCGATCCCGTCGGCCTCCTTCAACTCGTCCGTCCGGTCCTGTGTGTCCAGCGGGTGCATCTCCAGCGCCGCCACATACGTGAGGAAGCGCGGGCCGATGAACGACTCGTGCTTGTGATGGTCGCGCAGCACGTGGCAGACATCCTGGCAGAGAAAACACTCGATGCACTTCCGGAATTCCTGCACCCGGTCCACGTCCGACTGCTGCATGCGCCAGCTGCCGTCCGGTGCATCGGGGGCGCGAGGGGTGAACTTCCGGATCCGCTTCTTCACCTCGTAGTTCCAGCTCACGTCGGTCACGAGATCGCGCACGTGCGGAAAGGCGCGCATGGGCTCGATGGTCACGGGACGGTCGAGATCGAGCTCGTCGAGCCGGGTCATGCACATCAGCCGTGGCTTGCCGTTGATCTCGGCGGAGCAGGACCCGCACTTCCCCGCCTTGCAGTTCCAGCGCACCGCCATGTCGTGCGCCTGCGCGGACTGGATATCGTGGACGGCGTCGAGCACCACCATCCCCTCCGATACTTCGGTGCTGTAGTCGGCGAGTTCGCCGGCGCCATCGGCGCCGCGCCAGATCCGGAAGGTGGCGGTGCTCATGCCTGCTGCTCCTCGATGATCGTCGCCAGCTCTTCGCGCAGCGGCGGAATGGGTTCGCGCGTGAGTGTCATGCTGCCGTCGGCGCCCCGGCGCAGCACGGTGTTGTACTTGGCCGCTTCAGGATCTTTCTGCGGGAAGTCATCGCGGAAGTGTCCCCCCCGGCTCTCGCGCCGGTCGAGCGCCGATCGGGCGATCGCTTCCGAAATCGTCAGCAGGTTGCCGAGGTCCATGGCCGTGTGCCACCCCGGGTTGTATTCGCGGTTCCCCTGTGCGCCGACCTTCGCGGCCCGCTCTCGCAGCGCAGCAAGCTTGCCCAGCGCCTCCTGGATCTCCGCCTCCTGCCGTACAATCCCGACCAGCGACTGCATCATGGACTGCAGGTCATGCTGTACCGCGTACGCGCCCTCGGCGTC